>JAGQOW010000145.1 GCA_020427155.1 Planctomycetales bacterium | reverse complement strand
GGATCGATCTCGCCAACTTCGACCAGTTCCTCGACCTCGGCCACGCAGACCTTGCCGGCCATTGCAGCGGCCGGATTGAAATTGCGCGCGGTCTTGCGGAAGACGAGGTTGCCGGCCTTATCGGCCTTCCACGCCTTCACCAGCGACACATCGGCGATCAGCGCGGTTTCCATCACATACCAGTGCTCGCCGAACTGCCGGGTTTCCTTGCCATCGGCAACCACCGTGCCGTAACCCGTCCGGGTGTAGAAAGCAGGAATACCCGCACCACCAGCACGCAGGCGTTCGGCCAGCGTGCCCTGCGGATTGAACTCCAGCTCCAGTTCATTGGACAGGAACTGTCGTTCGAATTCCTTGTTTTCGCCAACGTAGGAGGAAATCATTTTCTTGATCTGCCTCGTCTCCAGCAGCAGACCCAGCCCAAAGCCATCCACACCGGCGTTGTTCGAAATCACCGTCAGACCCTTGACCCCGGAATCGCGCAACGCAGCGATCAGGGCTTCGGGAATGCCGCAAAGGCCAAAACCGCCTACTGCCAGAACTTGGCAATCAGCCACGATTCCCTGCAGGGCTTCTACCGCACCGACCACCGGCTTGCCGACGGCCGCCACCGCTCCATCAGTCACTGGGCCAACTCCTGTATTGGTTGAGATGGTGAATTGTAGCCTTAGGCGAATACGATCCCACACTGGCCAATGGTACGACCGCCCCTATCGAAACGGTCGTGCAGCAGGGTGGCGCTTGAGGCACCATCATGAACAAGGGAGCAACGAGACATGCAACACCGCGGCGGCGCACGCAGGGGAACCAAATTGCCTGACCTCCATGAATACCCACATCTGTCGCTACACTGTTACTTTTAGGCAATCTGGAAAGCATCCAAGCGGACTCCCTTCTGCCTAGCCAACCGTTGACGAAAGCCCATCATTTTGTCCTCTCAAAGAATCCCCGTGCCCCCAAAAACCGCCATCCTTGTTGCCGGCATGCACCGTAGCGGAACCTCCGCCATGGCTCGCATCTGCAACTTACTGGGAGCATCCATCGGCTCCCGAATCCTGCCGGCCTCACCGGAAAACGAGCGCGGCTATTGGGAGCATGCGGGCGTCGTCAAGATTCATGATCAGCTGCTCGCAGCATTTGGCCTTCGGTGGGACAGTGTGGCCGCCCTGCCCCATCGTTGGATCGAATCCTCTGCGTCGGCCCTCGCGCGCGAGCAGATCGAAAGTTTGATCGACGCCGATTTCTCCGAATCGGATTGTTTCGTGATCAAGGATCCACGAATTAGTCGATTCCTACCTCTGTGGATCCAGCTGCTTTCCGAGCGCGGAATTCAACCCTTCGTACTTGTCATGGTTCGTGACAGGACGGCCGTCGTCAGATCCCTGATCCGCCGAGACGACATGCCCCCTGAGCAGGCAAAACTCCTCTGGGCGCTTCATCTGTCAGACGCTGCGCATGCAGCAAGCGATCAGCACCATTCCCTGGTGTCCTACGAAGATCTGTTACGGAATTGGCGGAGAACGATAGACACGCTTGAAAGAAGAATGGGAAGAAATTGGCCAGCCAGCCCAGATCAGGCAAAACAGGATATAGACTCATTTTTGAATCCTTCTCTTTCACATTCTCCGCTAAGCTCCACCGCAAATCATGCTCTCGAACCCAACCCGTTGCTGAGGCTGGCAGAAAAATTGATAACGAGTAAAACCTTTCCGTCAATTGACCGCACAGCGGAAGAATCTTTACGTGCAGAACTCTCGCCTCAACTAGCACTGTGGGGTGGCTACATTTTGCATCTCGCAGATCTCGCCCAACGAAAGCAAATACCCGCCCCAAAAGTTATCGATCCTCAACTCTTGGTCGATCTGTTGGACATACCGGTTTCACCGGGGAGGCGGGACGTCGTGACAGTTTTCTGGCGATCCAGCAACGAACAATTCCGAGAGGATGCTTGCGCCAACACCCACTATGAAGATAGTCACGGCGAGATGCTTCGGTGCGTAGTAGCACTGCCGGCAGACGCCAAGAAGCCTTTTATCCGCATTGATCCGGCCAACAGTCGTGGAGTATTCCGGATTGCGCGCATCCTTGTGGATGGGAATGTCTTGGACAAGGAGCAATTCCCGGTACGAACGGTCAATGGGATACGACTGAAGGAACGGGAAGGCGAGTTCTTGCGATTTCTTTCAAATCACAAGGATCCACACTTCGAAATCGACCTGCGGACTAGGGAAAAGGAAGCCGGAACCTCTAGCATCTCGCGAATCGAGATTCAGTTCTGCAGGGACTCTCTGTCCGCCTCAATCCTAGAACGAATTACACGCATCGAATCCATTCTGGATGAGCGTCAGAACTAACGTTTCGTCTCGCGGGCACCCATAAGTTCACGGACAGCCTGGCGAACATAGCGAGGCTCATAGAAGCGACGACTGATTCGCTGCTCAAAATCACGAATCGAAGCGACACGTGCCTTCTGAATAGCCCGACGTTTCCGCAACATCCTCGGCATTCCCCTAAGGGCATCGAAGTAAAGCCGAAGCAATGTACGCAGCTGACCAGACGAGCCGTGCCGCATGCAAATTCCGATATGCAACGCCAGAATAAAAGGGGCTCGTTTCAGCAGACTCCATAGCGGAAAGCACTTCAAACCAACCCATATCGAATTTCTGATTCCGTGGTACAGCACGAAGCCATTGAACCCACCGCCACTACTGACCTGCCCAATGTGCTCGGCAACAACATCGTCGCAGTGCTCAGGCACGTACCCGAGGAGAATAGCCCTGGCAGCAAGATCGGTGTCTTCTGCGTAACAAAAGAAGTCAGGATCGAAGATGTAACCATGCACATGTTGCACATGCTCGAGAAATCGCCTCGAGTAGATCGCGCAACCACCCGTTGGGCCCAGCAAGGGCTCTTCCAGACCCTGCCTGTTCGAGGCCAAGGCCGAGGAATACATCACGATCCCCCTTGAATCCACTTCGCCACCTCCACCCGCTTTCACCACGGTGGCACCAGCAATGTCGGCAGACTGCGTATCCAGCCAACCAGACATGGCCGGATACGCTAGGGCATCGCTGTTCAGGAGCAGGACGCGTTGGATGTTCGCCAATTCAAGCAATCGAGCGATTCCAAGATTGCAGCCGCCGGAAAAACCGAGGTTTTCCTGGGCCTCCACTAGAAAAACCGTGGCGTCATAATGCTCGATACCTACCCGCAAGGCCCTACGGTCTGATTCAGCCGAAGCGTTGTCCACCACGATGATGCGATCAATCCGCGTACCAAGCCTCAACAAAGACGCGATACACTCGAGCGTCTCCGTCGACGTATTGAAGTTGACGACGACCGCGCCCAGAGCGTTGCCCTGCACCGCAAATCCGTCGCGTTCGTCCTGCAGACCCATACACTCCAACCGAATAAAGAATCACTAGTGTCGCAGGGAAGCTGAAAAACCAACAGCACGCCCCGAACAGACACCCGGACAATGCGGATGCCCACCACACTCCTGCTCCATGAACCGGTAGAAGCAGCAACCCTGCTTTCCTCGGCATCTGGCCCCATCGACTGCTTTGAGTTTAAGCGAGGGCCCATGGCATTCCGGCTTCACCCCCAGCAAGTACTACCGGAGGGCTGGTCCCTATTGTCACTGGACGTGGACATGGGAAGCATCCACCCTGTTGCCGCACGACTTTCTATCAACCAGTCAACGAATCTGGGGAACACGGATTTACAACTGCCGCTGCACTTCTCACCCGGAAAACGTCAGCGACTGCTGGTACAGCTTCCCGCTCATATCAAGGATATCCGGCTGATTCTCTCTGATTCGCCTGGCTCAGTCTGCATCGGACCGGTGCGGTTACGCGGACTTGGGCGAATTGAGGCACTTCTTCGGGTGGTCTGGCCGGGAATCCCAAAACCCATCCTGTCCCGCAGTTTCCTACGTTTTGCATGGAAAACAGCTCGACACCTTCTGAAGACCCGGTCGATATCCCAGCTTGAGGCAATGAGCCAGGAGTTCGCCTCAAGTTCCTCCGCCTCTGGCGTCCCTTACGCTGAATGGCGCCATTTCTGGGCCGAGTCGAACGACGAGGCCCGAAAGGCACTCCGGCAATATCTCGATACATTGAACGACCCGCCAAAAATCGCCGTTTTGCTTCCCGTGTTCAATACGCAAGTGCGATGGCTCACGAAATGTCTGGACTCGGTGGTCCAACAGAGCTATCACAACTGGGAGCTTTGCATTGCTGATGACGCTTCGACGAATCCCGAAGTACGCCAAATTCTTCAGCGCTACGCAGCCACAGACCAGCGAATAAAGGTCATATTCCGGGAGAAGAACGGCCATATCTGCGCCGCGTCAAACTTCGCATTGCAGCTCGCGACGGCTCCGTTCGTTGCGCTACTCGATCACGACGACGAGCTTGCGGTTGACGCACTCGGGTGGATTGCATGTGCCATCGCCAATTGTCCCGGTGTTCGTCTCCTTTACAGTGATGAGGACAAGATCTCTGAAGGAGGGGAGCACTTCGACCCCTACTTCAAACCCGATTTCGACAGGGAGTTGCTGCTGGGTCAAAATTTCGTATCCCACCTGGGCGTCTACTCCACAGAACTCCTGCGCGAACTTGGTGGCTTCAGGGAGGGCTACGAAGGAAGCCAGGACCACGACCTGGTTCTTCGCGCAAGCGAAGTTCTCGCTGACTCTGAGGTCCTCCATATTCCAACGGTTGTCTATCATTGGCGCGCAATATCCGGTTCTACAGCGAAGGCGGGCGAAGAAAAATCCTACGCCGCGGACGCATCACTGCGAGCGGTGTCCGACCACCTCGACAGGACTGTCCCAGGAGCGCGTGCCGAGTTGCTCAGACACGGCCGGATGCGCATCCGCTATCCGCTTCCACAGAGCCTTCCGGAAGTCTGCCTGATCATTCCGACCAGAGACCGATTGGACCTGCTACAGCCGTGTGTCGATAGCCTCATATCCGTCACCCGCTACCCTCGCCTGCGGATACTGGTGGTCGACAACGGTTCAGCCGAAAGCGCAACGATTGCGTGGATGAGACGTGCAGCGCAACAGCACCCGACGGTGGACGTCATCCGCATAGACGAGCCGTTCAATTTTTCAAGACTCAACAACATTGCCGCTCGCCACGTGGAATCTGAATTGATCGGCCTCGTCAACAACGACATCGAAGCACGAGATCCAGATTGGCTTGCTGAAATGGTCTCTCTGGCTGTTCGGCCGAAAGTGGGCGCCGTTGGCGCAATGCTGGAATATCCCAATGGGACAATCCAGCATGCTGGCGTCATACTTGGGATTCACGGCATAGCTGGGCATCCGTATAGCGGCCAACCCGTCGGGACGCCTGGTCAAATGGGACGCCTTGAACTCACGCAGTCCCTTTCCGCGACGACAGCCGCCTGCCTGCTCAGCCGCCGCACCTGTTTTCTGGAAGTCGGAGGGCTGGACGAATCTCTGGCAGTCGCATTTAACGATGTGGACTACTGTCTGAAACTGGTCGAGTCCGGGTACCGGATCCTTTGGACACCGCATGCCCGATTGAGACACCACGAATCCGCAACGCGGGGGCTTGAAGACTCACCCGAGAAGCTTTCACGTTTTCGCTCGGAAGCAAGCATCATGCAATTACGGTGGGCAAGCCGGATTGCCAATGACCCCGCTTACAACCCCAACTTGTCAATCCACGGCGTTCCTTTCACGCTGGACCTGCAGCGCCCGCCAGCAGAGCTTTCCCTTCTGAACGGCTTGGCTACTCGCTGAGGAATGGATCAACCATGAAAGTTCTCGTCGTTGGCGGGGCCGGCTACATCGGTTCCCACATGGTCAAGCAGCTACGCAATGCCGGCCACGAGCCAGTCGTCCTCGACGACCTGTCCAATGGACACGCGGACGCCGTACTTGGTGCCAAACTGATTGTCGGGAATTGCGGAGCCCCGGATGTGCTCGAACCGCTATTCCGCAGCCAGAAAATTGATTGCGTCATGCATTTCGCCGGGCTGATACAGGTTGAAGAGTCAGTCCGAGAACCGGCAAAGTATTACAACAACAATGTCTGCGCGATGATGACCCTCTTGGATGCCATGCTTCGCCATGGTGTCAAGGAGCTGGTTTTTTCTTCCACAGCCGCGGTATACGGACAGGCAGGATCCACCCCACTCGATGAATCATCACCCATAAGCCCGATCAACCCCTACGGCCGCAGCAAATGGTTCATGGAACAGGTGCTTCAGGACTATGAGTCTGCATATGGACTTCGTACGATCAGCCTTCGCTACTTCAACGCGGCAGGCGCCGATCCTGACGGAGAACTTGGGGAAAGGCATGAGCCAGAAACCCATCTGATACCGCTGATTCTGAGAGTTGCTTCCGGCAGGCAAGACGCAATTCAGGTTTTCGGCCGGGATTATCCGACTCCCGACGGCACTTGCATCCGCGACTACATCCACATTTCCGACCTCTGCAATGCCCACCTTGCCGCACTCGAAAGTCTTCGCTCTGGAGCAAAGGGAAGCGCCTACAACCTCGGGAACGGCAAGGGCTTCAGCGTGGCCCAAATCATCGAAGCCGCCAAATCGGTTACCGGCCGTCCCATTCAGGTGATTGAACGGGATCGTCGCGCCGGAGACCCGGCCATATTGGTCGCAAACGCAGATCGCGCCCGCGCAGAGCTAGGCTGGTCCCCGAGGTTTCCGGATATCGAGGACATCATCAGCCATGCCTGGAACTGGGAAAGAACCGGCCTGTAGGTTGCAGGCAAGGTCGTTGCAACAAGCTGCAGGAGCAGATAGCCAGAAGGAATGGTCGCAGCCAAAAAAAGTTAACATTGGCGGATTACCCGCAGATTGCCATTCGAGAACTGATGATTAGCGTCCTTCGCCATTTGGCGGCCCGCATTACTGGTCGACTGCTTTCCAAAGAAGAGAGCCAAATCCGCGAAATATTGGCTTCCGATGTGTTCGATGAGCGCTGGTACCGCGCCACGTACCCTGACATTGAAGGCGCTGACTGCGAGGCGGTCGTTCATTACTACTTTCAGGGTTCCTCGGAAAAGCGCAACCCGTGCTTCCTGTTCGACACACAGTGGTACCTGAAACAGAATCCGGATGTGGCCACGTCCGACATGATCCCCCTAGTCCACTATTTATTGTTTGGCGAAGCTGAAGGCCGCAAGCCTAGTCCACTATTTTCCCCAACGCACTATCGAAAGCAGCTCGGCCCAGCGGTAAACCCTCCGTCACTTCTCGGCCACTACCTGCATGAAGGGTCGCGCAAGCATTCTCCCAATAGTTACTTTGACACCAAATTCTACCTGTCAAACAACCCTCAGCTTGTCTCTGCGGGGATGCATCCCCTCGCACATTACCTAGAGCGGGGTTGGCGAGAAGGGCTTGAAATTAGCCCTCGTTTCTCTTTTGTGCGTTACGGAAGAACGGTTTACAACTCGCTTGGACTTGAGAAAAACCCTTTGAGCCACTTTCTTGAAAATGGTCACGATGAAGGTGATTTTCTTCCCGTCACGAACACTTATTCGCCAGACGACGCCGCTAGAAACACACTTGCCCTGATTGCAGATTCTCACCAGTCAGGCGAAGCATTCGAAGAACTCGACAGCACCTCGAGTGTATTTCCGGAGGAAATGCGCGCCAGAGTTTTCGCCTTCTATCTGCCGCAATTCCATCCCATCGAGGAAAATGATCGCTGGTGGGGTGCTGGCTTTACCGAGTGGCGCAATGTCACTCGAGCACTGCCTCGTTTTGTCGGACACCAACAGCCGCGCCTACCCCGGGATCTTGGCTTCTATGACCTGAGGAACCCGGACACCCTTCGTCGCCAGATCGAGTTGGCCAAGGCCGCACTGATCTCGGGATTCGCCTTCTATTTCTACTGGTTCAATGGCAAGCGATTGCTCGACCAACCTATCGAAATTTTTCTCGAGAAAACCGACCTGGAATTTCCGTTCTTCCTGATCTGGGCCAACGAAAACTGGACACGACGCTGGGACGGCTTCGATGACGACGTGCTCATCCAGCAGGACTATGATGAAGCCGATGATGAGGCCTTGGTCGACGAGTTCTGCCGTCATTTCTCAGATCCGAGATATGAGCGGATCGACGGACGACCACTGCTGGTCATCTACCGTCCCGGTATCATTGCGGATTGCGAAAAGCGCATTCAAGCATGGCGTGAGCTGTTCCTGTCGCGTCACGCTGAAGAGCCGCTGATTCTAATGGCCCAGGGCTTCGGCGATACCGATCCTCGTGCCTTCGGGTTGGATGGGGCAGTCGAGTTTCCGCCCCACAAGCTCGCGCAAGGGCTACCGCTATGTAACAGCGAGCTCGATGTCATCGACCCAGATTTTACGGGTCACTACATGAGTTATGACGACCTCATTAAGAGGAGCCTCAACGAACAACCCTGCACGGAGTTTCCGGTCATCCGGACTGCCGCGCCGTGCTGGGACAACGAAGCGAGGAAGCCCGGCAGGGGCATGGGCTTTGTTGGCGCCACCCCTGATCGCTATGAGTTCTGGATGCGTGAACTGGCGCGTAACGCGATGCAGTCTCCGTTTCTTGGCAAGGCGCCCTACGTGTTCGTCAACGCGTGGAACGAATGGGCAGAAGGCGCTTTCCTCGAGCCAGACATTCGATACGGGTCCGCTTACCTAAATGCCACAAGACGCGCCGTTGGAGGCGCGGAGCTGCCCAACAGCACACCGTCCGGAACCCGGGTTCTTCTGGTGGGGCACGATGCACACCCCCACGGCGCACAACTGCTGACACTGAACATTGCTCGTACGCTGGTACGGACGTTTGGATGCCATGTCCGGGTTTTGCTGCTGGATGGGGGGCCCCTGCTTCCCGCCTACGAGGAAGTTTGCCCAACGCTCGTGGCAGACAACAGTGTGGACTTCATCCACAAGTCGCTTTCTAAGCTAATCAAAGAATTCAAGCCAACGTTCTCTATCTGTAACACGGTTGTCACTGGATCGTTAGTCGCCGAACTCGCCCGAATGAATTTGCCAGTAGTCTCACTCATCCATGAGATGCGCGAGCTGATCACCGACCGCGGATTCGAGCTTCAAGCGGCAGCGACCGCGTCCAGTGCCGACGCGCTGGTCTTTGCCTCACGCCATGTCGAAGCATCGTTCCGCTCGGTAGTCGGGGAGATTCGAGCCCCGACCCACATACGCCCCCAGGGCATCTATCAGAAGGTGTCACGGCAGCCGTCCCAGCGCGCACATCTCCGGCAGCGCCTTGGCCTGCCCGAAAGCGCGCGCTTCGTGATCAACCTCGGCTACGCGGATCACAGAAAGGGCTTCGACCTTTTTGTGGGCCTTTCGGACGAGTTGGCGCGGATCGATCCGGATGTGCACTGTGTCTGGATCGGAAACCTCGACGCCCGGCTGAGCGGACCTTTGTTGGAGACGCGCACGCGCCCGAATCTGTATCTGCTGCCGTTCGACACCGAGATCACGCCCTATATCAATGGCGCGGATGTGTTCGCGCTCACGTCCCGCGAGGACCCATTCCCCTCTGTCGTGCTTGAAGCCCTGGCCTGCGGCGTCCCCGTGGTCGCCTTCGAGGGCGGCGGCGGCTACGTGGAAGCCATTGCCGACAAGCAGGACGGCGCCACTTGCCGAATGGAGGATGTGGGCGCGCTCGCGAAGACGACCATCGAGTTCATTCGCACCGATAGCGAATCAGCGAGGACGGCCCGAGCAGAACGGGCGTCGTCGCGCTACCTGTGGCGCGACTACGTCTTCGACCTGATGAAGTTCGCCAAACCAGACCTGCAGAAGGTTTCTGTCGTGGTCCCCAATTACAACTACGCCCATCATATCGGGCAACGGTTGCGGTCCATCTTCGAACAGTCCTACCCGATCTTTGAGCTCATCGTGCTCGATGACGCGTCAACCGACGAGAGTGTTGAGGTCATAAAGCACACGGCCGGCGCGAGCCGCCGGGACATCGACCTCATCGTGTCCGACGACAACTCGGGCAATGTGTTCAAACAATGGGAGAAGGGCGTCAGCCTCTGCCGCGGCGACCTCATCTGGATTGCAGAGGCCGACGACAGCGCAGAGCCCGAATTCGTGCAGAAGTTGGCCGCCCGATTTGGACCGGACACCGCCATGGTGTTCTCAGACTCATCGCAGATCGACGAGACGGGGCGCAAGCTTGGTGATTCGTACCAGTTTTACTACCGAGACCTCGAAGACCCGATCTTCGACACCGACTTCGACCTGCCCGGAACCGAATTCATCGAACGGGCGCTGAGCGTCAAGAACACCATCCTGAACGTCAGCTCGGCGATCTTCTTGAAAGAAGCCATACGGCATGTGCTGGCCGACAACGCAGGGCAAATCAGATCGATGAAGGTGGCAGGAGACTGGCTTTGCTACTTGCATCTTCTAGCAGACCCGGGCAACAGAATCAGTTTCGTGAATGAGCCCTTGAACAACCACCGACGGCACCGTGACAGCGTGACGCATGCCCTGGATGCAGAACGCCACCTGCAGGAAGTCGAGTTTGCTCAATGCGCCGCACGCAAGCTCAG
>JAGQOW010000144.1 GCA_020427155.1 Planctomycetales bacterium | reverse complement strand
ATATCCTTGTCTCCTCTATGCGGAGGGATCGATCACTGGTGGTGGAGGAGGCTCATCCTCCGCTGGCGGTGCGATCGGTGCCGGAGGCTCGGGGGCGACGGGGGCTGGAGGCGGAGGTGCTTCGTCGACCAGCGGCCTCATGCCTGGCGGCTCTTCTTCGCCTGGGTTCCAAGTGTATTGATTCCAATCGCGATCTTCCTCGGCCTCTTCGTCGCGACCGAGTCGCTCGTAGATCTCGGCCCGCTGCAGCCGAGCTGCCTTTAAGATCGGGATAAGGTTTCCCCTCCAAACGGTCGAAGAGCTGGCAGCGTACGTCTCAATCGAATCGATCGCATAAGTCAGGTCGGCCACGGCATCGGAGTCGCGGTTTTGCCCAGCCAGGTTTTGCCCGCGACGCACCCGGGTCACCGCCTTTCGGATTGGGGTGTGCGCAACTGCAAGGGCTGCACCGAATTGGCCTTCTGCCGCTGCTGCTTGTTGTTCCGCTTCGGCCGCATTGGCCTTTTCCATTGCAGCGATCCAGGATCGCGACATCCAATTAGGATAGTGGAGGTAGCCGAACACCAGCCCCCCCACGAGACTCACCAGCACGCCGGCCACGACCAGACTACGGCCGCGCATCCAGCTGCGGCGTATCCGCAACTCGCGCCACGCTGCGGCACCCACGATGAGCGAAGGGATGGCCGACAAAAGCCCCAGAGAAATCGAAGCCAAACCCAGCGCCAAGCACCACACCGATTTCGTACTCTTAGGAGTCGGCAACCTTCCCGCGCCTTGAGCATAGTGCCGCTGGGCCGAAAGACGCTCGCCGTTGAGACAACACAACCGTTTACCCCAGACAATGAGCAGCGGGCCCAGTGCCAACGGCAGGTTGACGTAACAGAAAAAACGAAAGAGTTCGCGGTCGAAACGATCGAGAGTAAAGAGCTCTTCACGTTGGTCCGTATTCTCGATGATCTCCTGAATGGGAGATTCGGGCGCCAATTGCTGGAGTGCGTAGTCCGACTCGCTTCCAAGCGGAGTCCAGGCATAAGTGAATAACGAGAGCAGAACGGCGCCGATCCCTAGTGGCAATAGCACCGTGTGCCAGGGGAAGGCAGACTCAGGAGGATGCAGACCATGTTCGGCCAGCCGTTCGATCAGCAGTTCGATATCGGTGTTGAACGGCAATCCGCTCTGCAGAAAGTGCGGCTCAAGATCGGCCAATGCACGCAGCGCTTCAGGCAACTGATCGGCCGTTGGCAAGCCGGCGTCGTGGACCAGGACGGGGATCACGGTATGTCCCGATTTCAGCGCGACTTCGATTTCGATGCGCAGCTGATCATCCGGATCGTCGATGCGACGGCGGCCCTGGTCGTCCTGCACCGTGAGCCATTCCTGCCCGATGACCGCCAGCACGACGTTGCACCGCTCCAACAGTTGTTCAATTTGCGTGCGGTAATTTGAGCCCGAGACCAGCGCGTCGACGTCGAGCAGTACGTTTTCCGAACTGAAGTAGCCCGAGAGCCGGTCGAATAGCCGCCCAGAGATATCGGCGGTATCTTTGCGACGATATGATATGAACGCGGACTTGGCGGTCGCCATGCTCATCTTTCTGCCAAGGAAGAATGTTCAATGCGCGATGTGCTACAACCTTTCCGTCTAGTCTCAGTATGACGAAGGTCGCATGGTCTAGCTAGTGGGGCGCATCGGGAACGCAGGAGGGAAGGTTGTTGCCTGTCGAGTCAAGCTCTCGCATCGGCCACGTGATAAAGTGGAAATGTGCCGTATCCTTTGGCAAGCGGAGTGCGGCCAACATACTGACAGCGGAAGTCGCAATCCTCTTCATCTCGCGCGAGCGCGGCAAACGCCCGACTTGCGTACACTTGACCGGGCGGCGTCACAGGTTCGATCCGCGCGGCGCGGCTCACATGGGCTCCCCAAAAGCTGGCCCGAGCTGTGATAGGATCTCGCATCGCATAAACCGGGCCGGCGTGCAGCGCGATGCGAATATTCAAATCCGCCGGCAAACCGTATTGCTCCCAGGGGGTCGCTCTCATCATCTCCGCGAGTTGCAGAGCGAAGCGGCCTACGACACTTGCTTGCTTAAACGTGGCAAAGAAGCCATCTCCCCAGGTATTGGTTGTCAGAGGTTCAACGCCCGTCGCCTCCATGAGGTCTGCCACGCGTTGCAGAAATTCCGAGACGAATGCCGGCATCTGCGCGTCGGTGAATTGGCTGAAACCTTGCACGTCGGCAAACAGCATGGCAATCAGCTCTTGTGGTTGATGACCAATGTTCGGCCTGTTTACTACTTTGGTCTTAGATCGAAAGCGAATTGAATGGGAGTGCTCTTGCTCAGTCACCGAGAGAAACTGCCGTGTGTTAATATGTTCGACCGGCAAAGCCTGTTCTTTCCAACGCGAGACAAACTCGGCCGTGCCGCCGAGCTCGCCTTCCTGCTCGCCGTCCCACACAGCCAGCAGTGTGACAGGCACTTCGAAGAGATCGGCCTGCAGTTTGGCAAGCCCGCTCATCACACGGTTTGCATAATCAAAGGCCGGGCCACTGGCTGGCGTCGACCAACTGGTAGCTACGACCGGTTCGCCGAAGTGTTGAACGACCGATTCAAAGCGCTGTTGCCACCCGGGTCCGGCATAGTTGACGCTCGTAGCACTAAACTGCTCGCTAGAAAACGGCAGCACGATCACGGCATCGTTTTCGGTTTCTGCCAGGACTTCGAGAAACAGCAGATCCGCCCCGCAAGCGGCGGAAGCATAGCCGATCACCGGCCCCCAGCCTGCCACTTTGCGGACTATTTCACCTCGCACCGCTTCGGCAATTCCAGGAGGAAACCGAGAATGTTCACGATGATCCGAGTCGATCATGTGCCCTGTCGCGATAACTACCCTTGGAAGCACGAAGCATGATTCTAGTTCACTCCAAGAGGCTCCTGCCAGTTCGCTGATGAGCTTTGCTTGGTTTCGGGTCGACGCAATATTCGCATAGCGCCGCTCTGAGACTTCGGCAGCCGATCGATACCATTGGATGGCTTCTTCGAGTCGGCCGGCAATGAGCGACGCTTCGCCGCAGGTGGCGCGCAACCAGTACCTTTCACTGTCTCGACCGGGCAGGGTCGTCAGCCGGATGCATTCGGCCAATACTTCGTTTGCCAGCGCGATCGCATGTTGCTTGTTTCCACTTGCCAATGCCAGTGCTGCTGCATTGATGCCGCTCCAATATCCGGCTGTCCGTTGGTAGGCGTCGCGGTAGCCTTCGTAAGCCTGCTTCAGAAGTGACCTGGCGTCTGGTGAGTCGCGATTAGCAAGCCAGTTGGCCTTGTGAGTTCGAGCGAGGTTTCCCAAGGTTTCTTCGTCGGTATGTCCCTCATCGGCGAGTGTCTGAAACTCGGCGCAGGCCGCATCAATAGCCCCTGAACGCGATAAGGCGATGCCCCGTAATTGACGCAACCGCAGATCGCCGGGCCACCGCTCGAGTCCTTCGTTGGCCAGATCGTAGGCAAACAGCGGCTCGCCGAGTTCCAGTTGGCGAACGGCTTCCGAGCGAAATGCTTCGACTGACTCTCCGTGAAAACCGTATGATTGTGCGGGCTCGCCTGACGAAGCGTCGACAGATGGGCCTCGATGAACGCTAACTGAAGTATCTTTCACAGTCTCCTCCGAGGTTCTCCGAGCATTCTTCATTCTACAACTTCAGGGCAAGCAAACGACAATGGCAACTAAAGGCCGCAGCAAGAATCTGGCATGAAAATGCAGTTCCGCAAACATTTGATTCATACGGAAGTAGCTTTCTTTTTGGTCGTTGCGCAGGGAATGTGCTACCGCAAGTGTCAGTTTTCGCGGGCCGCGGCGGTGGATAGGTTCCAATTCCTGGACAATGGCCTCCAGTGAGTTGTGCCAGTGCTCTTGATATGCAGCATTACGTCTCCCCGGTGGATTCAACCTTTGCATGTGCTTCGGCTGGTGGCAATAATCGCGATCCGGGCTGATAGTTGTTCCGGTTTCGTCAACAAGTGCATTTGAGTTCTCGATGAGCTATTACTTCTGTTCGCTTCGCCATCTGGCGTTTGGGGCACTTGCTGTGTGGTGTCTGAAGGTGGATGCACAGACAACGTCGTTTAACGGTATAGAGGTACCCGGCGTTGTAATTACCCACTCACCCGCTGCGAGCAAAGTGTTTATTGGCTCGCCGTCCATCGCGATACTTCCCAACGGAGATTATGTTGCATCGCACGATGAGTTTGGACCCATGAGTAGCGAGGCGATTTCAGGCACGACCCAACTGTTCTGCTCCAATGATCGAGGCAAGAACTGGAGGTCGCTGAGTACGCTTCAGGATCAGTTTTGGTCCAACTTGTTTGTCCACTCAGGCGAGCTGTACATCATGGGTCCTCGTCGTGGCCCGTCGAAGAATCCTCAGACGCGACGAGACTTGTTGATTCGTCGGTCGACAGATGGCGGATCAACCTGGACCACTCCCACAGACGCTACCACGGGCGTTATTGCGATTCACCCGCCGGACTCTGCCGGTTTTCATACTGCCCCGGTGCCGGTCGTGGAGCATGCAGGTCGATTGTGGCGCGCCCTGGAGATTCCCCGCGGCGGATTTCGACCTGTGCTGATTTCGGCTCCCCTCGATAGTGATTTACTTAAGGCAGAAAACTGGCAACTCACAAATTCACTCGGGCATCAGCCATCGTGGCTGCCAAACAACGGCTTCCGTTTCTGGATCGAAGGCAATGCGGTAGTCGGGCCAAACGATCAGCTTGTGAATATTCTGCGGGTCAGTGTACGAGCGGACGAACAGGAAAAAGCAGCTGTGGTGCGAGTTGTAACCCGCGAGGACTCATTCCAGCTAGAGTTCGATCCATCTCGCGACATCGTGAATCTTCCGGGCGGGGCGAAGAAGTTTACGATCCGCTACGACCCGGTCTCAGCCAGCTATTGGACGCTGACTAATGTGGTGAACGAACAGAACTTCGATCCAGAGACAACGCCTGGCGGAATCCGAAATATCGTAGCAATGCTAGAATCAACAGACTTGATCCACTGGAAGACGAGGTCGACCGTGCTCCAAGACCTAACGGATGTGAAGAAGATTGGTTTTCAATACCTGGATTGGCAGTTCGACGGGGCAGATATCGTCGCCGTTTCTCGAACTTCCTACCCCGATGGCATGGGTGGCGCCGAGAATTTTCATAACTCGAATTTTTTGACGTTTCATCGCATTCATAATTTCCGCATTGATTCGCAATCGGCCAGAGATTGAATCAATTATCGATGCCTCGCCGACGGTTCATTTGCTCGCAAGCAGTTCCGCTACGAGATAAAGCAGAAATTGCCGCTCTGATAGTCCTGTTGATGATTGCGTGCGAATGGGCCTCCGCTACAAGCGGGCTTTTGGTTGAAGGCAGCGCATTGTGGCGGTGGTAAGGGTTAATTCCGAGTTCAATAAGCAACAGGGACTTATGCAGACATTTGCCCGCTGGTGCTTTACAATGGGTCCGTGCAAGAGGTTTCTATTGTGTCTGCCAAAAAGATTTGCCCAGTCGGTTTGGCAAGGGAAATCAATGAATCGACGCGTGCCGTTGTTGATCGTGATGAGCTTGTTTGCTCTTGTCTGCTCTGCAGATGTTGGCATGGCGCATGACGGCCAGTCGGACGTTCCGGCGCTGTTCGCTGCTCGCTGTGTGAGATGCCATGGCCCTGGGGAAGCCGAGGCAGGTTTGCGGCTCGACGATCGCGACTTTGCGGTCCGTCCGCTCGATTCGGGTGTCGCGGCGATTGTGCCGGGCGATCCAGCAAGCGGTGTGCTACTTGACCGAGTTAGCGATCCCGACGATCCGATGCCTCCCGAAGGAGAGCGACTTACCGAAGCGGAAATCGAATCGATCCGTCAGTGGATTGCCGAGGGGGCCGTTTGGAAACCACACTGGGCGTACCGCAAGTTGGACAAGCCACAAATTCCAGCAGCGGAAGATGTTTCGTCAGACAATAGGACAGGAAATCCTATTGATGCTTTCGTTCGGGCCAAGCAGAGTGAGCTGGGACTACAGTCTTCGACACCAGCCGATCGGCGCACTCTACTGCGACGATTGTACTACGATCTCATTGGGTTGCCGCCCTCGCCCCGGGAGATGGATGCTTTCTTGAGCGATCGGTCGATCAATGCTTATGAGCGCGTAGTCGATCGTCTGCTGGCAAGCCCTCACTACGGCGAGCGTTGGGCTCGGCATTGGATGGACGTGGTTCATTATGCCGACTCCCATGGATTTGAGCATGATCTTTACCGCGATTCCTGGCCCTATCGCGATTACGTCATTCGATCGCTGAACGAAGACAAGCCGTATGCACAGTTTGTGCAGGAGCAGGTTGCAGGAGATGTGCTTTTCCCCGAGAACCCTCAGGCACTGGTTGCTACGGGATTCTTGGCCACCGGACCATGGGATCTTAGTGCGCTCAAGGCTGGGAATCCTGAATCGATTGACTACCTGATTTCCCAGTACTTAGACCGTGACGATATCGTGTCGACGGTGATGGCGACGTTTGTCAGCTGCACGGTCGAGTGTGCGCGGTGTCACGACCATAAGTTCGATCCGATTAGCCAAAGCGATTACTACAATCTGCAAGCGGTATTTGCCGGCATTGATAAGGCGACGCGTGATTACGATCCCGATCCGCAAGTGGCACAAGAACGTGCGGAGCTCAAGGCTCACAAGACTGAACTTGAAGCACAGATTGCTAGGCAGGACCCTGCCCTGCTGGAAAGCAGCCTGCAAGACGCTGCCCTCGATTGGCTTCGTCAGCAGCCGCAATGGACGATACTCGAACCGGTGACCTATGACTCGGCCTCGGGGGTGACGCTCGTCAAAGAAGCCGATGGCTCACTGCTCTCGACGGGTACTCGACCTGATACCGACATCTACACCGTGCAGGTCCAGGCGCCGATCGTTAAAGTGACTGCGATCCGATTGGAATTGCTAGCCGATCCACGGTTGCCTTTGGGAGGGCCAGGACGACAAGAAAACGGCAATCTGCACCTTAATGAACTTACGCTTGCCGTCGAATCGGCCAGCGATCCTGGCGTTTCTGCAGAAGTCGAACTTCGCGCTGCGCGTGCCGACTACAACCAGCCAGATTGGTCGGTCGATCAGTCGATCGACGGCAATCTAGCGACTGCGTGGGGCATCTATCCTAACGTGGGGCAATCGCACGTTGCCTACTTCGAACTGGCTGAGCCGCTCGTCTGCGACGAGAATACGCGATTGACTTTCAAGCTTCAGCAATCGCATGGGCGGGGGCACCTTGTCGGGAGGTTCCGGCTGGCGGCGATTCACGCGGAGCACCCTGAATCGCTGGTAATCGATACGCAACTAACGGCACTTATTGAAACTCTGACAGAAGAGCAATTGCCAACAGAACGGATCAAACTGGCTGGTGAGTACTTGCGCCGGACCTTCGATGAGCAACTTGCCGCCTTGCCTGTGCCGCAACGGCTTTACTGTGGTACCAATCAGTTCGCAGCTGAGCAGGGGCACCGACCTGCTGACGTCCCCCGACCCATCCATGTATTGGAGCGGGGGAGCGTTCATGCGCCGGGCCCGTTGGCCGTGCCCGGGGCGCTTTCATGCATGCCTACACTCGACGCTAAGCTGGCGATGCGTGACCTTGACAGCGAAGGCGAACGGCGGGCTGCGTTGGCCGCTTGGTTGGCAGATACTCAGAATGTGCTTACCTGGCGTTCGATTGCCAATCGCATTTGGCATTTTCATTTTGGGCGCGGTTTAGTGGCCACGCCAAGCGATTTTGGAAAGATGGGCTCCCTCCCTACTCATCCCGAATTGCTCGACTGGTTGGCAGTGGGGCTGCAAGAAAACGAGGGCTCGTTGAAGTGGCTGCATCGGCAGATTGTGACCAGCAAAACCTATCAGCAGTCGTCGCAATTCAATCCTCAATCTGCTGAAACAGATAGCTCGAACCGGTATCTATGGCGGATGTCGCGGAAAATGCTCGATGCGGAAGCGATTCGAGATTCGCTGCTACAGTTCTCGGGCAAGTTGAATGCCGAGATGGGCGGCCCACCGGTAAAGCATTTTGTGGTAACCAAAAACATCAACGACCAGGAAGAACCAGCTTACTCGGCCCTGGATGTCGATGATGCCGGTTACTTCCGGCGCAGCGTGTACCGCTATATTTATCGCACGATGCCCGAGCCTTTTATGAACGCGATGGATTGCCCCGACGCCTCGCAACGTACACCGGTGCGCAGTCATTCGGTCACCGCATTACAAGCAGCAGCAATGCTGAACGATCCTTTTCTCGTTCGACAGTGCGAACATATCGCCAATCGTATCGCCAGCACCGAGGCCGCTCTCCAGGAGAAAGTCGTCTCGCTCTATACGTTAATCTATGGCCGTAATCCTGAGGCTGAAGAACTTCAAGCAACGAAAGATTATGCCGACGCCCACGGTTTGGCCAATGCGTGCCGTGTGTTACTGAATTCCAACGAGTTTTTGTTTGTCGACTGAAAGAACCTTGGCAGAACCGATGAGTGATTGCGAACCCCAGGTCGATTCCGCATCGAATGATTTACCCCTAGGTGAGTCTCGGCGGTCGTTTCTCTGGCAGTTCGGGGGCGGCTTCGGCGGGGTTGCCCTGGCCCACCTACTTGGCCAGGAACACTTGCTTGCCGATCAGCCCACAGGCTGTCATCACCCGCCGCGAGCCAAGCGCGTCGTGCAACTGTTTATGAATGGCGGAGTCAGTCAGGTCGACACGTTCGACTACAAACCGGCGCTTGCCAGGCGACACGGCGAGTCGATTGATTTTGGCATCAAAGCTGCAGCCACCAGCAAACCGGGGGCGATCATGCAATCGCCATTCCGCTGGCGGCAACATGGCGAGTCGGGCCGCTGGGCCAGCGACGCGATTCCGCACATGGCCCAATGTGTCGACGACATGGCCTTCTTGATGGCGATGGCCTCGAAGTCGAACGTTCATGGCCCGGCAAGCTATATGCAAAACACGGGTTTCATTACGCCCGGCTATCCCTGCCTCGGCTCGTGGCTTTCGTACGGCTTGGGACGATTGAGCGACAATCTGCCGAGCTTTGTGGTGCTGCCCGATCCGCTTGGCTTGCCTTACAACGGATTGGGCAATTTTTCACAAGGGTTTTTACCCGCTGCCCATCAAGGCACGCTGATTCAACCAACGTTGCCTACGCCAATTGCAAACTTACACCCCCCGAATAGTGCTAGTTACATTACCCAGCAAAGCGAGTCGGCCGGGCGAAAGCTGCTCGAAGCGCTCAACCGGCGTCATCAGAGCCAACGACCGGGCGATAGCCGCTTGGAGGCGCGGATCGCCAGCTATGAGATGGCCGCCCGCATGCAACTGAGTGCTCCGCAGGTGCTCGATCTCTCCAAAGAAACTCAATCGACGCGTGATCTCTATGGGCTCGACCGGGAAGAAACCGCCGCTTTCGGCACAAATTGCTTGATCGCGCGCCGGCTGTTGGAGAACGACGTTCGGTTTGTCCAGGTTTGGAGCGGCATGGACGGAGCGAAAGACAATTGGGACAACCATGCCAGTATTCAGCGCGAGTTGCCGAAAATCGCGCGCACGGTCGACAAACCCATTGCAGGATTGCTGCAGGATCTAAAACAGCGCGGCATGCTGGAAGATACGCTGGTAGTGTGGTCGACTGAATTCGGCCGCATGCCATTTACCCAGGGGCAGGAGGGGCGCGACCACAACGGCGGTGCGTTCGTCACCTGGCTAGCCGGGGCAGGAATACGCCGCGGCGCCGTCTTCGGCCAAAGCGACGAATTTGGCTACCAGGGCGTCGAGGGGCAGACCTATTGCTACGATCTGCATGCCACGATTCTCCACCTGCTCGGCATCGACCACACTCGACTCACCGTGCGTCACAACGGGATCGATCGCCGCCTGACCGACGTCCACGGCCACGTGATTCACGAGATTCTTGGTTGATTGATTGACTGTCTTACTTCAATGTAAGATGACCCACGCTGTTGCCGACCTGTGGCTAACAGTTTTCGTCGGCAACCCTCTATCACGCACAAGCACCCCAGTAGCGAGTCACACAATGAATCGTATTGCCAGCACAGGCACGCACTTTGGACGAACTTATCTTCATGCGATTCAACAATCTTGTCTCTATGCGTGCGCCTTTGTTTTCGGCATTGCCGTCTTTCAGGCCCGGGTAGTTTCTGCGGAGTTGGAAAGCGGCCAAGCGTTTCTGGTAGGAACACCGGATCGGTTGGGTCCCTTGGCTCTGCCTACGCTGCAATCGTGGCCACGGGGAGTAGCCTACGTGTTTGACGCCGAGCAGCCAGACCTGTTCGTCCGCGGGCGCGGAGGCATTCCAGACGGGCTTTATGTCTTTCCCTGGTTACGCACCAGCGATCAAGGGACGCCCGTTTTTGGACGTCCTAAGCAGGTGGAGAGTGAGTTCGAAGACAACGGCACGATTTTTCAGACCCCGGACGGGCAGATTCATGGCGTCTGGACCAGCGGAAAGAACCTGGTGCATACGCGGTTGGACAAGGAGCAACTGAAATTCGTCGAGGTCAATCGCGTAGAGATATCAAGTTTACCT
>JAGQOW010000143.1 GCA_020427155.1 Planctomycetales bacterium | reverse complement strand
CGCCGGGTTACCTGTTGCTGTTAAAGACGTCTTGTGCGACAGCTCCACGCTCACGACCTGTGCATCTCGCATGCTCGCAGACTATCGGCCTCCCTACGACTCGACCGTCGTAGCCAAGCTCAAAGCTGCCGACGCTGTGCTTATCGGACGCACTAACATGGACGAATTCGCCATGGGTGGCTCAACAGAGAACTCGGCCTTCCAAGTCACACGAAATCCTTGGGATTTACAGCGGACTCCCGGTGGCTCCAGCGGGGGCGCAGCGGCTTGCGTTGCCGCGGGAATGGCGCCGCTCTCGATCGGTACCGATACCGGAGGTTCAATTCGCCAGCCTGCTGGCCTCTGTGGCGTCGTCGGCATGAAGCCAACCTACGGTCGGGTTAGCCGATTTGGATTGGTTGCTTTTGCCAGCAGCCTCGATCAGGTCGGGCCTCTCGCTCGCTCGACTCAGGACACAGCATTGTTACTTGAAACAATCGCCGGACACGATCCGCAAGACGCGACCTCGCTCGACGTCCCTGTGCCCGCCTATTCAGCTACGATCGATCAGCCCCTGGCCAATCTCCGTATAGGAATCGTACGAGAACATTTTGCCGAGGGATTGGATCCCGAGGTTGAAGCAGCGGTTCGCGAAGCGGTCGCTGTTTACGAATCGCTAGGAGCGACAGTCAAGCAAATCTCCTTGCCTCACAGCAAGTACGCTGTCGCCACCTACTACGTCATCGCTCCCAGCGAAGCCTCAAGCAACCTGGCCCGCTACGATGGCGTCCACTACGGGTACCGCAGCGATGAAGCGGCGATCCTCCGCGAACTGGCTGACGAACGCAAACAGATCGAAGCCAACGGCAATCGCGCTGCACTCGACGACCTAGACACCCCACTGGTTCGCATGTACCGCCGCTCGCGCGCTGAAGGTTTTGGCCCCGAGGTGAAGCGGCGAATTATGCTTGGCGCTTACGCGCTCAGTGCGGGCTACTACGACGCCTACTACCTCAAGGCGCTCAAAGTACGCCGCCTCATCCGGCAGGATTTCGACACCGCCTTTGCAGAGGTCGATCTGGTTGCCAGCCCCGTGACAGCCCAACCCGCCTTCCGACTTGGCCAAATGGCCAATGACCCGCTTGCCATGTATTTGGTCGACTTATACACCGTCAGCGCCAACCTCGCGGGACTCCCAGGCATTAGTCTCCCCTGTGGGATGAGCAGCAACGGGCTGCCCATCGGCCTCCAGCTACTGGCCCCGCCGCTGGCCGAAGAAACGCTTCTACGAGGAGCACACATGTTCGAACAAGCCACCAATTGGAAGGACTGCCGGCCCCCGATATGTAATCCAAACGAATCGCCCTAACCGCACGAACCCGCTGATCTCGATCCGCTTCTATTCGCGTAATTCGCAAGAAGTCATTTCACAACAATGTCAGCCCCATATACCACTATCATTGGCCTGGAAGTGCACGTACAGCTTGCTACCCGAAGCAAGTTGTTTTGCGGGTGCAGTACCCAGTTTGGCGCCGAGCCCAATACGCAAACCTGCCCCGTCTGCATTGGACTTCCCGGGAGTCTGCCGGTGATGAATCGCCAGGCATATGACTTGGCACTGAGAACTGCCGTTGCCCTCAATTGCGAAATCCCTGAATTCACCAAGTGGGATCGCAAACAGTATTTCTATCCCGATTTGCCCAAGGGATACCAGATTAGCCAGTTCGATTTGCCAATGTCGGTTTCCGGTTTCTTGGAAATCCACGATTCTGAAGGGCGATTCGAACCCAAGCGAATCCGCATCACGCGTGCCCACCTCGAAGAAGACGCTGGCAAAAGCATTCACGACGAAGCCACAGGCAAAGCTGATAGCGAAATCGATCTGAACCGCACCGGCACTCCGCTACTCGAAATTGTTTCTGAGCCGGATATGCGTAGCTCGGCCGAAGCGCGGGCATACCTTAGCGAACTAAAACTACTGCTCACCTATCTTGGCGTATCTGACTGCAACATGCAGGAGGGCAGCCTGCGCGTCGACGCCAACATCAATCTGCACCTCGATGTCGAAGAAGAAAAGATCGCGACTCCGATTGTCGAAATCAAGAACATGAACAGCTTCCGAGCCGTCGAGCGAGCCCTAGAATACGAAGCCGAACGGCAGTTTCGCGAGTGGCAAAAAACAGGACGAAAGATCGGTGAATCGCCAAAGCAGACCCGGGGCTGGGACGATGCTGCCGGCATCACCCGCGGCCAACGCAGCAAAGAAGATTCGAGTGACTATCGGTATTTTCCTGATCCCGACTTGGTGCCGGTGACAACTACCGCCGAGATGGTCGAGGACGTCAGATCCTCGCTTGGCGAGTTGCCAGCCTCCTTGCGCGCGCGACTTATTTCCGAGCATGGACTCTCAATCTACGACTCGGACGTGTTAGTCAATCAAGGCCGCGAGGTAGTTGATTACTACCTGAAGGTTGCCGACCAATGCGGCGATGCCAAATCGGCCTGCAATTGGGTAACTCAAGAAATACTCCGTGTACTGAAGGAAGCTGGCATCGCCATCGGCCAATTAAGTATTGCTGCCGAGCAGTTGGCAGAATTAATCAAGGCCATCGCCGCAGGAATTCTGCCAAGGACTCGCTCCAAAGATGCCTTCGAACTCATGCTGGCCGAAAAAGTAAACTTTGCCGCCGCGATCGAACAATTAGGCATCCAGCAAGTCGACGAATCCTCTCTCAAAGCGCTTTGCCAGGCGTTGCTCGACGCGAATCCCAGGATTGTCGCCGACGTGCAGGCCGGCAAACAGCAAGCCGTTGGCGCACTCATTGGGCAAGCGAAGCAGCGCAATTCCAACGTCGATCCTGGCCGCGTGAGGCAACTGTGCCTGGAACTCATTGCTTCAAAAGACCCGACCAACTGAAAAATGCCTGATCGGTCGATCATCACCCTGACTACCGATTTTGGCCCCAGCAGCCCCTATGTTGCCGCGATGAAGGGAGTGATCCTCTCGATCAATCCTGCCGTGCAACTGGTTGATATTTCCCATGCAATCCCCCCGCAACGAGTCTTGCAGGGAGCTCAAGTGTTGGCCGAAACCACGCCGCTCTTTCCTGCAGAGTCAATTCACGTCGCTGTCGTCGATCCCGGCGTCGGCACTTCACGCGCGATTATCTACGCTGAAATCGGTCGCAGACGCTATGTCTGCCCTGATAACGGTCTGCTAAGCCGCTTGGCGGAGCGAGAGTCTCCTTCTAGAATAATCCGCGTTACGTCCGAGCGTTTTTTCCGCCATCCCGTGGCTCCGACGTTCCATGGACGAGATATCATGGCGCCTGTGGCGGCACACCTGAGCCTGGGCCTTGACCCCTCAGAAATGGGACCTTCGCAGCCCCAAATTAAGCAACTTGACTGGCCTGGAGCAAGCAGAGTGGCAAATTCAATCGAAGGTCAGATTGTCGCGATCGACTCGTTCGGCAATCTCGTGACCAATATCACTCGCGAGATGCTCGCTGGCGTCCCCACCGACGAGTCGGTTGCAATCCACTGTGATGGTCACGAGACGCAGGGTATCTTTGCTGCTTATGGCGAGCAACCTAGCATGACGCTCGTTGCGGTCATCGGTTCTAACGACCAACTGGAACTGGCCATCGTCAACGACAGTGCAAAGCTTATGCTCGGAGTCGATGTCGGCCAGCCAGTTCAGGTGCGATGGTGACTTCCTCTGCGGGTTCTGCAGTCACAAACTTCGTAATCACAAGGCCCCAATGGCAGACAAAAGTTTCCAGACGCCGACTAGCGAACAACTTTGCCAGTGGGATATAGACCACTTCTGGCATGCCTTTACGCCAATGGCCAGCTACACGCCGCTGGTGATCGATCGCGCACAAGGGGTCTGGCTCTACGATACCGAGGGCAATCGCTATCTTGATGGTGTCAGTAGTATGTGGTGCAATCTGCTGGGACACCGCCAATCAGCAGTCGATGCCGCGATTCGAGATCAGCTCGACCGCGTTGCGCACAGCACTTCGCTAGGTATGGCGAATACGCCAGCGGTCGTATTGGCCAAACGATTGGCCGACCTGGCGCCCGGCGACTTGCAGCATGTGTTTTATGCCAGCGACGGTTCGTCAGCCGTCGAAGTCGCCCTGAAAATGGCCTACCAGTATTGGCAGCAATGCGAGAAACCGCAGCCTCAGAAAACAAAGTACATCGCCCTCGGGCAAGCCTACCACGGCGATACGATCGGCAGCGCCAGCGTCGGCGGCATTGAGCGATTCCATGCGCTCTTCAAACCGCTACTATTTGACGTCCTGCGACTGCCAATCCCAGACCCGCGAAGATTGCCCCCAGAAACGTCTATCGAGGAAGCCACTCAGCACTTTCTCGCCGAGTTGGAACAGGTGCTTATCGCCGATCACCAGCAAGTCGCGGCGCTAGTGGTGGAACCACTCATCCAAGCCGCTGCCGGCATGGTCTTCCACGCGCCCGGTTATCTGCGAGGCGTACGCGAACTGACCGATCGCTACGATGTTCTGCTCATTGCCGATGAAATTGTGACCGGGTTCGGCCGCACGGGGCAGATGTTTGCCTGCCAACATGAACAAGTAACCCCCGATTTCTTGTGCTTGGGCAAAAGCATTACTGGAGGCTACTTGCCGCTGGCAGCGACCATCGCCAGCCCCAATGTCTACTCGGCCTTCCTGGGTCCAGCAACCAATTCCTTTTTGCACGGCCACACCTACGGCGGCAACCCGCTCGCAGCCGTCGCAGCCTTGGCCACCCTCGATCTGCTACAAGATCAAGACGTCATCGAGAACTTCAATCTCCGAACCGAACAGCTTGCCGCGATTCTCAAGTCGCTCCAGAACCATCCCCACGTTGCCGAAACCAGGCAAATGGGCTTGATCGCGGCTGTCGAGTTAACCTCGGTTGCAGGCGAGCACCAATCTTATCCGATTGAAGTGCAGATAGCGGCGCAGGTGTGCAAAGAGATGCTTCATCGCGGCGTATGGATTCGTCCACTACGCGACGTATTGGTCATAATGCCCCCTCTCTCGATAACAGCCGACGAGCTCCAACTTCTCGGCGACGTCTTGCTGGAAAGCATAGAGACTGTTACTCAAAGCGAGGCAAGCGTTGGTTCCCCCACATGACCGTTGCAACCCAACAGTAATCGGCCCTGCCCCATGCAGAATCTTCGCTTCTTGTTGCTGCAAATCCGTGATGCAGACGATCCGATTCGCCCCCAAGAGGTAGGCTGCTTTGTGCGAGCCATCGGCTGTGAAGAACAAGCGGTCATCCCATTGGACCTTCTCAGCGGATTTCCGACAGACGCCCAACTGCAGAAAGTCGACGCCGTGCTGATCGGTGGCAGCGGCAACTATTCGGCTGCGGGGCAGAGTCCGTGGCTCGATAGCACGTTGGCCGGATTTCGACGATTGGTGGAATTGCGTAAACCCACGTTTGCCTCCTGCTGGGGATTTCAGGCTATTGCCCGGGCTATGGGCGGACGGTGTATTCACGACCCTCCGCATGCCGAGTTAGGGACCCTTGAGTTCCAACTGACCCCGGCGGGCCTTTACGATCCGCTCTTCGGAGGCTTACCCGATCCGTTTCTCGGACTGGCAGGGCATGAAGACCACGTAGTCGAACTGCCACCCGGCGCGGTTCTGCTCGCCTCGTCACCACTCGTAAAACACCAAGCCTTCCGACTGGCCGACATGCCTATCTATTGCACGCAGTTCCATCCCGAGCTCGACTTAAAAGCGTTTCTGGAACGTGTCGCTCAATACCCTCAATACGTCAAACGTATTGCTGGCGCAACTCTCGAGCAGTTTGCACGCAGCTGCCGCGAAGCTCCCGACACGCCGCAACTCTTACGGAGATTTGCTCAACTAGTAATTGCCAATTCTAGTAGCTAGGCTGCGGCTTACGAGGACGGAAAAGATTCGCTCGCGGATCCGTCTTCATCGGTTTGTAATCTTCGGCAGGACCTGCCGGGAAATCCTCCGAGCGGGCTCGGGTACCAAGGCTTACCGTCCGGCGGTCTGCCTGCCAACCCATCAGACTAAGAAACTCGTCCAGCGTCTTCGTTTCGATACCCAGAGTCGTGGCTTCGCTGCTCATCTTCTCCCAAGACGACCGCAGATCCGCCTGCCTCGCGTCTGAAGGGTGCTTACCAATAATCAGGTAGCGGGTATCGACTGTCATCTTGCCATCGATCGTACCACCCTCGCCAGGAACGGCATCAACCTTGCCGTTGTTGAGCACAATAATCTGCTTCAACTGGTCCAGGTCGCTCTTGCCGTCGTCGTTAAAGTCAATCACTCCCGTGATGGCGAAGCCGACCTGACGTCCAGGATTCCACACTTGGCTATATACCTTGTCTCCCGACAACAGCGGCCGTGTTGCCTGATCGTCAGTAATCTTGGCCTCGGCCATGTGATCGCTGAGAATTCGTGTCACCTCGATACTTCCTTTGCGCTCGGCACTCAGCGCATCGCTCTGATCGCCATCGTAAACGCTGAAAGTCACCTGCGGACGCAAGTTGTCTGCCTCGCCCAGATTGATCCATACCGTCCCATTCCGCTGATTCACATAACGAATCACTCCATCTGCCGGCTGGGCAAATGGGTCGGGATCAACCTGGTTGCCCTTTAAGATCTCGATCACACGTTCCAACTTGGCAATCTTTTCATTCAGCGAACTCTGCTCCGCCGCATGCTTAGCTGCCGTCTCGTCAATCTGTGTTCGCTGCTCTGCCAGTTGGGCTGCGATCTCATCCTTCGCCGCATTGATCGCCTTGTCCTGCTCCGCAAACTTGTTGCGCTCGGCCGCAGCATCGGCTTCGACCTCTTTCATTTTCTTGCTGAATTCAGCGATCTGCTTATCCTTCTCTGTCTCGGTAGCAAGTAACCGCTCTTTGAGACTCTTTACTTCGCTCTTCGCGTCTCCCTCGCTCTGGGCCAACTTGCGATTCTCTTCGTAGATGTTCTGCAAGATCGTCCGATAGAACCGGCTATTCTCGTCAAACGTGCTGCCAAAGCTCGCCATATCTTCAGCAAACGACTTCTGCAGAGTCTCCAGACCATCGGCCTCAGGAAAACCCATCCAGATCTTGTACTGATTCGCTTCGGCCTGTGCCTGTGCTTCAGCAGTTCTCGCCTCTTGAGCGCTGCTCGAAGCTTGCGTCGCCCGCGCGTCGGCTGTCTTGCGTGCGTTGTTCAAAAGCACTAAACCGACCAAGGATAAGATCAACAGAATAGCCAGCGAGATAACTGAAATCTGTAGAGTTTGATTGTCTCGAGACGCCATGGATTCGCTCGTCGGTTTAATCCTGGTGGGGAAGGGTGGCCAGCGCGATTGGAGGGGGCACGATCGTGGTTGCGACCTCGTGACAAGCTAGGTCGAGCGCGAAAGCCGATAATCGTCCTAAGTCGAGCTTAGTTGGGGGATTAGGGCGTGTCAAGAATTGTGCTCCGACGGTAAACTGGGGGCAGCATTACCGACCGCCCTCTGCCCTCCCAACGAGCATCAACCTATCAACAAGCCCTCACCATCCCGACAACCGGCGCTGCCCGGCATGGAACCCGAACTGCCCGACGAGGGACTTCCTTCAGTACCCGAGCAGCAGCCTCGCTCGCTCCAAGACTGGACGGTCTGCGTCGTCGACGCTTTTTCTCTCATTTTTCAGGTATTTCACGCAATTCCCGAGATGACCAGCCCCAGCGGCGAACCAGTGGCGGCCGTCTATGGCTTTGTACGCGATATTCTACAGCTTCTAGAGAACCAACGCCCCGACGCTCTGATCTGTGCCTTCGACTTGCCCGGTCCCACCTTTCGCGACGAATTCTATCAACAGTACAAAGCCGACCGAGGCTCGATGCCCGAAGATCTTGCAGCTCAAATTCCCAAAATTCGCGATGTGCTCGACGCCCTGGCCATTCCCGTCCTTTCCAGCCCTGGCTTCGAAGCTGACGACGTGCTTGCGACGATTGCCGTCCAGTGCGATCGATTGGGAGCCCGTTGCCTGATCGTCTCTGGCGACAAGGACTGTCGGCAACTGATCACCGATCGCGTTTCTATCTACAACATCCGCAAGGACTCTTTTTACGATGCGGCGGCACTCAAAGCCGACTGGGGCATCCGGCCCGATCAGGTGATTGACTTTCAGTCGCTCGTGGGCGACAAGGTCGACAATGTGCCCGGCATCCCGCTCATTGGCCCAAAAATTGCCAAAGAGTTGCTCGCTACCTATGGCAGCTTGGACGCCGTACTGGACCATGCCGATCAAGTCGCCGGCGCTAAGCGTCGTCAAAACCTGATCGACCACCGCGACGACGCGTTCCTCTCACGCAAGTTGGTTACGCTCGTCACCGACGTCCCGCTCTCTCTCAATTGGGATGCCGCCCAAGTCGGCGGCGTCGACCACGCCCAGCTCAAGCAGTTGTTCCAAGACTACGGATTTCGTTCGCTCGCCCAACGCGCCGCCGAACTCGATGGCTTCGGCCATGGAGCAAGCCCCAACCAATCGGCCGAGTCAAATTACCACCTCGTTCAGACCTTCGAAGAGCTCGACCAACTAGTCGACGACCTTGCCAAACAATCGCTCATCTCCATCGATACCGAAACGACCGACGTCTCGCCTCGGCTGGCAAAAATCGTCGGCTACGCCTTGGCCTATCAGCCCGGCGAAGGCTATTACATTCCGGTTCGAGGCCCAGCTGACGATCGCGTGCTCGATCCGCAACTCGTCGCCGACAAGCTGCGTCCGATATTGGAAAACGCTGACATCAAGAAGACTGGGCAGAACCTTAAGTACGACCTGGTTGTACTCCAAGGCGCAGGCATTCACATGACCGGCGTCAGTTTCGACACCATGGTCGCCAGCTATCTGCTCGACGCCGGCGAGCGCTCGCACAACCTGGATCAACTAGCACTCCGCTATCTCGATCACGAAACCATAAAGATTGATTCGCTCATCGGCAAAGGCAAGAACCAAAAGCGTATGGATGAGGTACCGACGGACGAGGTTGGCCGCTACGCCGCCGAAGACGCCGACCTTCCCCTTCAATTGCAGCCCCTGCTGTCGGCTCGATTGGCTGAACAAGGCCTGAAAGTCTTGAACGACGACGTCGAGGTACCGCTCATCTCTATTCTCGCCGAGATGGAATTCCAGGGCATGCGAATCGACACTGAACGGCTTGCCGAGTTGAGCCACCTCTACAGTGCACGTTTGAAAACCGCTGCGGCTGAGATCGAAGAACAGGCTGGCTACCCGCTCAACATCGGTTCGCCTAAACAATTACGTCAATTGCTGTTCGATGAGCTCGGCTTGCCGGTAGTTAAAAGAACGAAGACTGGCCCTAGCACCGACGCCAGCGTGCTTGAAGAACTCGCCAGTCTACACCCGCTGCCAGCCAAGATTGTCGAGTATCGCCAGTTCTCGAAACTGCTCAACACGTATATCGACGCGCTGCCCGAGTTGGTATATCCTTCCACAGGCCGCGTGCATGCCTCGTTCAATCAGGTTGTTGCTGCCACCGGGCGGCTCAGTTCCAGTAATCCGAATCTGCAGAACATTCCAATCCGTACCGCCGAAGGTCGCGAAATCCGTTCTGCCTTTCGTGCCGGCCCCGATGGCTGGAAACTCCTCGCAGCCGACTATTCGCAGATTGAGCTGCGGGTCTTGGCTCACCTCTGCGGCGACCCTACACTCAGCCAGGCGTTTGCCAACGACGAAGACATCCACACCCTCGTCGCCAGCCAAGTGGAGAACGTTGAGCAGGACAATGTGACTGCCGATATGCGCCGTCGCGCCAAGGCAGTTAACTTCGGGATCATTTACGGCCAAAGCCCCTTCGGTCTGGCCAAGGCCTTGGGCATCTCGCAGGAAGAAGCAGCTGAATTCATTGAAACCTACTTTGCGCGTTACCCTGGCGTACTCGACTTCTTTACTACGACCCTCACCCAATGTCGCGAGCAGGGCTACGTCACTACGCTGCTTGGCCGACGCCGCGCTGTGCAAGGTGTCCGCCCCGTGCCCGACGGATTGCGCGAAGAGAAATCCGGCGCCCTCCGACAACTCAACCTCCCTGAACGCACCGCCGTGAACTCCGTCATTCAAGGCTCGGCCGCCGATCTCATCAAACTAGCTATGATCCGAGTCCATCGGCGCCTGCACGAGTTGCCACACCAAGCCCACATGATCCTTCAGATCCACGACGAACTCCTCTTCGAGGTCGACTCCAACGCGGTCGATTCGCTGGCAACACTAGTTACAGAAGAAATGAGCCAGGTCCACCCGCTCGAAGTCCCACTAAAGGTCGACGTAAAACACGGCAACAATTGGGCCGATTGCGAACCTTGGCAAGGCTGAACCTCGCCCAGCAGATAGTGGCGCAAGGCACTTGTTATTTGAGTCCCGGCATTTGGCACAGCCATTCTGCTTCTAACCCTTACGTCGCGACGAGCATTACACACCCTTCCCTTCGTGCACGTTTAGGCAAGTCAACTTCGACTCGAATGATGCGCGATGAGTTGCCGCCTATAGGGGAGGGGACAAAAACTGAACTGAAAAAGCCGCAACCGGAATCCTGAGGTCGGCCTTTGGACATCAGTCCTCAAACATCAGAAATCTGGCGAGGGAGCGATTGGCCGAACGCTTCGTAGATGCCCCATAGGTTGGGGTCGCGCCAGAGTGATCGGCGTAGCTGTTTGGGCCGTAGACATATTGCCGG
>JAGQOW010000142.1 GCA_020427155.1 Planctomycetales bacterium | reverse complement strand
CTCTCGCGTCGCTGTCAGGCCGCGACTCTGCTAGATTCTTGGTTAGACAAACCGCCGAACGGCTGCATTTCTCCCCAGGAATTCCTTCGACAATGCCTGACTGGGCCTGGTACTTACTGCTGATTCCCGCCGGATTCATCGCGGGCATCGTTAACACGATCGCCGGGGGCGGTTCGTTTCTCACGTTGCCTGCACTGATGTTCCTCTGCGGCCTGGAACCCAAGATAGCCAACGGCACCAATCGCGTGGCTATCCTGCTGTCGACCGTTACGGCCAGCGCTACCTTTCATCGCCACGGGCATATCGATCACAAGCTGGTGACCCGACTCGTATTGCCAACAGTGATTGGCGTGCCTGTCGGCGCGCTGCTGGCTGTCTATCTTCCCGCCGATGCCTTCCGCCCCGTCTTTGGAGCGATTTTCTTGGCCATGGCCGTGCTGCTCATCTTTCGGCCCACGCTGCTGACCGACACCGAACGAGAACCGCCTAAGTCAATCCTGGCCGAGGTGGCGCTCTTCTTCGCAATCGGCGTCTACGTCGGATTCATTCAAGCGGGGATGGGGATCCTGCTATTGCTTGGCATTAGCATCTTCCACGCCCGAGAACTCGTCGGCGCCAACGCCGTCAAAAACGTCATGGGATTTGTCCTGACCTTGATCGCTCTGATCGTATTCGTCGTCTATGGTCAGGTGAAGTGGATTCCCGGATTGATCATGGCAATCGGAAATACTCTGGGCGGCTACTTCGGGGCCAAGCTCGCCATCAAGAAAGGAAGCCGCTTGATCTTTGCATTCTTGATCGTTGTGATGATCGCCACCGGACTCAAACTGCTGTGGCCATACAAGTAAGTCGCCAAGCAAAAGTCGGAACCTATTTCAGCAATTCCCTCCCCCTCACAGCAAGACCCCCCTGACACTTGGCCAAACTGAAGTGATGCATCTATCTTCAATACTCGTATTAGCGCTCGCCTCGTTACCGCTGTTGCAGCCACGTCTGTCTTTCGGTGAGACTATTTCTCGCACTTTCCTAGAGGAGAAAGCTTATGCTGCATCCGCAGCCCACCAAGCAGTAGCCGTCGATCGGGATTCTTTCTACGCCATTGCAAATCGGAAGATTGGCAAGCACGAGAAGTCGACCGGCATGCTGGTTGCTCGTTATGAAGCTGCAGCGGACTCCCCCCTGCGGCATCTTAATAGTGGCGTAGCCGTCGGCGACCGCCTCTACTGCGCTCACTCCAATTGGCCGAATCTGCCATATTCCAACTCCATTGAAGTTTGGGACGCCAAGACCCTCAAGCATCTCGCTAGTCAGCTCCTCGACGAAAAAGAAGCCGCTATCACCTGGATCGACCAGAAACAAGGAACGTGGTGGGGCGTGTTCGCTCGCTATGGCAACCAGGAGCTTGTCGAAAAATCGGTCCTGACCCGCTTCGACGAGCATTGGAAACCAGACCGATCGTGGTCCTTCCCGCCGGAAATTGTCGAACGGTTTCTACCCTATAGCTGCTCCGGCGGAGCTTGGGGGCCCGACGGGCTTCTCTACGTCACTGGACACGACCGCTCGGAAATCTACGTGCTCAGAGTGCCAGCAGAGGAAGCAACTCTTGAATTAGTAGAAATCCTTTCGGCTCCAATGGCAGGTCAGGGAATTGCTTGGGATCATGCCGAGACGGGCTTGCTCTACGGCATCCGACGCAAAGCAAGACAGGTGGTCGTCGCCAGGTTGCAACAATCGGCGCCGAAAAGCCTAACCAAATGGCTCGAGCCCCAACATTGGCAGCGCGACACGCCCGGCCCCGTTGTCCAACTCGGTGAACCTGGCGCGTTCGACGACACCCATCTGCTCGCCCCCTGTGTCGGCTTCGAGAACGGACTGTACCGAATGTGGTATTGCGGTTCGTCCGGAAAAGTGGCCGAGCGGGTCTATCATCTTGGTTTGGCTTCGAGCGACGACGGCAAGTCGTTTCAGCGACTGGCGAGTCACCCCGTCTTCTCTTTTGGCGACGACCAACACTCGATTCTGACTCCGGCCATGCTGCGCAACTCGCGTGGCGAGGTAATCCGAGAAGACGGCCAACTGCGAATGTGGTTCAGCGCGACACACTTCGCAGGGCCAACCGGGTTGCATACCTTGCACGAGACCAACAGCAGCGATGGCGTTGCGTGGTCAGAACCTTCGCCGCCTCAACTCGATCATGTCTATGCCCCCACGATTCTCAAGGAAGACACAATCTATCGTATGTGGTACGTCGACGTATCGACCAGCCCCTGGCTCATCCGGCATGCAGAGAGCCCAGACGGCAAACATTGGCAAGTGCGACCTCAGCCGGTACTCGTCATCGATCAGGCCTGGGAACAGTCTCGCCTGTTCTATCCCTACGTCGTCAAGGCCGACGGTGTGTATTTGATGTGGTATGGCAGTTACTGGAACGACCATCCGCAGCAAACGGCCCTCGGCTTTGCCGCAAGTTCCGACGGCCTCGAGTGGATCAAACACCCGCAGAACCCGGTGCTCAGGCCCGACCCTGGCCGCGAGTGGGAATCGCACTACACCACCAGCGAGTCGGTGCTACAGTTGGCCGACGGCAGTTGGCGCATCTGGTTCGCCAGCCGCAAAGCTCCCCCCTTTCTCAACAAGTACTTTGCCATCAATACCGCTCATTGGGCGGGCCCCGAATAGTAGCCGCGGTCTTCACTTATGGCAACATTATCGCAGTTCCTTCTGTGTGATAGGACGAAGCAACTCGGCTTGGTGATCGAGCTTGGCCTGGAGTTGGCCAATCGCCGCTAAGACCTCCGGGCGCCGGCTGGCAATCAGGTTCGATGTTTCTCCAGGATCGGCCAGCAGATCATAAAACTCGTCGCGGTCACGGTTGTGGACGTCGCGGATGAGTTTGAAACGCGGTGTCCGGTAACATTGCATGTCGGCTTCAGCATAGTTGATCATGTGATAATGCGCGTATAAGTCTTGGTTCCAGTCTACGGGTGGTTGGCCGCGCAGCAGCGGCAAGAGACTGCGGCCGCGAACTGGCTGGCTAGTCGGCAGCTCAGCATGTGCCATGGCCACGATCGTCGGAAAAAAGTCGAGACTAGTTGCCGTATGATGGATTGTGGCACCTTTCGCGACGACTTGCGGCCAACGCACGATGGCCGGGACTCGCAATGAATGGTCGTACATGTTCGGCCGGTACCTGCTGGAAATCACGCGCGTCCCATGATGCGTGCCGCCAGGCGGCTTCTTCGTCGCCCAAATGCCGTTGCCCTTGTGCCAGATACCATTGTGCCCCATGTTGTAGCCGTGATCCGAAGAAAAGATCACGATGGTGTTTTCTGCGAGTTGCAACTGATCGAGCAAACTCAGCAATCGTCCCAGGTTGCGATCCACTCCGCTGGTGCTCGCCAGGTACTCGCGCATTTGCCGCTTCATCTTGGCGACGTCCAAATCGGGGTAGTCCGGATTGGGAATCGCGGGATCAAGCTCGGCGTAAGGAGCCCAATCTTCAGGCGCAACGGGCAACCAAGCACTGTGTGGGGCTCAGGTGTGAAGGCACAACAAAAAAGGACTCTCCTTTGACCTTCGAATGAAGTCGAGTGCTCGATCCGTGAGGATGTCGGTGGTAAGGCCCTTGAACTGGCGCACCTGGCCGTCTTCTTCCAGTTCAGGATCTACAGGTTTGGCGCCGCCGCCGGTGAGCCCCATGAAATAGTCGAAGCCATGATTGGTCGGGTGTTGGCTTTCGTTACCCGCGGCAGTCCAGTCGCCCAAGTGCCATTTGCCAATCAAACCGGTGACGTATCCTTTTTGCTGCAGAACTTCGGCAAACGTGACGGTCGTGTCCGGGTCGAGGGCCACTTGAGCATCAGCATCGTACAGTTTGTGGCCCGGCATGGGAATGAAATCGTCGATACCCAGCTCGCTGGCATAGCAGCCGGTGATGTGCGCCGCACGCGCCGGGCTGCAGACAGGCGTCGTACAAAAGAAGTTCGTAAAGACAGCACCTTCGCGGGCCAGCCGGTCCATATTCGGCGTGGCGGCAGCAGGCACGTCCGCGAACCATCCTTGTTGAACCGCCGCTCCCATTGCCCAAGCAGCCTGGTCGTCGGTATAGACAAACACGATATTCGGCAGCCGCACAGCGCCATTTGCGAGACTGTGCAATCCAGGCACAGTCAGAAGTAACAGGAGAGACAGTTTGATGCTCATCAGCGTTTTACCCAACGTTGCCCCTTGCAAGGATTGTGTTTGAACAAAAGTAGGTGAGCGGTCGATTCTAGTTTCCCTGCAGGGCTTATCAATCCTCTCCAAACACTTCTGCGAGACCTGACTCCTCCAAACTTCAGCTTTACATGCCATGATTGATCCTTGCCCCTCGAATGAACTTAGTACCACCGCCGCAACTTGCTAACTCCAGCCCAATCGCAATTGTGAGGCTGGCTCATTCGCTTCACAATTCTTCAGCCACGATCTCTATATTGCCACCATTTGGTGCGACTGAGCAGGCCAGCATCAAGCCAGTGCCAACTTGTGCAAACCTGTTCAAGAATTAGTAATTTTGCGCTGCGCTAACCATGTCGCTCCTTTACTTACGCCAATTCTTGCACAAGTTGCTCGCTTTACTTGAGATGCTGAGACAGGCCGACTAAAATCACGGCCCTGCGGTCGCGGTCGCTTCGGCCCCACCGCCTTTCTTACCTATAGTTATTTCTTACCATGTACACAAAACTGTCAATCCACTTGATCTTCGTTGTTCTAGTGCACAATGCGACTGCCCTGCAGGTGTGCGGAGCAGATCAACGGCAAATCTCTGCCGCAGAACTTGCCGACAAGATCAAAGGCGGGCTCGTCGGGCAGATCCTTGGCAATCTCAATGGACTGCCCCATGAAATGAAGTACATCGCCGAACCGGGAAGCGTCGCCGACTATACCCCCGCACTGCCTGAAGGGGCTCGTACCGACGACGATACCGACTTGGAGTGGCTCTACGTCTGCGAAATTCAAAAGACGCGGCAGCCCCTTACGCCCCCCCAACGCATTGTGCAACTGTGGCAGAATCATGTGAATGAAGGCATCTGGTGCGCCAATCGATATGCGCGCGACCTGATGGACCTCGGCTTCGAGCCTCCGTGGACCGGTCGCGTTGCCCTCAATCCCTGGGCCGAGTTCAATCTTTCGGGGCAGTTTCTCTGTGAGTCCTTTGGGCTCATGTCGCCGGGGCTACCCCAGACAGCGAGCCGCCTGGGAGTTCACCACACACAGGTTGCCGTCGATCAGGAGCCGCTGCAAACCACGCAATTCTTCGCCACGATCATCGCCTGCGCCTTCTTCGAATCCGATTTAGATACGCTGTTAGACCTGGGACTCCAGGCGGTCGACGCCGATTCGCGAACTGCTGCGGTGGTTCGTCAGGCGAGGCTCATTTGCCAGCAGCATCCCTCCGATTGGCGTGCCGCGCGGCAAGCCTTCAAAGACCAGTGGCAAATCCACAATGGCGGCGTCCGCGATTGGAATGGCTATGAATTGAACACGGCATGCACAATCGCAGCACTCTACTACGGACAGGGCAATCTCCGCGATACGCTGCAGCTGGCCTTCAATCTCGGCTGGGATTGCGACAACAACGCAGCCACCGCAGCTACGATCATTGGTGTTTTGAAGGGCAACCGCTGGATCGAAGCCCAGCAGTGGAACATCAAGGATCGCTACCGAAACACAACTCGCCGTGGCATGCCGACCGAGGAAACGATTTCTACTTTCTCCGCTCGCATTGTCGCATGCGCAGAGCTCATCTTGTTGCAACACGGTGGTACTCTGCTGGAAATCGATGGCGTACCCTCTTACCACATCCCTGCCGAACCGCCCCGCAACATCCTGCCACTTGCTGCCCCCGAACTTCGCAAAGCGGAACTTCTCCAGCTTTTAAGTGCAAATGAAAAGCAAAACCTCACAGGCGCCGAAACCGAACGGGCCCGCATTGCCTATCTGGCGATTTGCCTTGGCCAATCGCAACGACTGGCAGTCGAGTACCCCGCAGCGTGGGCCGCAGCCCTGGGCAGCTTGCGCAAACAAACCGCGGTGCTAAAAAACATCCAAGAAGCCCCGCTGCCGTCTGGCGAGGCCATTCAGCAAGCGTTCGCAACCTCGGGCCTGAATTAGTCTACAAGGACTTTAGGCATCGTCCCGCCGCAAAATGGTTTCTTGTCCGCCCTCTTGTTTGGCGGTATACTCGCTACCAGGCTGCGTAAGCCTTGTTCATCGCACACAGGATTTTTTCCATGTGGCCAGCCGTACAGAGACTTGGCGCGAAACTGAACCCCTTGATCCGGGTAGGCAGCCGCCGTTGGTTTCTCGAAGTAGGGGCGGCTGGTTTAGGTGGGGCGTTACTGCCAGGGCTGAGCGGAGCCCCTGCGTTGGCCAACGCTTCAGCCGGCGACAAGAAATCGGTCATCCTCATCTGGCTCTCCGGCGGGCCCAGCCACATCGACATGTGGGACCCCAAGCCCGACGCCCCGCTCGAAATACGCGGGCCCTACAAATCGATCTCGACCAAATTGCCAGGCGTACAGTTCTGCGAACACTTGCCGCTCCAGGCGTCGATTGCCGACAAGCTCTCCATCATTCGCTCGGTCGATTGCAGCGCAAGCAACCACACGCCTATCACCATGCAAGCCGGCAACCCTTTCGCGCGGCGTACCAACGACGGCAAAGACGGCGCCGGTTATCCCTCGATGGGTTCGATCGCCGCCAAGTTTCGCGGCCCCAACGATCCCGACCTGCCGGCATTTCTAGGGCTCGCCGACAGTTGGGTCAGCGACGTCTGGGGCGCTGGCCACATGGGCAGTCCCTACGAGCCCGCTCAGGGACTCAACCTTGCCGCCGAATTGGCGTTGCCTGCCGGCATCACGATTCCACGCCTCCAAGATCGCGAACAGGTGCGGCGCGAGCTCAGCAGTTTTGGACGCCGGACCGAAAGCCACCCCTTGCTCCAGCGCATGGACCACAATACCCGCCGGGCCTACGAGATGGTACGGTCGGGTAAAGTGCAGCAGGCGTTCAAAGTCGAAGAAGAGTCCGAAGCAACCCGCGCCGCCTACGGCAGCGAAAGCATCGGGCAAAAGGCCCTCTTGGCGCGACGACTCGTCGAAGCGGGCGTCACCTTCGTTCTAGTCAGCGGCGCTTGGGGGTATTTCGACCATCACGGCGACAGCGTTCGGTGGGGCGGTATCGAAAAAGGGCTTACCCCGCTGCTGCCGCGTTTCGATCAGGTGCTGCACACGCTCGTTACCGACCTCGAACAACGAGGCCTGCTCGACAGCACCTTGGTCATGATGATGGGCGAATTCGGACGCTCGCCAAAAATCAACAAAGACGCTGGACGCGATCACTGGCTCCCGGTTATGTCGATGGTCATGGCCGGCGGCGGCCTGCGGCACGGGCAGGTCATCGGATCGACCGACCGCCACGGCGGCGCCATCGCCTCTCGCCCCGTCCGCCCCGAAGATCTTGCCGCCACGACATTCAAGCACCTGGGCATCGATCTCAACTCCCACTGGACCGACCAGGTAGGCCGCCCCATCGGCATCGTCCAAAACAACGGCAAACCGATTGCCGAACTGGTTTGACCGGATATTCTGCCCTAGACCAATCGGGCCGCCCACCCAATTTGTAGTTGGGCGCCACGTAGGCTTGCTGAGCATGTAGCACGTAAGGTGCAAAACCGCGCGTTCCAACCTTGGATGCAACCGCGTTATCATAAAGACACCCTACTCCCATGGAGCGCACCAATCGCCTGAAGCATATGCAGGCAGAGCACCTGGCAAGGTGTCCTACATGGGCTCTTGCAAGCAAGTTGGCAAATGTTGATCGATGCAAACGATGCTCGTTGTCCCTGTCATCCCTAGCGACAGCGAGGGATCTCGGGTGCCTGTTCGAAAGAGTGAGGAGACTTCGCGGACGTCTAAGCCGCGTGTGCTACAGGCCAAATTCATCGGCAGACCTCGGAATGACAGGTGACTTGCCCCGCGTCACCAATGGGTTCATGTTGGCAAGTGGTGGGTGCTGAGTTTGGAGTTTTATGCTGGTGGGAGTTATGGCTTGAATTCCTCGGCATTTGTTCCGTTGAAAAACTTTCGTGTCCACTTGTCGCTCGGAGTAGGATTTCCGTTGCGATACGTCTCGATAATCTCGTCTACAAGTTCGTAAGCGAATGTCAGGTCACCCATTAGTTCCGTGTTCAAATGGGCGATTGCTTGGAACCAATATAGCTTCCCAAGTAGGTGTTCAAACTTCTCTATCCAGGTAGCGATGTCGGAATAGCCGAAATCGATGTTCTTGAAGGAGCCTCCAAAATGTATGACCTGTGCTCTCCAACCGCCCCTCATTGGCTTCTGAGGAGGCCACGAAAACATTTCTCTTGCGATGCCTGGGTATTCTTCGAATTCCAGCGGCAGCCGCTTTAAGGTGGCAATGTTTCGTCGTTGAAGTAGTCGGTATTCTTCGGAAGTATAAGTAGACCCTTCAATGAAGCCATATATGAGCGTTTCGTGTGACATGAATCAGGCAGCAGGATGAGTGGTTCTGTCGTAAGTTGATTTTACTACATTGCAAGATTATCACCGACCGGTTCCCCCAGCAACGGCTTGCTGCTGAGAGATGGGCGGGCATAAAGCGGGCCGTTGCAACAAGTCTCTTCCTCTGTGCTCTTGGCGAACTTGGCGGTTCCATCCTGTCAATGTGGCTGAACTCGCAAGAGTTCAGCTAGTTGGAGCCGCCGTTAGCACTTCCGCTGAATTCTTGCGAATCCAGCTACAGACGCCAGCACCGAGTTTGGGCTTTTTCATCACCACCGCTCTTTTCTGCGAATCTCCGCGAGCTCTGCGTTTTAACCCCACGCCGCTGTCAACATGGCCAAAAAAGACAGGTGCCCTGCTCCTCCACACTTGCGATAATCACCCCAGTACTCTGTTGCATCCGGTCTTTGAAATTTCGACTTTTTCACACCAATTCACACCAATTGCACCCGCTGCAGTTTTGTCCCAAAAGTTGGGACCCAGGCACAGCGGCCAAAACCCCAGCAGTGGGGGAGAACGCAAAGCGGAAAGGGGAAAGCCGAAAGCGGGGAGAGGGAGGCTGGTGGTTGCAAGTGCGCTAGCTGCCGGCGTATCGGTTGCTGCCGCGGGCGTTGTGCACTAACCCGCGATACTTGTTGCGGACGTCCCAGAAACTCCAGAGCAAATACAGATTGCCTGCTCCCGAGCCGCTTAGCAGCACCCAGGAGAGAACCAATGGAAATACATTCGTCGGGGAGTTTGTACCGTTGTTGGAGGGGCTATTTGATTGCATGCTGGAAGTATCCCAACCAAAATCACTCGCCCGCGTCGGCTGGTTCGAAGTCGGTGCACCGCTCGAAGCCTGCGATGCCGGTTGGGTGCCGACAGTTTGCAGATCGGAATCGATCGGTTGGTCGAGCATCTCGCTCCGAATCTCCGGAGCCGACGAGTTGCCGACAGGCCACGGTGCACCATTGCCCTGTGTGGCCGGTTGGTTGCCCTGCCCGCTGGAAGCAAGTGCGGGCGACGGATTGCCTTCATTCGCAGGAAAGCTGGGGCCCGTAGGCCATTGATCGTTCGACGAGTTATTGTAGCGGTCGTCGCTACTGGTTGGCGAAGCGCCCAGCGTCGGGTGATTGGCAAGGTCGTATCGGTCGTTCTGCGGGTTGTTCGGCCAGGTCTGTATGGCTTGGTTCTGTTGGCTCGCCTGGTTTTGATATTCCTCGCGCGGCAGGATGGGCCAGGGGGCGTCGAAATTGCCTGGGGTAGAATCGCTGGAGGGGCTGAATGAAGAGTTCTGGCCAACCGAAGACTGAGGATTGTCGCCTGGCAAAATCGCCTGCGGGTCGTTCCAGGCAGGCGTCTGCCAGTCGTTTTGCAGATTCGATCCGACGGGCTGATCGAGACGCCGACCGCGCTGTGTGTTCTGGTCGCCAACCAATTGCTGACCGGCCGCAGCCGAGTCGGGAGGTAGAATCGATTGGGAATCGTTGGAACCCGAACTCAGGATCGACTGCTGGCCCAGCGGCCGGCCAAACTGGTCGACTACTTCGCGGGTGCGTTGGCCGATGCCTTCGGCCGCATTGCGAAGCTGTTGGCCGGTCTGTTCGGCAGCTTGCCGAAAAGGCTCGACTCCTTGTTGAATCCCCTGCTGCACCCGGCCGACGGTATCGCCCACCTGCCCTAGAAACCCAGGAGGATTGATATCGCCTGCATTGCCAAACATCTGCTGCGCATCGGTACGCACCGATTCGCCGACATTGCGCAATTGATTGCCGAGTTGCTGCGTCGCACCTTGTACCGCGCCGACCAAACCGGGCGAGTCTTGCGGCGGCAGGATTTGCGAACCTTGGTTCTGAACCGCCTGCGCCAGTTGCTGGCTGACGCTGGGCGGTGCGTCGTTCGGCGGCAAGATCGCCTGCGACTGCGCATTGGCGTATCGGTCTGGCGTGGAACGTTCGACCGGGGGCACGGTGTATTGTGTTTCGATCACGCCGTCGCGACTTTGCTTTTCCAACGCCTCGGGCCAAGGCTTCAGCACCGTCGTCAACTGAGTACGCGGCAACGGCTGGTCGCCGACGACAATGCGCATGCGGCCGATCGGCCGGATGTCGTCGGGGATATCGCTCGAGATGGGGATCGATTGCCCCTCTTCGAGCGTAGCAACCAACT
>JAGQOW010000141.1 GCA_020427155.1 Planctomycetales bacterium | reverse complement strand
CCACGTCAACATCGAGCTCAAGTACTACGGGCATGACAAGCAGCTTGTAGAACGTGTCGCTGACTTGGTTGACTCGCGTGACATGGGAAGCGAGGTCGTGGTCATGTCACTCAATTCCGGCCAGGTCCGACGGATGCGAGCCCTCAAGCCAGACTGGAAAGTCGGGCAAGTGATGTCCGTGTCAGCGGGAAACCTGAAGAGGCTGCCAGCGGACTTCCTGGCCGTCAACGCCTCGTTTGTCAATCGGAACTTGGTTCGTCGCGCGCACAAGCTTGGGATGGATGTCTATGTCTGGACCGTCAATGACGCCGCCTCGATCTCGAAGATGATCAGCCGGGGCGTCGACGCCCTGCTGACCGACGAGGCGGCGCTCGCCCTCGCGGTCGTCCAACAGCGCGCCGAGATGAGCTTCCCCGAACGATTGCTTCTGGAGCTCGCAGACCTGTTCGGCGTCACACCGAAGCGTGGCGAGCAATAACCGCGGCGAGCCGCAATTGCCTTGCGCAATGTCCGCGCGTGCTGAAATTCGGCTCAATCTTGCCGCCAACTCAGCGTACAATGAAATTCTGTGCGGGCAACTGAGTGTCGATCCTCGGGAAACCCAATGCCCCATGGGCTGACGGAAGTTTTCCGCGATCGAGAATTCCAGTCTGCCCAGTTGCTATCGCATCGGCGCCCATCTCAATCAGGCTGCACCCCATGATGTCGAGCCGCTCACCCATCCGCCGGCCCATCCGCTCAACGCCGCTCTGGTGCGCAACCTTCTGCTTGGCGATGGCGACAAGTCCCGAGGCCGCTTGTTCGCAAGATCAGGCCGGGGGCCTTGCCGATCTGATCGAGAGAGCTGAGCCGGCTTGCGTTCGCATCGACGTGCAGTTCAAGGACGGCTCGAAGGGCATCGGCAGCGGCTTTGTTGTCGACGCTGAGCGGCGCTGGGTGGTGACGAACTATCATGTGGTCGCGGACTCCCAAGCCGCGTCCGTGGTGTTCGCCAATCGAGAGCGTGTGGAGGTAGAGGGCTGGCGCGCCCACTACACCGAACGCGACTTGGCGTTATTGCAGATCAAGTCGACGAAGCCGTTGGTGGCGTTGCCGCTGGCAACCGAGCTGCCACGCAAGGGCGAGCGGACCGTGGCGATCGGCACGCCACAAGGGCTATCGTTCACGGCAACCGAGGGCATCGTCAGCGCGATTCGCACCGGCGATGAGGTCCAGCAGTTCATGCCGAAGATTCCCCCGGACCCCAAGCTGAAACGCTACAAGATGGTGGGAACCTGGCTGCAGACTTCGACGCCGATCTCGTCCGGCTCCAGCGGCGGCCCGCTGCTGAACCTGAAGGGCGAGGTGGTCGGCGTCAACAGCGGCACACTGTCCTCCGGTCAGAACCTGAACTTTGCCGTCTCCCTCACGGAGATCCGGCAACTGGTCGATGTGGGCAAGCGGATCCGCCTGCGCGAGCTAAGTTTGCTGGCGCCGTCGTTGGAATCCGTGCTTGCCCAGTCGAGCCCGACGGGCGCGAGTCGCCCTGCGAACAAGCCCGGCAACGGCGATGGCGGCAAGGTGGAGAAGGTGGTCATCTCGGTGCCCGCCCAGCGACGTTTCCGGCATCAATTCAAGGTGGTCAAGCAAGAGGATGAATTCGACAAGTTGACGGTCCTCGAGACGCAGTGGCTGCCCGTTGTGCACAACAACCCCAGTCTCACGTCGCTTGGGCTGCGAGTGCGAATCGTGTTTGACGACGAGGCCGTGCTTCCCTTGGCGATTTGGGAAATCGGCGCCACGGCGCGCACGTTTCAGTTTCTCGGTCCCGACGCGACTCGCTTTCAGGTGCTGGGCGGCGACGACTCCTATGAGTTGCCCAACAGCCGCGGAGAGAGCAAGATTGTCAAAGGCGGCACTTCGGAGATCGTCAAAGGCGTCATGGGGCTCGACGTGTTTGCCAAGGTCGTGCTCTCCAACCGCATCAAGTCGCGCGTCGGCAAGACCGAAATCGCAATGGACGACCGGCACTTGGAATGCCTGCGGGATCTTGCCAGTCAAATCCCGTTAGGAAAATTCTTTGAAGATCGCCTCGAAATCATCCGCCTTCCACTCGAGTCGGATCCGACGGTCAAGAAGCGCTAGTGCGCAGGTAGCTCTTGTTGACCAAGCGAGAATGGAAGCCGATGGTTCAAAGGACTGACACTGCACTCCTTTGCAGTCCAGGCCGCCAGCAAATGCCCCTCGCTTTCGGTGTCCGGCACCGGAAGTTGGTCAAGAAACTCCGCCGCCATGGCGCCCATCTCGGAGTTCACTCGCTCGGCCGAATCCACCGAGAAGTCGGCTCAAGTTGGACATGGCCTGATCGCATGCTTGGTCAACGCATAGCATCTGCGAAAATTCCTGCAGCAATAACGACCATCGGTGGCCGGGAAGGCTCATGCGGGCACTGACCGGCCTCAGCTGCACAGCCTTCTTTTTCCCGATCGAATAGGTGAACTCCTCGAACTTATGGATGCCGAAAATAGAGCGGATCGTGGACATGGACGACTCTTTTGTCGTCCTCCGTGTTGACGGATGGTCCCAGGTCGCCGTGGCCCTGCAGGCTCACGAACAGAGCCATTGCACTTTTCCCGATCTCCAGCACGCTGCAAAAAACGGATCGCTCCACTGTGTCGAAGGACTCTCCCTCCTGCGCCGCGGAATTCACGAAGCCCTGCAGCAAAATTTCTGCAGCACAGGGCTTGTTAGACGACTTTGTTTTCGCGACGCTCATCGTTGCGGCCTCCTTGCCTTGTGATTCGGATTTTGCTAACCCAATCATGGCAAGTTGGCCGTTTTTTGTTTACCCAGATTCTGCCGCTTTCCGGATCTAACCGACGCGGACAAGGAGCAGCGGGGCAATCCAACCAGTAATGACGAATTCGACCAGGCGGCCGAGCCGGCCGGCCTTGACGACGACTCCCCGCCGGAACGGCCGGCGGCGCGGCGTTCCTACCTTCGTTCTGGCACGATGAGGCCATTTGCCACGTAGCCGACAACTGGTTTCCGATCGCTAGGGCGAAAAAGTGAATTCAACCCAACAGTCGTTTGATGTTGCACTTAGTAGATCGCATCACCCCAAACGTAGGTGGGTTTTTTCCGTGAAGCGGTTGCTCACCATAATCGTGGTGTTGTCCATCGTCTTTGCTTTGATTGTCCATCATGCGCCTCTGCGGATACGGCGACCACAAGGAGACATAACCATCCAGAAGTACGGTCCGTGGCCCGCGCCACCTGGCACGAAAGAGGAGGCAGCATTTGACTTGTCAGGCAATCTCAAGAGTGGGATTGCCATGATTCAGCTTCACTTGGTTGATTTTGGTGATGTAACGAATGGCCCGACAGTTAGCTATCGAGTTAAAGAAGAGCCAGAGGGTCCGTTCGCTTGCCTCAAAATCAAGTTCTGGCGAACGGCAATTGGCCTTCAGCATGAACCCACCAACGGATGGGTCACGTCGTACTTAATGGTAGCGATTGATGACGTGTCGTATTGCACGTTTCAATTCGGTGGGATTCGGCACAAAGTCAATGCGAAGTACAGGTCGTCGCTTGAGGGAAGATTGTCAGAAACGGCGACCGTGTTTTATGTAGAAGGTGATGTGAAAGTTTCGCTTGATGCGAGAAATGAATTGCACAAGTTTGCCATGGCTAATCCGAAGGGGAGATTTCTAGTACTTACAGCGAAGCGATTAGATCCTGATGATCCTAATTGGTAACATTGAAACATGATCTGATCGTGCGCGAACTAGCACCTCAATTATGATGTGGGACGCGACTGATCATGACGGAGTCCTTTAGCACCTTAAAAGTCGGAAAACCCGGATTAGTACCGAGCTGGGTTTGTGGCGTGCATCGCCTGTCTCAGGCCACAAAAACGGCCCGTACTCTTGGATTGCGTGGGGTACATATATACCCGCCGCAAGAAAAATGGCACCTGGGGGGTTCCCAAAACAACTTGGAGAACTCTGGTGTGCAATCGCAAATGTGGCCATAGAAGAAGCGTTCTGGCGCGGTGGATTCACGTATCGGACGACCAATTGGAGATTGTGATTGACATGCCTAGATATCGCCTCAGGTCACTGCTCATTGCGACATTCCTGCTGTCTCTCTGCACCCTCAAGGCTTGGCATGACACACAAAGGGAAGCCTATAAAATGTCGAGGTACGACAATCACGTGGCATCCTTTCCATTCGTAATTATTCGAGAAGAATTCCAACCATACGGCCCCGACCGCTATACTTACACATACTTGTTGTGGGTCTACGGTTTCAGATGTGAACTATGAGCCTCGCGTGTCAAGCACGCTGTCACGTGTTGTGACCGGCCGAGCTGGCAGCTGTCCATTCTACAGAAACTGGCGCTGCATAAAGCGGGGAAACTGGTTATCGATTTGGCATGGACGCCGAAGCCTTGATCAACGATTTTCGAGAAGGCCCAAAGTTCAACGCTCCATCTATCCCTCGGCGATCGACCGCCACCCGTACGCTAGACTAACGACCGGATGCTTTCGTCTTCAAATTCCTGACATGTCGGGGTCAGACGTGGTTTGTTGGCCAAATCGAGTAGCCAGCGCCGGACGACCGGTTGAACAGTGAGCCGAGGTATTGTGTGATCGACACTGAGCAACCTCGAACGTTTGGGCAACAAACCACATCTGAGCAACCAGCCTTTTAGCCCGGCCGACAAAACACCAGCCGCCCTTTCTTTCCCCGCCGCAAGCGACACCTCCTCCATCCCCGTCAAATGCCCCCAGTTAAGACACTGATATGAACATCGACCAGAATACTTCAATGCGAATCATTGCACTCGCGTTTATCTTCACACTCAACGCATCCTCCGCAGCTCAAACCATCAGCCCAGGCCCCAACTCTGGAGAAGAAATGATTGAGCGCCAACGAGAAAACCGGGACTCCGAGTCCATTGCTTCAGCGTGGGCGTTAGTGAAGTGTAAAGACGGGGCAGTGAAAGCGACTAGGAAAGAACGGATTCAATACTTCCTTGGCTTCGTAGACGGACGCCTTCAATTTAGTTCACCAGAATGGTGGCGACGGTCGGTACTTGCTGAACCAATAGCCCAAGGCACGCTTGTTTTCAATGATAGTACTCGCTGGGCAATTGAGTTGAAGAAGAACGAGGGCTTGCTCCGGCTTTTCAATAATCGACATGAGTATTCTCTTCAAGTTCCGCGCGAAGTGGCAATGAGCATGGATCCCGACTCGGAGTTGGCATTTGCCGCCTCTGGGACGGATGTCGGAATCGCCATCATTGGTCGTGATGAAGCTTTAGGAGCAGCTCCAAACGACGTTGTCCCAATCTTGATGTACGACTTGACAACCATGAAACTTCGGTGGCAAACAGTTGTCCGCCGTGATCCTGTAGACCTGTTGGGGGTTGGACCGCTCGTGCATCGGGCGCAAGTCGTCCTAACTATTGACTCTCTGATTCTAGCTGGCGAGTTCGTTGGTAAACCATATATAGCTGCATTTGACCGCAAGGAGGGGAAGGTTAGAGCCGCGTGGTCAATGAACTGAGGTGAGCGTAACCGGCGTTCCGCCGGTTAGATTCGGATAGCGGCAGAATCTGGGTAATCAAAAAACGCCAACTTGCCATGATAGGGTTTCCAAAATCCGAATCACCAAGGCAGGGCGCGACCCGGTTCTGGCTGGGCCCGGAATTTGCGGGTTAGGCGGATGTGTTGTTGCTGGCTTCAAGTTCCTCGTATCTCATGGGCCTGGGCTCCCATCGCCATTGTTTGGAGCTGTCGATCTTGCGAAGCTGCCTAAGTGATGTCATTCGGTCGTCCCATCGCTGGCTGGTGATCTGGGCTCGCAACTGGAGCATCGCCTCGGCGTTGTCTTGACGCCATGAGATGCTGTTGCCTTTCAATCGCTGATTGATCACTCGTCGAATGGTGCTTTCAATGGCGCCACTGCCAAGTGGCAGGCCGAGTTTGTGGACTGAAGTTACTCAGACGTGGTTTGTTGGCCAAATCGAGTAGCCAGCGCCGGACGACAGGTTGAACAGTGAGCCGAGGTATTGTGTGATCGACACTGAGCAACCTCGAACGTTTGGGCAACAAACCACGCCTGAGCAACCAGCCCTTCACTTGCGACCGAGACAAATTATTAATTTCCCTTGAAACGATTCCGTGATATCGATGTTGGTGCGTCAAAGGCGCGCCGGGCATCAACAGGCAGTGGTCCCGAAGTCATTGACACATTCCGCGCGAGCGCAATCGGAATACTTATGCCGAGTCGGAAACTGATCGCCGCGGCGAACGCGGTCAGCGACTATTTGGCGGGGGAGGAAGGAAAGGCCAATGGCTTGAGGTTGGGAGCGTGCCGCACGGCCGCCGTTGCCGCCACCGCAGAGGCCAACAAGCGATTGAAGGCCGCCGTGCAAATGGAAGAAGACCACGTGCATACGAACGGTCCAAGACGCGAGCAGAAGGCGAATCCCATGGGAGCAAGACCTCGTTTGCCGAACCCAAAATTCCCTGGCAATCCACCAGCCATACCAGCACCGATTCGCTGCTTTTGGGGTTCCCCCACGGGCCGGATATAGACGAATGCTTGTAGTAGCGCAAGGCTAACCCCAACGCAACTAACCAAAATCCCAGCAACAACGTTGGCGATTAGTCGTCACTACAGAAATCGACGACCTATTCATCAATGGGGCGGGGACAATCTTGAAGATGCCAGTGGACGAAGACGGATTTCACATTAACTGCTGGGCGCATCTGGTCGTTCGCCACCATCAACGATACCGGATTTATGAAACTTCGCTCCTATTTCCTAACCATTCTTGCCGTATCGGTTGGTTTGGGGTTATTTGTGGCTCGTCCTTTCGCGCGCGCGAGAAGGCAGCGAGCGGCGACTGAGTTTGTCGCTGTTTCGGGTGGAAGAGTTCATTTTCGTTGCCAAACTGGACCAGAGGGCATCGACCACCGGATCCGGCCGACTGACTTACTCTCGTGGATCGGCGGGGAGCACATCTTTCGGCGCGTGACCGGGCTGGATTTGTCCGGTTCGCGGGTGTCCGACGAACAACTTGGCCAAATCGTCGAGCTACTGGGGCAGCGCGCCAGGCACGTCTATTGGATTGACGTGTCCAATACAATGATCACCAAAGGAGGATTAGAGAATATCGAGCCGTACGTAGCGAGGCGATGTTACGTTGTCGTCTCCAAACGCCAATACCCGTGGCTTGACGACGAAGTCGAGGGGATTGTTCTCAGTTCACAGGGGTCACCACACAACCCGTGACGCAAGTGAGCGCATTGTGAAGTGCCTGTTACCGCTCAAATTTTACCGGCCGAATTGACGTCGCCTGGAGAAGCCGGAGTCGACGGGGCTGAGCTGACGGCGCGACAAGTCGGCGCAGCATCGAAAAGCCGATCGACCCAAAGTAGAGAGCGATCGGCGTCGTGTCTGATGTTGCCGGCCGAAGGGCCCGGCTAAGTCTTCGCTTTGACTTAACGCTCCCGGTGTTGTCGCAGCCACTCGGCAAGCAGCTCGACAGCGGAGAGGAAGTCGTACGGAAGTGGCCCTCATAGTGCTTCGGGGGCCTTCCCCACGGTCGCTCTTGGTAAGCATTGACGAGTAGCATGAATGAATCCAATCCATACGACAGCCCAGCGATCAGTCAAGCGTGCCAAGGACGAGGCATTTCTCGCACATTATCGTTTATTTGGTGGCTTGGACTTCTGAGCCCATTTGTTTTGATTGTACTTGATGCCACCGGCGCGATACGCGACGTTCGGATTGTCATTCTTATAGGGATAGAACCGTTCGTCGGAGCCAATGCATTTGCCTGCGGACTTTCCGTCATGCTTACTGCAACTACCCTCGGCCATGACGGGGTAGGTCGACGGATTCTATACGGACTCGCGAGTGCTGCTGTCATGCTTGCCGCTATCATTGCATTTTTCATGTTGATCGTCCTACTCGGGGATTTCTCTGTGCCCGGAGAATGAGGGGTTACGGGCTGAATTGACGTCGCACTTTTGGCCGAATTGTGGCTGTAGGGATTCGCGGCGAATTTGGGCTGTTTGGCCGAATTGTCGAGAATTCTGGAGCAGCCGGAGTCGACGGGGCTGAGCTAACGGCGCGGCGAGTCGGCGCAGCATCAAATTTTCGAGTTGACTTGACGCTCCCGGTGCTGTCGCAGCCACTCGGCAAGCAGCTCGACGGCGGAGAGGAAGTCGTAGGCGACGGAAGACGCCGTCGGCAGCGAGAATGCTCAGCTCCTGGGCCGCCTCGCTAAACGTGTTATGAGCCAGCCCCAGCCGGTCCAGCTCGCGATGAATGAAGTCGCGCATGCTGTCGGGATGAAGCCGCTTGGTGATCACCGAATAGGTCACGCGGCTCTTCAAGTCCTGGTTGACCGACAAGTAGCGCACGACGCAAGTCAAGAGTTGCTTTGCGCGCAAACAGCCCCGACAGGCCGACAGAGACGACAGACAGCACCGAGCTCGCGCTCTCGCGCTCGGGGATCCGTGGTGCACCTGCGCGCACCAAGCCCCGCCAGGGGCGACAGACGTTAGCCTCGAGCGCAAGCTCGGGGATCCGCGGTGCGCCCACGCACACAAAGCCCCGGCAGGGGCGACACAAGTTAGCCCCGGGCGCAAACCGGCGCAAGCCTGGGGAACCGCGATCGCTACGCGAAACAGCCCCGCCCCGCCAAACTCGCCAGCCCCCTCGCCCCGGAGACGCGAACGTGGCTCGCGAAGTGCTGGTTGCACGAGCGATTTTCAAGCATCGCAACGATGACCGCCACCCCAAGAGCGATGTCCTGGCTAATACTGCCTTGAATTCGTTTTTTCACCGGCCAAGACTGTCTTATCCCCGGCTCAACCCGCCAGATCGGGCGCCTGTGAGACAGCTTGCATTGCACGGGCGCGACCCCTTCAGGGAACACACGCTCAATGCGAACCGCACGCGCCAATTGTCGCTCGTCGACATGCGGCCACGCTTCAGCGCCTTGCGTTTCTTCTCGAGCTTCTTTCGTCGCTCCTTCGCTTGCTACGTTTCTGCTCGGCGCTTACGGAGTACGGCTCGGAAACGCGCTCGGTAGGACGCCTTCCCAATTCCTTCTCCAGCTCCCCGATGCGACGTCTCGCAGCATCCAAGTCGCCGCCAAGCTTCACCAGTAGCTCGACCAGCCTCTCCGGCGAGATTCGGCCTTCTCGAAAATCGTTGATCAAGACTTCGGCGTCCATGCCAAATCGATAACCGTTTCCCCTTTTTATGCAGCGTCAGTTTCCGTAGGATGGACAGCTACCGAGAAAACGCACGTTTTACCTGCAGTTCCTGCAAGGGAATGATCGCGTTAGCGTGCTGCAGGTAGCTAAGGATAAGGCAAGAATGTCCCATGAAATCGAAGCATATTTACCCTACCTGCGATTCTCGCTACGGCGATTCCTCATTAGCGTTGTTGTTTTTCTGGTCGCAGTTGGGGTCTACACCAACGCTTGTAAGCAGCAACGTGAGGCAGTGCAGTGGGTCAAGGCGAATGGCGGCAAGGTCGGATTCAGTCAAGACGACCCGCCATCCCTGCTCTCTGCGATCTATGGAGTTGAGGGTGTGTCAACAGTCACATTCGTCGAATTGCCGCCTGATCAAATTCGCAATCCATTGGCACACGTCGCTCGATTCCCCCGTCTAGAAGTACTCACAGTTCGTGCTCCAGTCGAGGACATCTCCAAGCTGCAAGCTCTGCGAAGACTCAAAGCCCTCTACATCACCGTCACACCCGATGTTGACCTGTCGCCTATTGTTGCACTTGACTCGCTGATTTCCCTAAATCTCTCATACTCGAAGTTTTCGGACGTTTCCCTACTTAGTGCGTCAAACGTAAGGGGTTTAGTATTACATAATACAAATGTACGCGACCTTAGCTTTACTCTGAAGATGCCCCACCTTGAGTATCTTGATGTTTCGGAAACGAACGCAGGCCTTTCACCCACTTTTCTTAAAGCCGCTAGGGATCGACGAATTGAGGTTATCACAAAGACCCCCTACGTGAATTAACCGTACGTGCTTACCGAGGTCGGCGCGTATTTCTCTCGTGATGGCCGCACGAGGAAGGATGAGGTGCTCTGACAAGGGCGTTGTCAGCCGTCAGGGATCGGAATCGGAGGAGACTTGCCGACGGGCGACTGAAGTTACTCAGACGTGAAGATATGGAAAACAAGGAGGTCGAGCGACAACGCATCGCACTCCTTGGGATTCGTGGTAAACCAGTATTGAATCCCCAGTTTCCACACAAGGAGCATGTCATGCACTTCGTCGGCGTCGACCTCCACAAGAGGACGATCAGCATTTGTGTCATCGTGCAAGAGGACGGCAAGCGATTAGTTCGCGGGCGTCGCAGTTTTCGCTGCGCAGAGCCGGAATCGATTCGCGACTACTTTTCGCAATTGAGGCCGTACCAGGTCGCTGTTGAGGCGACTGCCAGTTATGAGTGGTTCGTTCGTTTGGTCGAGCCCACTGCGGATCGTGTTGTTCTTGCGCATCCGAGCAAGCTGCGCGTGATCGCGGAGAGCACGCGCAAGTCGGACAAACTGGATGCGCAGGTGCTGGCCGAATTCTTGGCGTTGGACATGATCCCCGAAGCTTGGCGGCCGACACCTCGAGTGCAGGAGCATCGGGCGCTGGTGCGACAACGGAACTACGTTCGCAAGCGGATGGCCTCGGTAAAGACGAAGATTCGCAATGTGATCGCCAATTACAACGCCGACG
>JAGQOW010000140.1 GCA_020427155.1 Planctomycetales bacterium | reverse complement strand
CCAAGCGTTCGCTTGCTTCAAACAACTCAACCGAGCAGCGGGGGGCAAGTTGCGATAGCCGATAGGCAGCCGTCAGGCCTGAGATTCCGCCGCCAACCACGGCAAATCGGAGCAGAGCTTCAGAGGTCGAGGGAACTGGCAATGTCGTTCTAGGAGGCCAAAGTCATTCGGACTTCGTCAATTGATTTTGGCCATGTTACCAGATTTTCCGACTGGATCGCCAGGGCCAGTAAGAAGCGGGACGAGCACCCAGTCGTATTTCCATGCCCGCTGTGATAGAGACGTTATGCAGGGTCGAGAGGCCGTTATCTCCAAATGAGAGGTTATCCAGCACTTCCATACGCCACATGAGCCAGGGCCACTGATGGAACTGCACGCCGACCCCCATTGGCATTGTCGCCAAGGTTGCATCGTGGGTGACTCCGGCATCGTCGAGAAAATCGATCTGCGCCGCCCCGATGCCGAGCAAGCCATAAGGGCGTACCTTTGAATCGCCCCAGGGGTAATAAATCAAGTCGATATCACTAAGCGAGTATCTCATATCCCCGGGCTCATTCAGCGGTGTCGCGTACTGCACACCGGGATCGGCTCGAGCGTATCGCCACTCGATTCCCCAGTAGTAGTCGAAATCCCAGCCGATGCGTGCCCCGCCCATCAGAACGTTCTGCTGGGTCACTCGGCTATCAATCAGGCTATCGCCTATGAGCGGGCCAACAAACCAGTCGACGTGAAAAGGCCTGTTCCGCACACTGGTGCCTTCCAGCGGAATGCCTCGACCAACATGACGGCCGTGGGTCGAGGAGTGTCGGAATCCGAAATGACTTACCCAATCAAAAGGTTTCCTGCCTCCGCGCTGCAGCGGATCGGCGTCCCAGTACATGCGCGAGTCCTCATCGACCAGAGTCTGCCACTGATCGAACTGAGCGGCTTCGGGGCTACAAACGTCACACGCCTCGTCCGTAGTGCCAACATGCAACTCAGCAATGGCGGTTTCGTCGAGGGATTCGGCAGCGGTTTGTCCTCGTAAGGGCGCGTCTTGCCCGGCAAATATAGAGAGCACTAGGAGCGCAGCGAGCACCGGCTGCAAACCAGGAAGTTGGCGCGCGAGCTTATTCGGAGTCTGGCGGCAAAATGCCATGCAGGTTCACGGTAGAAGAGGAGCGATCTGCACATCGACAAGGGCGGGGATTATGGCGAGAGCTCCGAACCGTGTCAACGGAAACACCCATTGCCCCAACACGATCAGCAGCCAAGGGCCGCTGTTGGCTTATCTGGCGGCGGAATCCTGGCGATCGCTTGCCAAGGACGAAAAACTAGCTATTTGCTAGCAGTGCCAGCGACTTGGGCACTCTCTACCACAGAGCCAACCCGATTCAATCCGCTGGCTTGGACGTCAGTCGTGGGGACCTCTTGTTTGACGTTGGCCGAGACAACCAAGGTGGCCCCCCGGCTATTCGCTCGGTCGGTAGTGATGCGGATTGGTACTTTCACCGTTCCCTTGGTTCGATCGGGGTGAAAAGTGATTTCTACTAAATGCAGCATCTTTGGTTCATCGTCGGTATTGAATGTAAAGCAATCGTTGCTGCAATCGACCGAGGTGATCTTGAACGGAGTCTTGCCGCGCACAACCACCTTCTTGGTGATCGGCTCATTACCAGCCACGTCGCCCAGTACCAGCGTATCGGGCGTCACGGAGATCTCCGGAACAACGCGGCCTTCAACGAACAAGGGAATCCGCTGGCTCTCGGCGCGCTGATCGTTGGTCACGACGGTCAATTGATCTTTCACATAGCCTGGCGGCATGTTGTCTTTCAGACGCACCAAGAGATTGTAGGAAACCTTGCCCGCGCCTCGGAACGTCTCCTCCAGCTCGACTTCAAAATGATTGTTGTCGTTCGTGACGTCGACGATGCTCCAGTTCTCGCGACCGGCGTAGTTGACCGAGATCTTCTGCTCATTGGTAGAACCTTCGTCGACACTGCCAAACTGCACGGCTCCCGGCTGAAAGACAACATCGCTACGGATATTGCCATGTACCCTGACCTGGACTTCCGCGGCGTAAGGCGGAGCAAAGGAGACAGTCAACGTGGCCCCATGACGACCCACGAAGGTTCGCGTGTTGAACTTGGCAACGATATACGCCTTTTCATAGGTCTTGATCGTTGCATTTTCGACAGTAGGCGAAGTGCATCCGCAGCTCGATCGCACGCCAGTGATCTGCATCGGCTGTTTATAGAGGTTGGTAACCTCGAATCGATAGACGGTGTCCGCTCCCCGGGCCACGGTGCCAAAATCGTGGTCCATCGTATTGAACATTTTCTCAGCCCACTCTTGTGCAGAAAGTGGGCAGAGAAACGCTGCACCAACAAAGAGCCAACTAAGTAGTAAAGTGCGCATCATGGCAGTCTCCTCGCCTAAGCGTGAAAGGCACAAATGCGCAAATCCCTTTGCTGAAATATACAACGACTGTTCCCTGCGTGAAGGCGACGGGTGTCACAGCTTGGCAGACCTTTCGCTGCCAAGTTACGGCATTCTACCGTAGTAAATCACATCAGGCTTGCATTAGCAGGCCTCTAACCCCCATTTTCACTTATTTTTAGCCTACGAGGGAAGAGCAAATCCGCTCAGCAAAGCTTTGACAAACCTGAGGATTATCTCGTTTCCTACGATTGCTCCCTTTAGATAAACGTGCATCCCTGTTTTCCAACCCCAAAACGTACCCCCTGTAAAGTTTTCGCAGTTTGCTAGAATGGCCAAATTCAACGTTGACCTACGACCGAATGCCAAGTGACGCCCCCGCGACGCTCCGCCGTTTTTTCATGTCTTAAGGCTGTTTTTCCGCCGGGAGTTCGCTTGCGTCAGTCACCCTTCGCCCGTTGTTATCCCAACCCATGCCTCTCTATTCAAACGTAGCGATTGTCGGAGTGGGCTTGATCGGCGGTTCGATTGGCTTGGCGCTGCGGCAGCGCGGCTTGGCAGCAGAAGTCGTAGGCATTGGACGCAGGCAAGCAAGTCTCGACAAGGCACTTGCCTGCGGAGCCATCGATCGGGCTGAGGTAGACCTTGCAGCTGGCGTTGCTTCGTCCGACGTGGTAATCGTCGCTACTCCTGTCGATTCGATAGCCGCCACTGTACGGCAAGTGGTGACGGAATCTGGCGATACGACACTCGTGACTGATGCAGGAAGCACGAAAGCTGCTATTTGTGCCGAGATTGATGCAATTACGCCCCCGTTGTCCAGTTTTGTCGGCAGCCACCCGTTGGCCGGCGATCACCGCTCGGGCCCTGAAAACGCACGGCCCGACCTCTTCGAAGGCAAGGTCGTGGTCGTGACTCCCACCGGGGCAACTCCTTCCGGGGTGGTCGGCCGTGCGCAAGCACTCTGGGAGTCACTTGGCGCCCGTGTCATGCTGATGTCTCCTGAGCAGCACGATCAGGCCTTGGCGGCTACCAGCCACCTGCCCCATCTTGTCGCGTCGGCGCTGGCTGCTGCGACTCCCGACCAGTGGCTGCCCCTTGCCGCCACGGGCTGGGCCGATACCACGCGAATCGCAGCGGCCGATCCCGAGCTTTGGACCCAGATATTCTCACACAACAAATCGGCGACGATTGCAGCGCTCGACCGTATGGTCGAACAACTCGGTCAATTAAGAATGAGTATTTTCTCAGAAAACTGGCAACAGCTACAGGACACTTTGATTCAGGCGAAACGGACTCGAGATGCTTTGGGAAATTGACGTACACCCTCGTCGGGACAACTCTGGGCAAGATGCACTTGATCGGGAAGCAGCGGACGTGGCTGCCGTGGCTGCCGAACTGGGCATCGTGGATGATCTTTCGATTCGTTCGGCTCGAGGCTTCTTGGTCGAGGGGCCTGCGCTTGGCAACGACCAGGTCGACCGGTTGGCCGCCGAACTCTTTGCCGATGCCTTGGTCGAGCAAACGGTTGCGGCGCCGATCGGCGATCAGCGATTGTTGCAGCCTCCCCAACCAACCGACCAAGGCGCGACGCTCGTGCAGGTCTTGTTGAAGCCGGGCGTCATGGACCCGGTTGCTCAAAGTGCCGAAGCAGCCGCCAGCGACTTTGGGCTCTCGATCGATGCCGTGCGGACGCTGCGAAAATATTGGATTGCCGGTGCCAGCGAGCAACAACTCCAGGAAATCAGCAGCCGAATTCTGTCGAATGACGCCATCGAGCAGATTGTGGTCGGGCCGTTGCCGTTCGACCGGCTTCAGCTTGGGTGCGAGTATCAGTTTGAGTTGAAGACAGTCCCGCTCAGCGGTCTCGACGACGAAGGGCTCCGCCGGCTGAGTCGCGAGGGGCAGCTATATCTTCAGTTCGCCGAGATGCAAACCATCCAGCGCTACTTTGCAGAATTACAGCGTGAGCCGACCGATGTCGAGTTGGAAACCATTGCCCAAACTTGGAGCGAGCATTGTAGCCATAAAACCCTGGCTGGACGGATCGCCTATCGCGATCAGCAGGGCGAACGGCAGTTCGAGAACATGCTCAAAGAAACGATTTTTGCAGCGACCCAGACCCTCCGCACCCGCTGGGGCGAGGATGACTGGTGTGTGAGCGTATTTCGCGACAATGCCGGCGTGGTGCGATTCGACGACAAACATAACTTAGCCTTCAAAGTCGAAACGCATAATCACCCGTCGGCGTTGGAGCCCTACGGCGGCGCCAATACGGGTATCGGCGGCGTGATCCGCGATACGATTGGCACCGGCATGGGCGCTAAGCCGATATGCAATACGGATGTCTTCTGCTTTGCCCCGCCGGATACCGCTAGCCACTCGCTGCCACCGGGTGTCTTGAATCCGAAACAGGTGATGCGCGGCGTGGTCGCTGGCGTTCGCGACTACGGCAACCGGATGGGCATTCCAACTGTCAACGGGGCGGTTTACTTCGACGAGCGTTACTTGGGCAACCCGCTCGTCTATTGCGGAAACGTCGGTCTAATACCACGCGACAAGTCCTTCAAAGAACCTCAACCGGGGGATTTAATCGTTAGCGTCGGCGGGCGCACCGGTCGCGATGGAATTCACGGAGCGACGTTCTCCAGTGCCGAACTCACGAGCGAGAGCGAATCGCTCTCTGGCGGAGCGGTCCAGATTGGCAACGCGATCGAAGAGAAAAAAGTACTCGACGTGTTACTCGCCATTCGCGATCGTGGATTGTACACCGCGATTACCGACTGCGGGGCAGGGGGGTTCAGCAGCGCCGTCGGTGAAATGGGTGAAAACATCGGCGCCGAAGTTTGGCTCGATCGCGCGCCTGTGAAGTACGAAGGCCTATCGTACACCGAGATTTGGATCTCTGAAGCCCAGGAACGCATGGTGATCAGTGTGCCTGAAGCCTCATGGGACGAAGTGCATCAACTCTGTGCCGCTGAAAGCGTAGAAGCAACTATCATTGGCAGGTTTGTGCCCACGGGTCGACTCGTGCTGAAGTACCGAGACCAGGTCGTCGCCGATCTGACGATGGACCTGTTGCACAAGGGTCGTCCCCCGGTCATCCGCGAAGCAACTTACCTGCCCGCTCCGCCCCAGGCGCTTGTCCTTTTGCCGCAAGAGGATTACACCAACGACTTGAGTGCGATCCTCGGCTCCTACAACGTGGCCAGTAAGCAGTGGATCATTCGTCAATACGACCATGAGGTACAAGGCGGAAGCGTTATCAAGCCGCTTGTGGGAGCGCAGATGGATGGCCCCGGCGACGCGGCAGTCGTGCGTCCCGTGCTCGATTCTCGACGCGGTGTGGTGATCGCTTGTGGTATGAATCCGCACTATGGCCAGTTTGATACGTATCATATGGCCGCTAGTGCGATCGACGAAGCGATTCGTAATTGTGTGGCCGTAGGCGGCGACCCTAGCCGCGTGGCAATACTCGACAACTTCTGTTGGGGCGATTGCGAGAAGAGTGAAACTTTGGGCAGCCTCGTACGGGCCGCTTTGGCTTGCCACGACCTCTCACTGGTGTTGGAAACCCCGTTCATCAGTGGCAAAGACAGCCTCAATAACGAGTTTAGCTACCTGGACGACAATGGCGAGAAACAGACGATCGCGATTCCTGCGACCCTGCTGATCAGTGCCATGGGGCAGATCGATGACGTCTCGCACTGCGTCACAATGGACCTCAAAGCGGCGGGCAATTTACTTTACCTCGTGGGGGTCACCAAAGACGAACTCGGCGGCTCGCATTATGCGTTGATTCACTCGCAAGCAGGGGGTTCTGTTCCGACGGTCGACGCCGCAGGAGCCAAACAAACTTTTGTTTCGCTGCACGGGGCAATCAAACAGGGGCTCGTCGCTTCGTGCCACGACTTGAGCGAAGGAGGCCTTGCCGTAGCAGCGGCTGAGATGGCATTTGCAGGCGGTTTTGGAGCACAGCTCGATCTTTCGCTCCTGTCTGTTGCTGACGATAGCCTTTCGACCGCGGCACGGTTATTCAGCGAATCCAATACACGTTTCCTCTGTGAAGTAGCGCCCGACCAGGCCGAGGCGTTCGAGAAGCAACTCGCAGGCATTCCCGTCGCGCGAATCGGTCAAACCGATGCACATGCCCGACTGGTGATCCAAGAGTCGCCAGACGGCAGGACGTTGATCGATGCCGACATTGCCGAGTTGAAACAAGCCTGGCAACAGCCCTTGAACTGGTAAACAGGCGGTGAATCCCACAGGCAGGCACGACCACATCTAGCAACTCAAGTCCGAATTCCGCAATCTAATTCCCAAATTCCAAAATGCCTCAACCCAAAGTTCTTATTCTCCGAGCCCCCGGCACCAACTGCGACGCGGAAACATCGTTCGCTTTTCAAACAGCCGGCGGCAAGCCCGACGTCTTGCACTTGAATCGACTGCTCGAGTCGCCTCGGCTGGCAGCCGACTATCAGATTCTGTGTCTCCCCGGCGGTTTTAGCTACGGCGACGATGTGGCGGCAGGGCGGATTTTCGCCAATCAAATCCGGCATCATCTTAACGATGTAATGCAAGAGTTCCGGGTAGCGGGAAAACTGATCTTGGGGATCTGCAACGGATTTCAAATCCTCATCAAGTCGGGTTTGCTCGATGCCGACGACTCCGAGGGCCCGTCGGCATCGCTCGCCTGGAACGACTCACACTGCTTCATCGACCGTTGGGTTCATTTGCAGGCGGTTGAAGGAAACTGCGTATTTCTTGCAGGAATCCAGCGTCTGATACTTCCCATTGCCCATGCGGAAGGCAAGTTTGTTGCTCGTGACGAAACGGTGCTTGATCAGCTCGAAGACGCAGGGCAACTCGTGTTACGCTACACGGCGGACGACAATCCCAACGGTTCTTTGCGCAATGTCGCCGGGATGTGCGATCGGAGCGGCCGTGTTTTTGGCCTGATGCCGCACCCCGAACGTTTTGTCGATCCCACACAACATCCGCAATGGACGCGACTGCCTGAAATTGCAGAGGGGGCAGGCCTGAGAGTATTCCGCAACGCGGTCGGTTACTTTTCTTAAGCCACTAGGGCTCAAGCAACCGGGTTTCAAGCAACCGGGCCGTTCGGTACCGAGGGGATTGTGCCGAGGTTTGTCTTCGGCAGGGTCGGCATCATCTTGCTTAGCAGTTCGTCAATCCACTCGTGCGCAGCGATTCTGGCATTCTCGATGCTCGAGAAGCCACGCAAGTACTCCACTCGGTTGCCAAACGGATCGATGATCGTCACGTGATAATTGATCCGTTTGACGCTCGTACCGGTTTGATTACTGACGAACTCATAAGACCAGTCGCGGTATTTCTCGCCGCCATGTTTTTCGGTGCCGCCTGGCTTGCGTGTGTGAAACTTGCCAGTGTCTTTCGAACGAGGACCGCTTTGAGCGTACCACATGAGTCGGACTCTCTGAAAAAAGGATGCGAAGCCTGGGGGGAGGGGTCTGCCTCCAGTATGCTCGGCGCGGTCGCCGGCCGCTCAGTATTTTGGACTCCGAGAGTCGAGTTGCGACGATCGTGCCGACCGCCTGGCAGCGATCGTAGGGGCTGTCCCGAAAGTAAGAACTTCTCTCGACCCCGTTCTCTGAACCGCCCGGAGGGTCCCTACATCTCGCCTAGCGCTCGTTCGTTTCGTTTTCCACCGCAAGCGATTCGGCTAGCCACCAGGCCAAACGACCCAGGAGCCGGAAATAGAGAAAACTAGTGCCCGCAACGATCAAGACCGACGCCGCGAGCATCCAGGCTGAGAGTATTTGCAGGCCAACCACTGCCGCGGCACAACCGCCGGTCGCCAGCAACGCCTCGGAGTAAAACAAAAGCCATTGCCCTGGCCGTTTCAGTAGTGTGCAAACCAACTTGGGCGAGAAAAACTCCAGGGGCGAACCGTTTTCTAGTTGCGAAAGCAGGAAGATGGGAAACAGCAACAACCAACACCCCGCCGTGGCGACAGGTCCCGCCCACTCGGGCACGTCTGGCACAAACCTCCAGAACAATAGACCGGGTGCGACCGACATCGAGCTAGAGAACACCACGTAAAAGCTTTCGCCGGCCCAATCCAGAAACACTGGCCCTGGCGGTTGGAAGAGCCGGTCGTTCCCCTCGGAGCTTTCTTTCAGTACGGCTAGCCAAAAAGCAGATGCCGCCAGGAGAGTTACCACTCCCCAAACTGCCGTTGTCGCGTAAGACGCCATGACCAACGCCAATGCCATTCCGCTAACATTGGCCCTCGCATTGGCAATGAACCATAGCTCCAGCGCCAGAGCGAAGGCCAATCCGAACACCGCTTCGGGCACCGGGCGGCGCAGGAGCATCTTCGACACACCTTTTACGAGCGGAATCGCGGGCATCGGGTCGCGCTTGGTATACTCCAGGTGCTCGGCCAATTCGCGTGCTTCGAGCTCAGTCTGATTGAGAACTTCCTGCGGCACGTAGACGGGCCGTTGTGGAAGGGGCTCGGACTCATCGAGCTGGTATTCCTCGCCGTCGGCCACCAGCGCAGGCTGCGCTGTCTGCTCGCGCGGCAACTCCTTGAACAGCGTTTTCCCTCCGCAATCTGGGCATGTCAGATGCTTGCCCACCTGCTCTGCCCGGGCATGCATCAAGGTATCGCAAATCTGGCACCAGACAGGGAAAAACTTCGGTTGTCGACTAGCGATCTCCTTGGGCAGCGGTGCTTCGTCGACGCCCCAGAGCCCATATTGCTGGCCGTGCATCGACTTGGGGATTCGCTTCGGTCGTGGCTTGGGGGGTGGCGGAACCTTGGTAAGTTTTCCGCAATCTGGGCATTTTGCCTTCAAGCCGACATCTTCCACTCGCGCCGAAAGCCGTGTGTCGCAGAGGATGCAGTTGAAAGCGACATACTGAGGGGTCGGTTCTGCCGGCTCGTCAGGCGCGTCGCCTGGCACGAGCATCACCTTCCCGCACTTCCCGCAGCGGCACTTCTTGCCAGCATGTTCTGGTTCTACCGGTAGTGTGGCCCCGCACTGGTCGCAGACAAACAGGCGAGTTGGAGAGCTGGGCATCGACACGACATTTGACCTCAAAACAGAAAGTGGCCGGCATATCTCCCCGACAACCATATTACTCGAATTCAGCCTTCCATGCTTAGAATCGTCGAACAACGCTTGCGTCTCTTCTCAGGCCTGCTACGATCGGCGTTGGCCCTGACTTTCCCGCCCCAGTTTTTTGCCGCCAAATGAACATGTGGCATGGCATCTACGGACACGAACGCGTCGTTGACTACTTCCGAAGGAGCCTGGCGAGCGGCCGTCTCGGATCGAGCTACTTGTTTCTCGGCCCTCCGGGAGTCGGCAAGTTCACCTTTGCCAGGAAGCTAGCCCAGGCATTGCTTTGCCTGAATTCTGCAGAGTCTCCACTCGAACCCTGCGGCCAATGTGACTCTTGCCGCCTGATGGATTCGAGCGGTCATCCTGATCTCAATCTGATCGGCCTGCCGGAGGGGAAAAACCGGTTGCCTGTGGAATTGTTTGTCGGCGATCGCGACCATCGTCACCAAGAGGGACTTTGCCACGATATCGCGCTGCGCCCCCGGCTGAGCAGGCGACGAGTGGCCATTATTGACGATGCAGATCACCTAAATACCGAAAGCGCCAACAGTCTGCTCAAAACCCTGGAAGAACCCCCTCGTGGCGCCATTTTGATCCTGATCGGTACCAGCCGCAGCCGGCAGTTGCCCACGATCCTTTCTCGAGCACAAGTCGTCCCTTTCGATCCATTGCCGACCGATGCTATAGCTGCTTTGCTGCAGAATCTAGAGATTGCCAGCGATCCATCGCATGCCAGTACGATGGCTGCTCGGTGTGCGGGATCGCTCAGTAGGGCGTACGAACTGGCAGATCCCGAATTATGCGACCTCGAGCAGCGGCTCGCCACACAGATGCTGCCCGCAGCGTTTGATAGCGTACGGCTTGCTGCCGAGTTGATCGCCGTGGTCAACCAGGCTGGCAAAGACGCCTACGCGCGCCGTCAACGTTTACGAGCCGTCTTACAGATGGCAAGTATGTTGTTTCGCAGCATTCTACGCGGAGCTTGTGGGGCTGCCGAGGAACACGCAGACCCTGAATGCAAGGCCGTAAAGGGTTGGCTGGAACTGGGACCCGCGGTCGAGAATTGTGCGTTGGCGGCACTCGATCGCTGTCTCGAAGCGGAAGAGCAGTTGGATCGCAATGCCAATCAGGCGACCTTGATCGAGTGTTGGCTGGACGATCTGGCTGAGGTGTTCTCTCGGGTACCCGCTTTCGATGCTCGCGCCACGATTAGATGAGAAAAAGCGGAATTCAGACCAATTCCACGGTTCACAGAGTTGCTTTGCTTTCGTACACTCTCTGCCAGTCGAGGACATCTTGTCCCAGATCCATCATTGCGTGACCAATTGAGCGCATGTTCAATTCTTCCGGCTTTGCATCTATTGATCCCTG
>JAGQOW010000139.1 GCA_020427155.1 Planctomycetales bacterium | reverse complement strand
AGCCCCCGCCGGAAACGCCTTCCTCCCCACCAGCAAACGTTTCTGGCGGGGGCTCTTTAGCAGCGCAGGGATCAATAGGAAGTGGCCTTCGTGCTGATTTGCCTGGTGGATACTTCGTGTGAGTTCTTGGTTTATCGACTGTCCTACACTTCCGCTTGCAGAAAGTTTACCAATTAACCAAGGTTTGACGCCCAAGGCAGTTTCTGCTTATTGCAGACGTAATGAAACCGCGACGACTCAATGGCCGTCGCGTGCGATTCAGAACGCCTTTGTGGAGTCCAAGTTGTCTGCATCTGGCTTTCTCCATAATCTTTCCAGCCGGAAACTGTCTTTGCAAGTCTTTGCGGAAACCGTCGCTAGCACTACTTTCAGTGGCAGATAGGCAACCATTTTGGCAAAACCGCTCATAAACTCTGCGGATTGCGCCGATTGTGTGGATAGACGGTTGGACGGGGGTCGGCGTGCGCTGGCAATTCTCCGCATGTTTCTACCGACTGCAGTGAGAAAGGATACTCACCGTGTCACGAGTTACTTCATTTTCCGAATGGCTACTTCGTCAAGGCTTGATCTGGGGGGGGCTGGCAGCGCTTGCGTTCTACGCCCTCGTCGTACGCGGGGCCGACGACGGCTCATTCCTTCAGCGATACTTTGCCGGCCACACGATTGCCTACTGCGCCACAGCGCTCTTTTTTGTTGGTGTGGCTGAGCTGGTGATCAAGTGGCTGGGGCTCTTGCTTCAGTTTGCCACGCTAGACGGTGTCCAACTGCCCACGGCTGCCGCTGGCGAACAAGAAGCCGAGGAAGCCAAGGGGTTGTTGGCCAGTTTGAACAATATTTCTGCCTCTTTGCAGGAGAGTTATCTTGTACGGCGGCTTCGCGAAGCGCTGCTTTACGTTCAGAGCAACTCCTCGGCAGACAAGCTGGAGCCGCATCTCAGGCATTTGGAAGAGGTCGATCAATCTCGCATGCACCAAAGCTACGGCCTGGTGCGTATCATCGTGTCGACGATCCCGATCCTCGGATTCTTGGGAACCGTTATTGGCATCACGCTTGCCATTGCCAAACTCAATCTTTCTGGCGAGGCAATGGACGAGTCGTTGCCAGCGGTCGTCAGTGGCCTTAGTGTCGCCTTCGACACCACTGCGCTAGCACTGTCGTTGTCTACCGTACTGCTGTTCGTCAAATACTGCGTCGAACGAGTCGAACTCCGTCTCTTGACGGCGGTCGACGCCAATGCTTCGCGGCAACTCATTGGACGATTTCGTCAGTATGGCAGCGAGAACGATCCCTACCTGGCATCGATTCATCGCATGTCGGAAAAACTACTGAAGACCGTCGAGTCCAGTCTTGTAAGACAAGCAGCCACTTTGAGGCTGGCTTTCGAGCAGGGAAGTCAGCAATGGTCCGAGGTCTTGGCAAACACCGCGTCAACGTTGGACGAAGCACTGTCTAGTGCGGTAGTTGAAGGTCTGACGAGACACGCCGAGGCGCTCAACGAAGGAGTCGATCGCCATGCCGCCGACCTCGAGCAGACTCTCATCAAGCACGCCGAGCTGCTCAACGAAGGACTTGTCCATCACACTTCGGCATTGACCGAAGCCGAGTCGCTGCTGGCAGAGGAGAACCGACGTCATTTGGGAGATGTTGAGGCAGCCGTTGGCGAAGCCATGCTCGTGGCAACCAACCGTCAGGAAAAGCTCATCAAACAAAGTGAAGACCTGCTCAAAGAAATGCAGATCGCCCTCGTCGAGGCTGCCGGCACCACGGTGGCCCAGCAAGAGCAACTCATCAAGCAGGGCGATATGCTACTCAAGATTGTCGAAGCCACTGGCCAGATTAAGCAGCTTGAGGATTCTCTCAACAAGAATCTAAACGCCCTGGCTGGTTCGCACAGCTTTCAGCAAACCGCGGCCGGACTTGCCGCAGCAGTACAACTTCTCGGCGCCCGACTGGGAGTGCCGTTTGGCGTTGCCGGCGAAGTTGAACTGGTCAATGAGTCGAAGAACCAAGCGGCATGAAACCACACCCGGCCAGCGAGAATTCGAACGCGGGCGGTCTGTTCCCCTTTCTGGCCGTCTTGCTCTGCACGATGGGCGCTTTGCTGGTGCTGCTGGTCGTATTGGCGCAGCGCGCCGGGCAGAAGGTGCTCAGCGAGCAAACAGCCGCTCCTCAAGTAGCGGCAGTGAAGGCAGAAACGCTGACTCAAGAGCTTTCCGAAGCAGCCGAATTGACTCGGCAACTGCAGGAAGTTCGCACATTCCTGCGGCAGCTTAGCGATTATCGAAAACAGGCCGAGCGGCAAGTCCGGGACGAAGAACGCCGGCTTAGCCATCTGGAAGAGCATTCTCGTCGGCTGGAACTCGAACTGGCGCGGCTCGCAATTGCAGCACAACAGTTGGACGCCACCGAAAAGAACCAAACAGTCGATCAACAACAGGCGGAAAACGAGCTTGCTCGCCTCCGCAAGTTGATCGCAGAGACCGAAACGCAACTCGACGAGTTGCGAAAAGCCGCTACGGGCGAACGGTCCTACGCAATCATCCCGTACAAGGGTCCCAACGGAACCTTCCGTAAACCCATCTATATCGAATGCTACAAGGAAGGAGTCATCATTCGTCCCGAGGGCATCCGCTTTGAAGCGAGCGACTTTGCAGCGCCGAATCTTCCAGGCAATCCTCTCGCCGCCGCTATTCGCGCTTCGCGCGAGTATCTCAAATCCAAGGCTGCCAAAGCGGGCCAACCAGAGCCCCCCGATCCCTATCCGTTGCTGATCGTTCGTCCCGATGGGATTCAGCAATACCATCTTGCGCGAACGGCAATCACCTCTTGGGATTCTGATTTCGGCTACGAGTTCATCGACGACGATTGGAAGCTTTCCTACCCCGAACTAGCCGATCCACAGCTGGCTCAAGTTCAGCAGCACTCGCTCATGATTGCCAGAGAGCAGCTGGCCCATTGGGTACGCGCTGCCCCCAGCCGTTTTCGAGGGGCAGGAGGCATTGGCGGAAGCAGTTCGATGGCCTCTGGCGGGACCGCGAATTCGCATGGCTACGGCGGAGGACAAGCCGGCGAGTCAAACGAACATGGAGCTTTAGCCCAGTCGGCCAACGGCCAATCGGAGTCCGGGGACGGCTCTGCCGAGGGCGCCTCTGCAACCTCAACAGGAGCAGGGAGCGATGAGTACCAGTACGGTGCGACCGGTGGCAATGCGCAAGGTGCAGGTAACGGACTCGAGACGGCCTCGCTAGCTGATGGAACTGGAAGCGAAGGCTCCGCTGGAGCCGAAGACTATGGCGGCGCTGGCGGCACTTCGGGAGGAAGTCTGACTGGCGAGTCTTACTCAGGCGGTATGGCGCAAACCGGAGGATCTTCAGCCCAGGGAAACTCAAACAGCGCGAGCTCCACAATGGCCATCTCAAATGGAGCCTTTGCCGTAGGACAGATTACGAATTCTGAGGCAAACTCAAGCTTGTCCATGACTACTCAGAATGTGAGCAGTATTGCCGAGTCGCGAGGCAAGAATTGGGCCATAGAACGCGGCGCCCACGGAGCAGTTCCGATCCGGCGTCCCATACACGTCGTAGTGCGGCAGGATCAGATTGCCCTGCTGCCCAGTCGACATGCCCATGATGGAGTCGAGGCCACTGGCACCGTCATTTCTCTTAATCAGTCGCCATCGCAAATCTCTACCGAGTTCGTAGCGGCCTTGCGTGCTCGAGTTGACGAATGGGGGTTGGCTGGCAACGGCCTGTACTGGAGACCTGTTTTGGAGCTCAACATTGCTCCCGATGCGCAGCAAACGGCTCAGAGCGTTAGGCGGCTTCTGCATGACAGCGGCGTCGAGATTCAGCTTCCGGAAACAGCACCATCCGGCTCTCAGGTCCAGGCTCGCAATGGAGACCGTGACAATGCCATCCGGTAAATATCCCGAAGAGGGCGACTCAGGACAGGATTCCTTCCTTGATGTCGTAGCCAATGTCGTGGGAGTGCTCATCATCCTTGTAATGCTAGTAGGGGTGCGTGCATCACACAGCCTTTTTACGGCCAAGACTAAAGAACCAGCGGTAACTCAAGAGACCTCGCTGGCCGACGAAGTAAGCGGCCAGGTTCCCCAAGACCTTGCCGAGTTGCGTCAGGCGCTGGACCAAGCCCAAAAGCAAGCGATCGCATCCCATCGCGAGAACGAGCAATTGACTTTCAAGCTTGCCAAGCTCACGGTTGAGTCTGCCGCACACGACCAGCGTCGTGCTGAACTGGCGATGCATCGGACCCTGATCGAGGAAGACCTGGAAAAACGTCGGAGCCAGCTCGATCTGCATAAGCAGCAGGAATTTGACGTGCAGCGCCAATTGGTCGAGGCTCAGCTCAAGCTCGACGAAATCACCAAGGAACAACTCACCCTCGCCATGGCGCCGGCACCCATAGAAGAGGTCGAGTGTGTGCCGACGCCGCTGGCAAGAACGGTCGAAGGCGAGTCAATCCACCTTCGACTGCAAAAGGGACTTGTTTCAATCGTTCCGCTTGAAGAACTCCTGCATGAAGTTGAAAACCGTGTGGTCGACATCCGCCGCCGACTTCAATCTCGCGACGAAGTTGTGGAAACGATTGGTCCTCTCAACGGCTATCGGCTCAGATTCACTGTTGCGAAGAGTCGCAGCGTAAACTCGGTCATGGGGCCGAGAGTCGGACTATCATACGAAGTTACTCATGAGCAATTTGCCCAAGTACTTCCCGTCTCGGACGATCTCGGCCAAACGGTCGAGCAAGCACTCATGCCGGGGGCGGTTCTGTATGAACGCCTTCATTTCGACAGGCGGCAGAGGCCTTCGGTAGTCATCTGGCTCTACACGGACAGCTTCGACGAGTTTCGACCCTTGAAGCGCGAACTCTGGAAATTGGGAGCAACTGTGGCAGTTCGACCCATGCAGCCGGGAGCACTCATCGGCGCTTCGCCCCACGGAACCAAGTCGGCAGCCCAGTAGAGTTTGCGTATTTAATTATCCTGGGGCTTGTTCTGTGAGCTAAGCTTCGGGAGCGAGAATTCCTCAGCGTCAACTTTGGGTTTGGGCAAATCGGCCAAGCTGACTCCAGATAGCTGTCGGCAAGCATCGGCAGTGACCCGACGCAGCATCTCCTGCAGATGAACCTGGGCCGCACGAGGAATGCATTCCAACGGAGGCAATTCCGGCGTCACTGTCCCGTCAGTTGCTTCCAAGATTTGCAACAGCGATATCTCTTTTGCTGGTCGCGCGAGCGAATAACCTCCGTCGACGCCGCGCGTCGACTTCAGCAGTTCGCTGTTGACCAATTGACGCAGCACCTGGAGCAGAAACCGCTCAGGCATCTCTCCGCTCTTTGCCAACCGGCTGCAAGGGACGGGGACACCTGTCGGCGCATCGACCAACTGGAGCATCGCACCAATTGCATACGCGGAAGCACGCGAGATTCGCATCGCGATTCCAATCCGCCAATCGAACGCAGATGAACCAACTGAGTCGCCCAGTGGCCATCGCCAAGCCTTGCGTTCAATCAGCAATCAACCCCTGGTCATGAAACTAGACACAGCCACAAGCCTCTACTCAGATCCAACCGCCAAGAGCCTCTGCCGGGGTATGCAGCGACTATTGAAACTGAATAAGTCCAGACGAGAAATGAATTTGGTAAGTAGTTATGCGTAGTGCTCGGAAGGAGCAGATCTAGAACAGCACAGAAATCAATTGAATACAAGTGTGCGCATGATTGAGTTTTCTTGTCAAGCTAAATCTTAACATTCTTATAGACGGCAGCGCACTCAATGAACTTGTGTCCACACTGCACCTCGCATTCTCCTGTTAAAGCCTATTGCAACTAGAGGTCAGCAACCGCGCTGTGGTCAATAACTACTCACTCGACATGCGTTTCTTGCGATATTGAAGAACTTGTAATTGAAGACCACTAGGTATTATTTGTGTAACGGATAAGCACCACAAGAAGTTGACTGGCAGTACACCCTGCGCATGTTTCAGGGTAAATACGCAACGCCTGTCTCCGCTGCCGATCGTGCAGAAGTAAGTGATCGTTGAATAGTGATCCTTTACGTGTCAATTCGATCGGTTGATCTGCAACTTTGCGAAGGGTTCAACGAGCAGAAGAAGGACTGGACCAGAAGTGCACACGCGCCAAATACTAACAACGAATCGGCAATATTGAAGTTGGGCCACACGAGAGAAGCGTCCCACTGCACTAAGAGAAAATCACGAACTGCGTACACCCGTTGTCCTGCACGCGTAGGGTCGAACACCCCCCAATCAAGGCCGTGCAGCCCGAGTCGGTCGTAAAGATTGCCCAAGATGCCGCCCAGCACACAACCAAGTGCCAGCGTTAACCAGCGCTCCCTGGCTGCACGAAAGCCAAACAACCAGATGGGTATCGCAAGAGCTGCGGCAATCGAGAAGAAAGCAAACAGCCAGACATTGCCTTGGCCTATGCCGAACAAAGCCCCTTCATTTAAGCTCTTTTGGATTCCAATATGACCCTCGATAAGCCACCACTCGCTGCCGCGGTATAGCACAGGACTCGCAAAGACCAGTTGCTTTGTCACCAGGTCAGCCAAGCAGCCGATGGCTGCCAATGAGAAGAACCAAACGACTCGGCTGGGCGGGATGCGGCAATTGTCGCTCATGTGAGCTATCGTTAGGGGTGGTGGGGCGTGGCTGGCAATTTACTTTACTGCCCTAGTTTCACCAACACCATCTAGCCGACACCAGAACGCCTAACCTACCCAGCCATCTCTTGGTCGCGCGAAGTAGCACATTTGACGCACACAGGCGTGTGAGGAATCGCGTTGAGGCGCGTTTTGGGGATAGTTCCCTGACAGCCGACGCAGTCTCCGAAAGTCCCGTTTTCCACTCGAATCAGAGCTTGCTCGATCATCTCCAGGGTGTCTTCTTCGGTTGCCATCAGGCTCAGAGTAAACTCTTGCTCAAAGTTGTCGCTACCCAGCTCGGCCATGTGGATTGGCATGCTTGAGGACTCAGAACCTTCATGCCCCAATGCTGCATCAGCCATTGAAGAGACGTCGCCACGCAACCTCGCCCGAATTCTCAGAAGTCGCTCTTTGTAGACTTGCATTTCCGATTTTTTCATCGCTGTCCTCCACATGGGGCCTGCCCTGCTTACGCCGACAAGTACAGGCCAGACTCGCCATTGTAGTATTCCTCGCTTCGGGCGTCAAACGGCCGTAACGCCGCCGCCGAGCTTGTAAGTCCCTTGATAGGAACGTGTTGAGAAAGTTCTTCAATGCCCGCAGGACCTTTCAGCACGCTGTTTTGTGAAGCCTGGCGCGTCGCTTTTTGCCCTTGCCAAGGACGACCTAAGTCGGAGCCTGCCTAGCCGCGACCATAGTCCGAGCTTCGAGGGCCAAACTTATGGTCCGTGGCCCAGCTTGTTGCTGGTGGCCAGCTGTCACGATCTTCGAAAAGTTATCATTCATGGGGACTTCAGCTGCCCTGCATTAAGATGCCACTTCCCACCCATTCTCTGTCATATTGGTCATATTGCGAGTGTCGACTCGTGCGACTAAACTGACTATAAGTTGTTGTCCTAATTGTGCTTACCTTCTTTCTCCGGGTGGCGCATCGAGCTTTCTGAAGCAGACGACCATTTTGGCCGATCCTGGGCCAGTTGTTGGGCGTCGTGTTTCTTTGAGATGGGATCTTTGCGATAGTCTGGGCGTTGCCGCCCTATCGCTACCACGGTGGAGACTTATCAGGATTCAACTCTCAGGGAGATTCGACGGTGTCACCTGCGGTGCCAAATAACACCGATCTGGCGTTTCAGCGTTGTCTGGAGCCCGATTGCGGTTCGACCTACGGCGTAGACGAGGTACGCACTTCCTGCGGCGAATGCGGTGGCTTGCTCGATGTTGCCTACGATTGGGATCGCTTGCCTGTTCCTCGTTCGCTCCGTGAGTTCGAGCAAAAGTGGGCCCGTCGCAATGAGCCCCTCTGCCGCAGCGGAGTCTGGAGATTCCACGAGCTCCTGCCCTTTGCACCGCCCGAAAAGGTCGTCACCATCGGCGAAGGCCAGACGATGCTGCAGCCCTCCGACGGAGTTGCCGAGTATGTCGGCGTCAACTCCGGGAGACTCTTCCTGCAATACGAGGGGCTGAATCCTTCGGGCAGTTTCAAAGACAACGGCATGACCGCCGCGTTCACTCACGCACATACAATCGGCGCCAAACGAGCCGCCTGCGCATCGACCGGCAACACCAGCGCGTCGTTGGCGCTCTATTGCGGCGTCAGCAGGCTTATGCAGGCGGTCATTTTCATTGGCTCCGGAAAAATCTCTTACGGCAAGCTTTCGCAAGCGCTCGACTACGGTGCATTAACCCTGCAAATTGCCGGCGACTTCGACGATGCCATGCACCGGGTGCGCCAAGTGAGTGAGCAGCTTGGAATCTATCTGGTGAACAGCGTCAATCCATTCCGGCTTGAAGGCCAGAAGACTATTATGTATCGCGTCTTGGAAAGCCTCGAATGGCAGCCGCCCGATTGGATCGTGGTGCCGGGAGGCAATCTTGGCAATAGCAGCGCGTTTGGCAAGGCCTTTATGGAATTGCACGCTCTGGGTTTGATAGACCGTGTTCCTCGCCTGGCGGTGATCAATGCTTCCGGCGCCAATACGCTTCACGAACTCTATGAAGTACGCGGCAACCGCTGGAACGGCGGCAAGGTCAATCATCAAGCGGCCACCGATTACTTTGACGAGCTCGAAAGAGAAGGCCGCCGTGCTTCGACCATCGCTAGCGCCATCGAGATCAATCTGCCGGTCAACTACCAGAAGTGCCTGCGCGCGCTCGATGTCTGCAATGGCGTTGTTCGCGAAGTAAGCGACGAGCAGATTCTCAACGCCAAGGCTCGGGTTGGAGAAAACGGGCTTGGCTGCGAACCGGCCAGCGCGGCCAGTGTTGCCGGGGCCAAGCTGTTGCGTGCCGAAGGGGTTATTGCTCCTTCCGAGCGAGTGGTGTGCATTCTCACGGGACACCAACTAAAAGACCCTACCGCGACCGTTGCTTATCACACTACGGATCAGGAGGAGTTCAATCGCGTGTTGGGAAGCCGCGGCGTCAAACGTGCTGAGTTTGCTAACCGCGCAGTCGCAGTGCCCAACGACCTCGACGAGATCGTCCGAGCAATACAACTCAACAGTTGACCAAAAGCTCATTCAGGGCGAAAATGTACTTATGAGGTTACTATGACCGTTCAAACGTTTCGAAACCGGTTGAGTGAACGCCCCTTCAGGCCTTTTCGTCTTGTAATGTCAAGTGGTCAGTCCTACGAGGTTCGCCATCCAGAAATGGCGATGGTCACCAAATCGGATATCTTGGTCGGTATCGACATCGAAGACGATGGCATACCGGCCGAATTCAAGATTTGCTCGATGTTGCATGTGACTGCCGTCGAACCTATCGAGCCTGGAGGCAATGGCGATCAAGGATGAACGAACATGTCTACTAAGATTGCTATCCACGGCGCTGCCGGCAGAATGGGGCAGCGCGTTACGGCGCTCGCTTGTGCCGACCCTCTGTTTGATGTCGTTGCCGCCCTTGAATCAGCGACCCATCCCGCGCTCGGCCAGGATGCCGGAACATTGGCTGCCGTTGGCGATATTGGTGTCCCGCTCTCCGTGGTCGGCGAATCCGCGGCCGATGTGGTCATCGATTTTTCTGTTCCCGATGCCGCCGTCGCTGCAGTCGCCCACTGCCTGGAATTCGGCAAGCCGATTGTGATTGCCACCACGGGCTTCGACGACGACCAGAAGGCATTTATTCGCCAAGCTGCCGAGAAGATTCCTGTGGTTTGGGCTCCCAGCATGAGCACGGCCGTCAATCTTGTAATGAAACTAACCGAAATCGCCGCAAGCGCTCTGAAGAACATTCCCTCGGGCGTCGATGCCGAGATTATCGAGCGGCATCATCGCTTCAAAGACGATGCTCCCAGCGGAACCGCGTTGCGGTTCGGGCAGATCATAGCGCAAGTGATGGGGCAGACCGAGCACACTCATGGCCGGGCCGGACGCCCCGGCCCGCGCTTGCGCGAAGAGATCGGCTATCACGCGGTCCGCACTGGCGACAACCCGGGCGAGCACACAGTCATCTTCGGCATGCTCGGCGAAACGATCGAACTTCGCGTCGCCGCCACCAACCGCGATTGCTATGCCCAAGGTGCGCTGCTTGCCGCCCAATGGCTCGTAGATAAGCCGGCAGGCCTGTATACGATGAACGACGTGTTGGGGTTATGAAGAAGCGATCCGTTTTCAGCAGTTAGCTGGTGACAATCGACAGTGCTTATTTGCCTCAAATCTCTCCATGTTCTCTCGTTCCGTCGCAAAAAACTGAATCTTACAGCAATCACCTAGCAGTTTTCTCATGGCCAAATGCGACGAAGGCTATCTCTGCGAAGTCTGCGGCCAAGATGTCGCCAACCTTACCGACAGCGATCTCTACCTACGCTACGTCGTTGGCCTGCTCGATCCTGAAGTGCTTCACACGACCCCCGAGCGCCATATCCGCTGTAATCCTGCCTTGGCTCAGTACATCGTGACCCAGGAGTTCGAACCGGTAATCGTCGCAGGCCCTTTCGACAAACGCACGCTAAGCAAAGCATACGTGCGCGAGCAAGAACAACTCCTCACCCGGGGCTGGCAACGCCTGCAACAACTTGCCGAAGGCAACCTTCCGATCATCGAGTACCCGCTGCCAGAAGTCCTCAAACGAATTGAAAAGAAAACCCCCGGTTGTTGAAGTTGGCATCGCAAGTGCCTGCTTAGTCACTTACAGAAGTTCCAGCTTTGCGTCAGGCGTTTCTCGCTTGTGCATTCCCCAACGGTGATACGCAACGTAGTCCAGATACGTAGATACGTAGGGTGTGCCGCCGCTTCGCTTTGGCACACCCTACGTACTGGAATGCAAGAGGTTGGTGCAGCTGCTGCGGCTAAGAACTTCGCCGAACTGACAGAGGTGCGTTTTCGCAAAGAACATCTCTGCGCGCCAGTGCCCCCACGCTTCGCCGCCAGGCCCGTCTCACTTTTC
>JAGQOW010000138.1 GCA_020427155.1 Planctomycetales bacterium | reverse complement strand
TAGATGATGGCATTTGCCACCAGTCTGGCACTTTCGTTCCAGATCTGGATCTCCTCATCGCTATTACCCCGGAATCGTTCGGGACTATCTCTGACTCGTACCCTCTCGGGACATGAACAACAGAGCTTAGAGCTTGATCTCTACGACGTTTCGGCCCGATTCGCTAGAGACCTCGACGCCGAGTATGCTCTCGGTATTGTATTTGGCAGGAATATCAAAACTAGCGTGCGTGATTTCAACGCGATACAAACCCTGCTGAACGGCACTCACATTCTGAAGGTCTTCAGGAAGGTTGGAACTATCCATCGCCATCGAGGCGCGGCCGCTCGAACTTGTCTTGCCTTCGGCGGGCTGAATCACTCCGCCAAAGCAGGGATCAGGAATAAGTCGAACAAGTGCTCCCTCGACCGGAACTCCGTTCTTGGTGATACGGCAGGCCAGGTATGCTGCGCCGATTCCTCCCTGGGACCACATAGCGAAACGATTCACGAGCTCTTCTTTGGAAATGCGCTTGTCGTTGTCTTTATCGATCTGGTTCTTCATCGCGTCCAAGAGAGCAGGGCAAGCCTTCATTTCAGACTCATCGAGTAGACTGTCTCCGTTTGTGTCGTATTGAGTGAACGCGGCAGCAGCCATGGACTCTGGCTCAATAGGAGGCACTTCGACCGCCGTCGGACCGCGCGAACATCCAGTCTCTGCCGCCAACACGGCAAGGAGCAACACGATAGCCAACCGATTGCACTTGTTTCGATTCATGGTGATCCACACGTCTTGGATTTCTAAGATTAGCCTCATACTAATGGACTAGATGATACGTGTCCACCTGGCAACTCTTATCCAATTGCTCAGGGTGTGCCAAAGCCCCAGTTCTCAGCAATCGTTTACTTGGTCGTCTACACATATGCTGCACCCCCTGCAACACACGTCACGGTACTGCCGCATGCGGCGCTACCTGAGGAACCGCGACGGGGGCCGGTATCTGGTCGAGAGCCCGCTCCTTTGACGGAGAAAACAAGATCCTGCGCAACGCATCTGGCCGATTGGTAGTGATCGAATCGACTCCAAGTTGCTGAAATTGCTTCGCATCGCGGGGATCGTCAATCGTCCATACGTGCAAACTCAGGCCTGCCTGTCTACAACGGGCAATGAAGTCTTGGTCGACGACTTCAAGATTGCCAGCCAGGTCAACGCCATCCGCATTGACGTTTGTAGCAGTTTGGATAACTTCCTCGCACGTCGGTGACCAGGTGTTCGATCTCCTGGCCTTCTCGAAACCTATCAGCAGGTAAGCCTTGCAATCCGGTATCGCACTCTTCGCTGCCGAAATCACTTCTGGTTTGAACGAGATAAGCACGGTTTGCTTGGTCGTAATGCGGGATCGCTGGAGGGCTTCTGCCAAGAACGGGACGATCTCGGGCCCGCACTTGATCTCGATAAATATCCGCTTCTCGCAAGGTACCACTGCGAGTACTTCCGACAGGGTAGGTATTCTCTGGTCGGCAAAACGTTCGTCCTTCCAGCTCCCTACATCCAATTGCTGCAGTTCAGCCAGCGTGCTTTGCGAAACAGGCAGGTTCAAGCGGGCAACCCGCTCGGTCGTGTCGTCATGAATACAGACAATCTGCTGATCGCGGGTGAGGTAGAAGTCTCCTTCGATGGCGTCGGCTTGAAATTCCCAAGCCAACTTGAAGCCGGCCAGCGTATTTTCAGGAGCATCATGCGAAGCGCCGCGGTGAGCAACAATCACTACCTCAGCAATCGCATCTGTGGCGACTCCACCCAACCAGCTGCAAGCACACCAGGCAGTGATTGCAAGAAGATTCCTCAGAGGCGTGTATATCATCTTGGCGTCACAAATTCTCAATCTCTTGGCGACGGCGCGGCTAAAAAGCCCCCACTGCAATTGGTCTTAAGCGGGAGGAAGCAAGTTGCAGCGGGGGCACAGGTTGATGGCTACGCCGCCGTCAATAAGGGCAGAACTGTCATTGTCTCTAATACTATTCGTTCACCACCTGACCGTCATAGCGAATGCCATAGTAACGGTGGACGTCAGGGTCGATATCATAAGAGATCGAGCGGACGGAACCGTCGCAGAGCGACATATTCATCGCTCCGGAGTGAGCACTCCCCCAAATAAAATCCCGCTGAAAGCCTAAGCGATCTTGTTGAGGCGGCTCGACAGACGAACGCTGGTAGTCGCGGTTAAAACCGGTGAAGATGGTTTCGTTGTCTCCCGTATCGTAGGTAGGCGAACCGCTCGCCCCAACTCCTTGATAGCTCTCGGGACGGAGATATTTCTCTCCAATCAGGTACGTATTGGACGTGCCGTCGCTGACCTGTCCAATGCGTACTTCGCTGCGCACATGACACAAACCGTTGAAGATCTGACCGTCTCTGGGAGACTCTGGGGGCGACGGGTCGGGGTCAGGCCACTGGTAGGAAGGATGCAAGGCCTGATTCATATTGTTCGGCCCGGGAAAACTCCAATAGTCTCCTACGTCAGAATCGCCGCCGATATTAATTGCGTAGTCGCTCTTCCCAGACTCGGCGATTTTGAAGCAGTTCTTCGGGGCCCAGTGAGGCTTGATGCCAGTTGGGACAGAAGGCCGGCGGCTCGGGCAGATGAAGCCGCCAGGCTGAATCGCGTTCATATCCGACAACGCCTGGCGCTTTGTAGCCGCGTCGGTAATCCCTTGTCCCATTGCCCAGAGCTGGTTTAGCTCCATGTAGGGCAGCACCGAGTAAGTCCAGGGCCCTGGCTGAGACTTACCAAAACCTTGATCCGGATCACCAACCCAGTTCCACCCCCACCCGCCGCTCGGATAGAAGCCATGGGTGTCGGTATGATTCAATGCAGCCAGGGCCAGTTGTTTAATCTGATTCATACACTGGGCACGACGCGCCGCTTCTCGTGCCGCCTGAACAGCGGGCAGGAGCAATGCGACAAGTACGCCGATAATTGCAATCACGACCAGCAGTTCGACCAGGGTGAAACCGGAGCGGCCTCTGAGTCGGCCCCATAAAGCCGGTGAGGAATCCCTAAGAGTTGTAGGTAACATTTGTCTTGTTTTCCTCAAAAAATATATCCTAATGTGAGATCCTAGCCGCGACGGCGACGACGCAAAGACAACGTTGCCCATCCCAACAGCCCTAGACCAAGCGATGTAGGTTCTGGAACTGACCCGGTGAGGAGATCAAAGTTTAGCGGCCCTTCTCCTGCAAAAATGAGCGCGTCGTTCAGCAAAAAAGCGTCATACAAGTCGACTTGCCCATCGGTATTGATATCTCCCCATCCCCAAGTCTCCCAGTCGCCCACATACATTTCGTTGACTGCGCCTTTGAGCTTCTTCTCCTTATTCCAACCGAGCACAAAGTCGCTGACATCCGAACTGTTAACGTTGCCGTCGAGGTTGAGGTCGCCCGATTTCAGCACTCCACCCGGAATCAGAGCTATCTGGTCGGCAATCCATTTGTTGTCAGAGAACAGATCGAAGGTCCCGTAATCCTGACCTGCCGGGAAGCCTGGATCTGAAGAATTGTCGCCATAGACGTACATCTGAAGATCGTCGACAACTCCCTTGAAATGATTGTCGAACAAGGGAGTGAAACCGTCGTTCGAGATTTCTTCAGCACCAACGGCCAACACGCCAACACGATTCCCGTCATCGAGTTGACCAGCGGAAACCGTGCCGTTGCTGGCAGAGACCGCCACGCCATTGACATAGACAACTCCGGTATAAGATCGTCCGTTGGACAAAGGATCGGGGAAGCCCGGCTGAGTACTTCGGTAGATATGGTGCATCACGTGATGCCACTGATTGCCGACGACAGGTACCGTGGCCCCGATCAAACCGTCGGTCACAACGCCGGCAAAACTCTGAGTCCACTTGCCGTCGGCAGTGATAGAGACTCCTCCCGCTGCCTGCGTATCGAACACAACTCCCTGTCGACCTGTACCGATGGCCGAGGCATCGGGATAGACCCACATTTGCAAGCCGCGGGCAGTGATGCCGTTGTAGTTATAGGGAAACGGAAAAATCAACGGGCCTATTCCGACGAGGTCTGGCCCGGCGGTCTCGTCCGGCCGGTTGAGCGGCGTCGGGAGGCCGTTGATGGCGTCGTAACTCTGTAGTACGTCGTCCACCCCGTCGAACTGGGCCCCCTTATCGCCCGTTGCTGCTCCTGGTCGGTTCAAGCCCGTGCTGCTTACATTGACGAAAGCAGGCGAACCGGAACCCGCAGGGACCGAGAGGTCTTGCTTGTCGTCTTGCGCCGGGAGGTACTCGGAATCCTGAGTATTGCTGGTGCCGCCATCACCAAACTCGTAGCGGCGATCGTTTGTCTTGGTAGCCATGGCTGGCTGGACAACCAGCAAGAGACAAAAAGTTGAAACAAGTCCGGCGATCCAAGTCGTATGGCTGGGGACTTGCGCGGCAACGTGCAATGTCCGCCGCGACCGTCGACCTCCAGCCAGCCAACCTACTCCAGCCATCAAAAACAGGGAGACCGTGGAAGGCTCGGGGACGGCAGTAGTGGCCCCGACCAGAGGCGGTGCATCGCCATACTGGATTTCCCACGCCACGAGGTCGCTCATGTCGACATCGAAATCGCCGTCTGCATCTCCAAGTGCGTTCGTGGCAGAGCCGGTCAGGCCGAAACCACGTTGCCAGGTAAGGAAATCCAAACCGTCGAAGTCCGTATCGTTGTCGAAATCGGAATCCAGCACCGGCGAAATGTATTCGACGTTGCCGATGTTCAGGACTCCGCCTTGTCCATCGACGTGATAGCCAAACTGCAGGTCCTGCATGACCCCCACTTTGTCATAGTCGAAAGCCTGTCCCAGGAATATCGAGGTTCCATTGGTTATCGCAGTGCTTCCCAGCAGATAAGACTCGATGAGCTGCCCCGCATCCACACCACCGGCCTCTTCCCAGCCGTTGCCCGAAACAGGAGCGCCGTTGCCTTCATAGTCGGAATCTTCCAAGCTTTGCCAGCCTGCCGGATCTAAAGAATCGGAGGCACTGGTGATTTCATAGGAGTCGATCGTATAGCTTTGGCCAGATTGGTTCTTCAGCTCCACGACGCCGGTCGTCGTGCTGACAACCAGTTTAAGAGGATCAACAATTGCACCTTCCGAGAAAGAAAGATTATCAAGTCCGCTGCGCCAAGTGACGCCGCTGCCGCTTCCCGTGCGAGTGAACCTCAGGGTGTAGGACTGTCCAGGGCTGCCGGTATAACCAACGAATACGGACTCTTCTCTGCCCGATGTCCCGATGTCCCACAGCGGAGTGCTGTGCGACCACACGGTGGCCGTATCGGAATCGCGGATAAGCTGAATATCAAATCCATAGGGTCCTTCCGAGGCAGTCTGGTCTGTGGCATTACCGATGTCGAACGAATTGAGAGTAAAAGTTGTCCCGCCAGAAACCGAGAAATTGATCTCGTGCGGCGCACCCGACTGATGCTGGAGCTGAGCAACGCCATTACTGCTTGGTGGCGACAACGCATCCCACGTACCGCCGGCATTCAGGCCTTCCAGATACTGGAAGGTGACAGCGTTGTGGAACTCCCAGTCCCAACCCGTGCTGTCGGGAGAGCCTCCCCAGTACAGAGCGATGTTTGGCGTCGCTCCTGTTCCATCAGAAACTGTCCATCCAGTACCGTCAGACGCGATGTTGCTGCCATAGCCCACTGGGAGATCGGCGTTTACACTCGCAGCTCCCACAAAACCGATCGTGGTGGCCTGAGCGGAACCGATCGCTGTGGCATACAGAACGCACACGCCTAGCGGAATTGCACAAAAAGTCTTCACAGGAATACTCCGTCGGCTAGTTGTTTCACAATGAATACGGCCCTTAGCAGGACGCCGGAAGCACAAGGCAGCGCAAGCCGTCAAGAGCAGGCTGATTGCCAAGGGTTCGGGAATAGATTCAGCGCTCGACTCTGCGCCGACCAGTGGCGAGGCGAGTTGTTTGAAGAGCACAAAGTCTGCGATGTCGTTGTCATAGTCGCCGTCGAGGTCGCCCAACAGATAGGCTTCGACCGCGGTCAGGCCCGTCATGTCAACACCACGCCCGGCGTTGTAAGCCGGCCAATCCAGGGGGTCAACAACGCCGTCGAAATTCAAGTCGCCAATCGGATAACCGCCGACGGGACCGTTGATGTACTCAACGGGATACCGATAGAATTTGCCATCGGTCAAGGCAATGTCGAGGGTCAAGTCTTCGAACTGCGACGGGGTCTTCTGCCAGGCATTGCCCGCTGGCTGGTTCAAAACCACCGAGGCCCCCGAGCCAATCGACCCGCCGTCTCCGCCAAACTCGAACTCGCTGAAATCGGTTCGATCACTCGGATTAGACAGCTTGGTCCAATCATCGTTGCTGTCGACCGATCCGTTGCCGCTCAAGTCATAGTTGCCGTCGATCGTTTTCCAGCCGCTGTGGTTGAGAGCCCCGGATTCTGAGGTGATGGAATAGCCTTTGATGCTTGTAGCCGTCGTACCGGTGTTCGTCAGCGAAAGGCCTCCCGTACTGCGATCGACGGTCAACTTGAATTGCGGAGCGCCCGGGTTCAGTATTTCGCTAAAACTCAGGTTATCCAGGCCGCTACGGAAAGTGGAGCCGTTGCCCGATCCGGTGCGAGTAAAGGCCAGCGTGTAGGACTCTCCCGGGGCGCCGGTGTAGCCGACGGCTACCGACTCTTCTCTGCCCGACGTCCCGACGTCCCACAGCGGAGTGCTGTGCGACCAGACGGTGGTCGTATCGGAATCGCGGATGAGAGCAATATCAAAACCATACGGGCCATCTGCCGCCTGCTGGTCCGTGGCGTTTCCGATGTCAAAGGAATTGAGAACAAGCTGCACTCCTGGAATGACCGAGAAATTGAGCTCGAGCCTCCCATTAGGCTGGGCATCTTGGAGCTGCGCTACCGCGTTGGTGGTAGGGGGCGAAACAGCGTCCCAGGAACCACCCGCGTGGAGCGCTTCGATATACTGGAATGTGGTAGCGCTGTGAAATTCCCAGGCCCAGGCGGTACTGTTGCCCCAATCCAAAGTAACGTTGGGTGTCGCTCCCGTTCCGTCGGTTGTGGTCCATCCGGTTCCGCCCCCCGAGATGTTGCTGCCGTAGTTGGCGGGAATATCCTGGTTTACTCCGGCAGCACCAACGAAACCGATCGTCGTGGCATGGGCACTACCTACAACAAGAGCCAGCAAGGAAACCGCCGCCAAAGTGGTTTTCAATTGAAGATTCACGTCGTATCTCCTCGTATTAAACTCGCACAAAGAATTCTTGGTATATTGCAATTCAACTTCCGATTGAGCTTCTTCTCCTAGGAATCTGAGCACCTCGGTTTTCGCATAATTGGTTTTCGAATGATGGAATGTGAGCCAAGGCTGGCCGCAACAGCGGAAATTGCGAGTGGCGACACAGCAGTAGCAAGACAAACAATGACAACAAGGCCAGAGCGCCTGGCTCGGGTACGGCCAGCGGGGACTTCGCCGTCTGCGTGTTCACAGATGCAAGGTACAGCTCCTTGAAACGAGCAAAATCCGAAATATCGTTGTCGAAGTCTCCGTCCATGTCTCCCAGTTGGTACGCTTCGGTTTTTGAGAGCCCCGGAAACTTCAAGCCCCGCCCGGCGTTGTACATGTTCCAATCCACGTCGTTGACAACGGTGTCCATGTTCAAGTCAGCCGTGCGAAAAGTGGAAATCACGAGTTGATTCAAAGTTTCCGGAACATCGGTGGTAATCCCGTCGACCCCGAAGTCGATCAGCTCCTGCATTCGCCCGGGGTCGTTAACGGTCCAGACGTGCAGTTCCATGTTGTTGGCGTGCACCAGGTCCACTACCGATTGGGTAACCGTGCCATGCGCCCAATCGATGAAATCGACCCCTTGAGCTTTTAAGCCGTCGATCGTGGATTGCGACAACGTCCCAGACCCCAGGGCTCCCAGGTTGTAGTCCGGATCGAGCGAGTTCATGCTACTGAGATAACTCCAGTCGAATGAAATGATCCGAAACGTGGAGGGATTGAGGTTCAATGAGACAAATTCGTTGTGGTACGTCGCGGCGCTGCCAGCCTTCCGCTCGATCAACGGGATGATGCCCGAAAGCGTGGCCTGGCCAATCGCCTCGGCCATCGTCGGGACCGGTTCGCCCGCGTAGGCGCCACAGAAGCTGTAACATGCGTCCAGTGTTTTGATTTGTGCCAGTGTCAGCGCCGACACCGCCCCTGTCCCGTTGGTTGTGCGATCGACTGTGGAATCGTGCATGAGCACCAGTTCCCCGTCGGCGGTCACATGTACATCCCATTCGGTAAGGTCGGCAATGCCCTCGCCGGCAATGATCGCGGCAAGCGTATTCTCTGGAGCGATTGCCGAATAACCTCGATGGGCTTCCACCAACACACTTGCTAACGCGGCAGGTTCGCAGACGACTCCAGCGAATAGCGCAACTGCGATCCCTAGCCGTCGAGCTTGAGCTGCTGTAGTCATCAAACGATCCAAATCGATCATTCCTATCGTGCAACTGCTGTCCAACGACAACAGTCAACATTTATCTGTCTCACCGACTGGCCGGCCGACTGCCCCACTCTGCTGAGTGGGGCAGTGCGGCTCGACTCGTCGATGTTTCTTCATTCTTCAAATTCTTCAAATATGTCTAAGGCAATTAGCTACGCCGTCTCCTGACCACGATGCCCAGGCCACACAGTGCAGCAAGCGCCAACGAAGTGGGTTCAGGAACCTGGCTGAAGCTCAAGTTGTCGAGACCAGTACGCCACGTTTGAGCACTAGTCACAGTAGAACCATAAACGGCAGTAAAGCGGAGCGTGTACGACTCGCCCAAATCACCGGTGTAGTTGACTGGTACTGACTCCTCTCTGATGCCGCCCGTCCCGCCTTTTGCCACAGTCGCGTCCCAAAGCGGTGTGCTGTGCGACCAAACGGTGGCCGTATCGGAATCGCGGATCAAAGCAATGTCAAATCCGTAAGGGCTCTCTGCAAGGGTTTGGTCGGTGGCGTTTCCAATATCGAACGAATTGAGAATTACCGCTACTCCAGCAGGCACCGAAAACTTAATCTCGTGCGGTGCAGTGTACTGGTGTTGAAATTGAGCAACCGCATTGGTACCCGGCGGACTTACGGCATCCCAGGCGCCTCCAGCATTAAGTGCTTCAACGAATTCAAAGGTGCCAGCGCTGTGGAACTCCCAGTCCCAGCCAGTAGTATCGGGAGCGCCACCCCAGTACAGCGCCACATCAGGCGTCGCGCCTGTTCCGTCGCTGGTGGTCCAGCCGGCGCCGTCTGCCGCGATGTTGCTGGCGTAGCCCACGGGAAGATCTGCGTTCACACCTGCTGCGCCAACAAAACCGATCGTGGTGGCCTGGGCGGAACCAGCCACAAAGGCCAGCAATGCCACTAACGCTAGGGTTACAGAAATACGATTCTTCATCATCATTAGTCTCCTCCAGAAGTAAAAAGAGATATGCACTTCTTTGGTACTCACCTGCTAGTAAGCACACACAATTCACGCTGTATTGATCTTGAACTGAACAACGAATTCTGACACATCGCTACGGCGGCATCCGAATGAGAAAAGCAAACCGCCGTAAGCATCGCTTTGCCATACGTCCCCCCCTCCCTCAAGAGTTAGAAGTAGCAGATTAACTCGATTCTCCCGCGACGCTCGCAGGAAGCTCTAAATGCGCAAGGCAAGGTAGCTAAATGAATACGCAAAGCAAGGTAATTAATTGAATCTACCGCAATCATTAACAAGAACCTCTCTCACCGTTTACCGCTTGAAACAACCGCATATCATTATTCAATCACCTTACCGTTTGGCTGAAGCCGAACAGGTGTGCTGGGAGGCACGCCCGTCGTTTGATTGATTTCCAGACGCGCGTGGATTACCTGGCGAAACGAATCAGTCGTCTCACCGTTGAGCCGTTTTGAGAGCCATGCGGCTGCTTCGAAACCTAACTCGCGAGTATCTTGACAAACCGCGGTCAGGACCGGGTAGATACGCCTGCGAGTATCACCGTCGTCAAACCCAATAATCGATAAGTCGCGTGGGATCTGGAGGCCTACTTCATGTGCGCGGCAAATTGCACCAATTCCAGGCTGCGGATCGGTAAAGACGATGGCCGTCGGAGGCTCTGGAAGGCTCATCAGACGGTTCAATGCAGTGCGTCCGCCGTCGAAATTGGCGACGATGCGAAGTACCAAATCTTCGTCGGGTTCGATATTCCGGGCTGCACATGCCTCTCGGAAACCGTTGTATCTATCAAGATGGTCACGGTCTGCGCGTCCATGCATGACGATAGCGATCCTTTTATGCCCTAGATCCATCAAGTGGAGGAAAGCTCGGGCTGTTTCGGCAGTGGAGTCACAACACACAAAGTTTGCTTCCTCCATGTCGGCGAACCGTTCCGCCACAACAATGCTGGGAAAGTCTTCCGCAAGAATGTCTCTGCAAATCGAACGGTTTTGCGTGACCGTCCTCAGAATCACGCCCCGCAAACCACGTCGATGGAAAAACTGCCTGTAAGTTTCTCCTTCTCGCTTGCAGCGTTGCAGATCGACAACCTGCAGATCCATGCGACTATCTCGTAAGCCCTCGGTGATGCCTTCTAATAGCATCCAGTCATATTCGCAGAGACGTGGATCGCCACCGGTAAGCATGTAACCGATACTGGTCGCAGTGGAGTTGCCGTTGCTGCTTACGTCATCGATGTAGCCCGTCACTTTCGCCGCCCTCAGAACCTTGCTTCGCGTCATATCGCTGACATCGGGATGCGACTTCAAAGCACGCGACACAGTGGCGGGCGAAACACCCGTTTTCTTGGCGATTTCTCTTACCGTTGCCATCTTCCATTTGCTCCACAAAATTTCGGTAGTGTCCCGAACATTTCCGTAGTGTCCCGGTACAAATCTGACTATAATGCCGATTCTGACGAACAGCAAGCATTTTGCGGAAAAGGATGGAAAAAAGAAGTGCAGGCTGGCGTAGGTTGCTAAAGCGTGATATCCATCAAATCAAGCCATATAGCAGCCTTGTAAGAGGTTCTGCGCTCTGGGTTTGTCATCTCTGGAGGGCAAAGCTTTGTACCGGTACAAGATTGAAACAACCGTAGCGCTGTAT
>JAGQOW010000012.1 GCA_020427155.1 Planctomycetales bacterium | reverse complement strand
AACCTTTGTCTGTCGCTTCAAAGTGCCACGTTACTTCTGCGCGGTACCTGTGGTCTTTCCGTGACCAAGCGTCCCCCGCCGCAATCGGCATTCGGTGGGAGGAACGGAGTTGCGGCGGGGGTAGAGAGAACGACTACCAAGAGAAGGAAACTTGAGTTGGAACGACGCGGCACAGTTTTCGATGCTCGCTTTGGCCAGCTGATCCCCAATCGTGGCACCGAGGTTTGCCAAGTCGCTCACTTCGGCAGCACTGTAATCACGGGGCTCTATAGACTGAACAACTAACACGCCAAGAGTTTGTATTGGAACTCCCAAGAAAGATGCATATGCGTCTTCTTCAGCTTCGGGGAAGTACTTAAAACGCGGATGTTTGACTGCTTCCTTCACTACAACAGGGAAGGTTCTTTCAGCGACCAATCCGGCTAAGCCTTCATGGAATCCCATCCTCAATTTGCCGACACAATTCTGGTTGAGTCCTACTGTAGCGGCCAGAACTATTGTCGGACTGGTCTTTTCGCTCAAGTAGATCGAACAAACGTCGACTTCAAGCCGGTTGCCTAGGGTAGTAACTAATACTGCCAGAGCTTCACCGACCGACAGTTCAGTGAAGAACATCTGTTCAATCTCTCCATTCGTCAGGATTGAATTTTCACTAAGCATGTCAATGACTTGGCTAGGCTTATCCTTCTTCAAACGGCTTGGCAAGACGTCGTATGCCACGAGAAACTTTCTGTCGATTAGTCAGGTGATCCCAATGGGAATTGCGATTCCTTCGGTCTTTGCAGTTCAGATTCTGCTGGGGCAGAATTCTTGGAGTTAAGAGTTCTCGCAACTGCCGTGCCAGACAGGAGAAGAAGATGTACTCTCGGCAGGAATCGATTGGAAGATCAATGGTTTTTCGAATAATAGGCTGTTGCAGTCGTAGTTCCTTATGACTCCGTACCAATTGTGCCTGCCTAAATAGCATGCTGCGATGATGCGCAGTTGTGCAAGTGGTGCCTCAAGCGTGCCATTGCATTAGAAGGTCTAGACATAAATAATCGCTTTACGGTCTTGCTGATCATTGCTCCAGATTGCCTGTTCTTCATTCTATGAGTCATTCTCCTTCGCTGCCACGTTTGCACGATCAGCTCGAACACCATGTCAGTTGCATCTATCCCGAGCAGGACTGCCCTGCCCTGATTGCCAAGATTCTAGGCGTATTCGCAGGCTTTCAGGTCACTCCACAGGATCATCCTAATCGACTCTGGGACGCCTCCGACACGCTTTTGATTACCTATGGCGATTCACTCAAGTCGCCTGACAGGGTGCCGTTAAGGACCCTAGAGCACTTCTTGGATACCTACACCAAGGGTGCGCTCTCAGCGATTCATGTGCTGCCTTTTTGCCCTTTCAGCTCCGACGACGGCTTTTCGGTAATCGACTATCTGCAGGTGAATCCAAAACTGGGCGATTGGGCAGATCTCGAAGCGTTGTCTTCCAAGTATCGTTTGATGGCAGATTTGGTACTCAATCACGTTTCGGCAGAGAGCCAGTGGTTCGCCAATTACCTGCGAGGTAGTGGCGAAGGAAGCGACTTCTTTATTGAGAGTTCTCCTGAGGTCGATCTGAGCGAAGTGGTTCGACCTCGCTCATCTCCATTGTTGAGAAGTGTAGATACGTCCAACGGAGAGAAGCATGTTTGGTGCACTTTCGGTCACGATCAAATCGACCTGAATTTTTCAAATCCTAGAGTGCTTCTAAAATTCCTGAGGATCATTCGGGAGTATCTTACGCATGGAGTTACCGTCTTTCGATTGGATGCGATTGCCTATCTCTGGAAGCAACCTGGAACGACTTGCTTGCATCTTCCTGAAACTCACGAAGTGGTGCGACTGATACGAACTGTGCTCGATTATTTTGCCCCGGGAACCTTGCTGATTACTGAAACCAATGTTCCTAATCGAGAGAACTTGACCTATTTCGGCAATCGCAACGAAGCCCATCTCATCTACAACTTTTCGTTGGCCCCGCTGTTGGTACATGCCTTGCTGAGCGGTACTGCCAAGTATCTAAAGATGTGGATGATGAGCATGCCCCCTGCTCCGATCGGCTGCACCTATCTGAATTTCATTGCTTCGCATGACGGCATCGGCATGCGGCCTGCTGAAGGACTGCTCTCCGAAGAAGAGCAGCAGCAATTGGTTGATACCATTCGATCGTTCGGCGGATTGGTTTCCCTGCGTCGTTTGCCAGACGGAACCGAGAAGATCTACGAGATCAACACCTCTTTGTTCGACGCCTTCCAGGGAACGATCGAGGGGCCCGATCAGTGGCAGGTCGAACGAATGCTCTGTTCGCAGACCATCATGATGTCACTCGAAGGCATTCCCGCTTTCTATATCCATAGCTTGCTTGCTACGCCTGGCAATCTAGCAGGGGTGCGGGCGACTGGTCAAAATCGCACCATCAACCGCTATCCCTGGGACTACGACCGGCTTCAGCAAGCGTTGCAGCAGCCGGAATCGAATACTGCGAGAGTGCTCTTCGAGCTTCTGCGGATAATCCAGGTACGACAGGCACAGCCAGCGTTTCATCCCAATGCCACGCAGTTTACGCTTCAATTGAGGCCTCACTTCTTCGGCATCTGGAGGCAGAGTATGGATCGGCAACAAAGCATTTTCTGTGTTTCCAATCTTTCAGATCGCAAGCGAAAGCTCAAACTGACCGACCTCAATCTGTTCAGCACCTATGCCTGGCACGACCTGCTGAAGGGCCGGCCGCTCAAAGATCTGCACGCAACGATTACGCTCAAGCCCTACCAGACTTTGTGGATTTCGAACCAACACGAGTTGCCGTAACCCAAGAACTCGTTTCAGGCATTGTCGGCGTAGACCGCGTCGCAGATCATCTCCTCGATTCCTGGGTGTGCGCTGTGAACCCGCGACCAGCTCGGCACAAAGGGAGTCGCGTGTGGGTTCGAAAAATAGACATCACCGGCGTTCAAGATCGATTGGGCAAATAACTCGATTGTTTTCTCTTCACGATGCCGGTCCAAGGTGAGTCCGCTCATCACGGCATCGTTGTAGTAATGATCGACCATATCCAGGGCCGTCCGATAGTAGCATGCCTTGAGAGTCCGCAGAACTTCTGGAGAAAAGACGACACCTTGAACCGCCAGCTTGCGGAAGAGCGTTTTGCAGATATCGACGCTCATGCGATTCAAGCCGCGGGTGGCATCGTCTTCAGAAACCTCTTGATGCTTGTGGTCGTAGGCGTCGGCGATGTCGACCTGGCAAATGCGGTGGTGCGAGTAGTTGCGGTACATTTCGGAGAGCGTACCAATTTCCAGCCCCCAATCCGAAGGAATTCGCAACGAGGGAACTACTTCTGCTCGCATCGAGAATTCACCCGCCAGGGGATAGCGAAAGCTGCTCATGAAGTCGAGATAATCGTCTGCCCCTAACGTCTGCTTCATCGCCCTCAGCAAGGGGGCGACCAACAACCGTACGACTCTGCCGTTCAGTCGACCATCGGCAGAACGGTAGTAATAGCCTTTGCAAAACACGTAATCGAATAGAGGGTGGACGATGGGATAAAGAAGCCGGGCGAGCATTTCCCGCCGGTACATCACGATGTCGCAATCGTGCAAAGCGACCGCTTTGGAGTATCCAGCAGCAAGAAAGTATCCAAAGCAGTACCAGACATTGCGCCCTTTTCCCAATTCAGTCGGGGCCAGCGCTTCTGCTGCCAACGAGGCGTCTACGCTTAGCAGTCGGGGCCCGTCGTTCCAGAGAATGACCTTCTTTTGCGGAAGTCGGTCGAAGAATTTACGGGCTATGTCAAATTGTTCTCGGTTCGCTCGATCCAGGCCGATGATGATCTCTTCGAGATAAGTGGCATGGCAGAGCTTGTCGATAATGGGTCCCAGCGCCGGGCCTTCGAGTTCAGAATACAGACAGGGAAGCACCAGCGACATGGGCGTCACTTTCGACCAACTTGCCAGGTCGGCCTCAAGTTCTTCGACGCTGCGGTTTCTGAGATTGTGAAGTGTGCCGATCTCGCCGCTTTGTACAAAATCTGCCATAACAGCCAGTCACAAGGCAAGATAATCAGAGAGAACCGGTCTTCAGGAAGGACTCTCCGCGAAAACCTCGCTTAGGGTGAAAAAAGGTCGCTGCTTCGCGAGCGACGCCATCTGCTGCGTGATTTCAAAACGTCATAACTCCACTTCCTTCAACCTAGAACACTACGGACTGGAGTACAAGTACCAGCCCGCGCATCAACTTTGCCTACGAGAACGAACTAAGAATAATTGTCCAGGATACGATTGACCGTTTGCGCCCAGCCTGCAGCCCCAGGAAGATCGGCTTGCAGGCATTGGGGATCGTCGACTGAGATCATTGTGGCGCCATCCGGTTGCGGTACGATCACTGGTATGTCGGCGAGCTTGAGCATCGGCAAGTCGATCGGGCTGTCGCCAATCGCCACGGTCAAGCAAGAATTGCCATACTTCGCATGTTGCGAAAACCGCTCAACGACCCTTGCCATGCCGTCGCCTTTGTTCACATTGCCTGCGACGTGCCAAAACCTGCCGCCTTGGGTCAGGCTCAGGCCAGCCTCGTCAAGGAACCGGCGAAAATCAACCAGCTTTGCCTCGGCATCCTCCCACAAGATCGGCTCCGTGCATTCTCGGCTCAGCGCGGGGGCCGCTTTTTCATGCGGTAGATTTGCCACTTGCCTCAATCCTGCCTCGCCAAGGTCGGTAAAGCTGCGGAAGCGGTAGGCTTGCCGGGCTGTTTGCAGCACTTCGAGGATCGAACTGCGCGGCCTTCCAAGCACAGTCACCGGCTGCTGATCGTCCCAGACAATTAGGCCCCCATTTTCGCAGACGAGAGGCCAGGGCAGATTCAGCTCAGAGGCCAATGGCCGCATTTCTGCTTGCGTTTTGCTCGAGCACAAAACGAGGGGAATCTCCAGCGTACGTAGCCTGTCTATCGTCGGCAGCGCAGCATCGTATTTGTAGTCGCCTTTGTTCAGCAGACAGCCGTCTAGATCTGTGAAAACCAGAAGTGGACTATTCAAATCGTTATCTCAAGTTTTCAAACGGTCGAATGAGTTTTTTCAGTACTTCTGCACCCCGCAGTTGCGTTGCAGCTGGCGGCTAATCTGAATTTGCGTCGTTCAAGCGTTGCTGCCAGAACTCCTGGGCCATCAGGTGCCATACGAGCACCTGGTCTCGCTCCGACTCATTCTCTAAGTTGGCTTGCACACGTTCGATTCTTTCGTTTACCCAGTCGAGAAAGAACTGGGACGAACGGCGGCTAATCCGGTGCTCGACTTTGCCGACCTCGACAAACCAGGGCGCCGTTGACGCGAAACGAAAGGTGCTTTCGACGTCGGTGATGGCCCGCACGATGAACCATCCCGGCTCAGAAGTCGAGATTGTCACGGTGTGTTGCTGAGTCATTGCATCGCTGCAGGGAAGCGACTTCAGCAGGTGTCCGTTTTGGATGACCTCGATCGTCGAAACTGGATCTTCCGAAGTAAGTTGGATGTCCAAGCGAATCAACCGGCTTTCGCCAGGAGCGAGTTGGAACTCGGTTCCGGGAGGTTGGCCGTCTGCGGTCGTCAGCAGCAGCGGGCCATTGGTTACAAAGCAACGGCCGCGCGACAAGCCGTGAAACCAGGAGTCGCTTGTTAATGGCTGGTCGAGGTGAACGTAGACCCGATTGTACCCGACGGGATTGGGCAAAACGCCCGAGGCACTTCCGGCCGAAGGAGGCAATCGCAAGCCGCAATTGAGCAGGTGGTAGTAGATTTCTTGCGTCCAGTAGCCGTTTCCCCGGGGCGCCGGCAATCGCTCGACATTTCGCGGCTTGCCCCAGGCTTCGCTCGGATACATCTGACTGCGGCACATGTGGTTGTTGGCGATGCCGACCGAATTCATCTGACCGCTTGCCAGCCAGACAGGCACGTCCCACCAAAAAGGCTTTTCGATATCGATCCAAACTTCGGCGTAGTTCCTGCGGGCCTGGCTTACAAAGCGCATAGGAGAAGGAAACTCTCGATTGTCGGTCTTGATATCCAGGGGCGCTCGAAGCCCGAAATACAGCAGCGCACCTCCTTCCCGTTCATCTTCTCCGGCCATCACATTGTAGATGCGCGAGTCATCGAGCCGATGCGTTACTTGTTGAGGAAGGGCTTCGTCTTGCCACACGTTGCGAGTATTCCACCAGGTAATCACCGGAGCAAAGTCCAGATCCTCAGCCCGCATCAGTTGCGCTACCTCGTCCACTGGGCGATGGATGTGCAGGTCGCCCGAATACCAACCGGCGGCCCGAAGATTGGCAATTCGTGTTAGTTGCACTGATAACTCATGGTGCTGGCCGGCCTTGAGCTGAAAGTGTCCGACTTTGCGTTGGTACTCGGGGCCGCGTTCGATGGCATAGGTGTAATCGCCCGCGGGCAATTGTGCCGTCGCTCGACCGTCGCAGACAAAGTGGTCGTGCCAGAAAGGCAAACCAGGGATTCGCTGCGCCTGGCCTTGAGCATCTTGGAGGTGAATCCGACAGGGCAGTTGGTCGCCTTGGGAGTCGGTTATTGCGATCTGCAAGGTTGAGTCAGAGTCGTCGCCGAAGCATTGGCTACCGAAGATTGCGGTCGAAAGTGCGACCGCAGTCAGCCTCAGGAGTGCCCGTTGCATGTGCTTCTCAATTCCTCTCCAGCGGGTGATGCCCCGCCGTATACAAGCCGCCGGTACAAATCGTTGGCCAAAGCTCCTCTAAAAGCGATGGTGTCTTGTAAGAGTCGTGCATATCGACGGTCGGTTGACTGGCGAAGTTTATCCTATGTTGAGGAGAATTCCTAGTCGCTGGCAGCCTTGCGATAGCAGCACACGTGGACGCGCTACAGGTAGCGTCTGTAAGCATGTGGCAGGATTGCAGAAGACTGATATCAATTGTCCGCTTTCGACTTCCCCTATTTTCGCGCATGCAAGCCCCCTCGTTTGGGTTTTGGCCCGTCTGGCGGGGTCCCAACTTTTGGGACAAAAGTGGTCGAGTTTAGGTTTCTGCGCGAGCCGAGTGTGGGACAAAACTGCAGTACTGCAATCGTTGCAAATACTTGCGTTATCAAAGAGCCGATGTAGCCGGGCGCTGCGGTTGGATCGAGACGCAGGGATCGCCGTGCGCAGGGCGAAGTCTCCAGTAGCTTCCTCGAATCGAGAGGCGGGTTTTTCGGCAGGTGGATTGCTTAGAGCAGCTGGACTTTAGACGTTCCACACTCCCGACCAGGATGGTCGGGAGTGTGGTGGCTAAAGATGGCGGCGAAGCAAAGCATCCATGCGCTGCTTGTCAGAGGTTTTACGGACGTTGTGTTCTATGTCGTGGCAGGAGGAGGGCTGCTCCTAGTGCGAACAACAACAATGAGGTGGGTTCGGGAATCTGGCTGAGACCGACGCTCCACCAGGCCAGCCCGTAGTCGACGTCGAGCAGCGTGCCTCCATTGTGCTGGACCCAGAGTTCGTAGTCGCCTTGGGCGGGAATCTGGGCGAAAATATGTTCGACCGAGTAAAGGGTGCTGTCCGACTTAGCGATAGCCTGGGCGGTCGAGGTTGCGCCTTTGGGCATCAGGTACAAATCGAGGTCGGGCAATTCGATATTGGCGACCGAGAAGTTGTCGTGGTTGCCAGCCTGATAGACGCCGTCGCCATTCATGTCGGCAAAGGGGTCGCCTGGCGAAGGACCGCCGCTGCCGTCGTCGTCGATCAGTAGTTCGGCGTCGAAGACGCCGGCGAGTCCGTTATCGGCGCCGATGGGGTCTCCGTCCCAATTGTCGAGCAGCGGTACGATACGATCCCAGGCCAGGGTGGCTGAGATCCAGCTATTGGCGACTAGGTTTTCGTCGAAGTCGTATTTGATGGTTTCAAGGAGAGAGATATCGGGTTCGTAGTCCCAGCCTCGGGTGTCGATTGTACCGGGGTCCTGTTGATTCTGGTCGAGTTGGGTGACGGCACGCTGGACGTTGAGGATGCCGGTGCCCATTTCGAGATCGAGAGGAATCGCATCGCGACCGGCCTCGACGGCCCGCTGCTGGATCCAGTCGTTGCCGTTGGTCCGGAGGGCCGTTTTCTGCATGCCAAGCAGCAGCCCATTGCCATCGTCTTTGCGTTTGTCGGCCGAGTTCATCATGGCGGCTTTGACGACTTGGTGATGTTGACCGTCGTTGATGAAACCGTAATTGTTCTCCAAGTGTTCGTGCAAGAGTGCCACGCTGCCGGTGACTAGGGGAGCGGCGAAGCTGGTGCCGTTGACACCAAAGTCGATGATGCCGTTACCGTCAACATCTTGAACGGGTTCGGAGCCGCCACCGAAGCGGGGGTCGGCGAAGACGACGGCGTAGTCGTCGTTGGCAGCGCCGTCGCGTACGCCGTTGTGATTGGCGTCGAAATACCAATCGCCGGGCGGGTTGAAGGTGTCGTTGTAAGTGCCGCCGCCGCCCCGTTCGATCCACATATCTGGCGGCGGATTGATGGTGCCGCTGCCATTGTTGTCGAAGATGCCTGAGTCCCAAAGGCCGTTGTTGTTTGAGTCGGTAAAGGTGTCGACCGTGAAACGGTTATTGAGGGTAGCCGATCGGACGCCGACGCCAGGAGCGGCGATGTCGATCAATCGACGGCCATTAGCGGCGGTGGTGAAGACGTTGCCGGCAGCAACCTGACGGTAGACGCCGCCGGTTTGCGAAAGCATTGAGACCGAGAGGCCGTTGTAGTGGTCGCTGGGGACGGTGAGCACGACGCCGGTCTCATCGCCAGCAACCACGGGCAGGTAGTCGAATTTGGCTGCGGACCAATCGTTGAACATCGTCAGGAGGTCGGTTCCGGTAGGAGGAGGGCCTCCGGCGGGAGCGGTGCCGAAGCTCATGTTGATAGCGCGTCGCGGACCTCGCATGAGCATGGCCTGGGCGGTGGCGGCAGCGCGGACCTGGCTGGGGCCGAAGGGAGAGCTATAGCCGCCACTGGTGAGGAATGCCCCCGTGGCGACGCCGCCGTTGGCGGCGTTTTGGCCAACCATCAGGCCCGCGACACTTTCAGCATGGGCGCTGATGCCGACGTTCATGCGAGCGCCGAAGAACAATTCGAGGGGATCGACCGAGACGCTGGAATTGAAGTTGGTGCCGGTATCGAAGAATTCGAGGCCAGGGCGTCCTGGTTCGACTTGCCCGAGGAGTTGAAAGGCGCCGGTGAGTCCGGTGACGGTCGAGTTGATACCAGCCGGGCCCAGGACGGGGTTTTGTGCCTGGCAGGCGGACAGGTGGAAGTTGTAGAAGGCGAGCGCACAAACGATGAGAAACTGTCTCAGACACCGCATTAGCTATCCCCTGTTTGATTTCGAAGATCGCGTTTGGATCGTGGGCGGAAAAAGGCGAAAAACTGAAGGTCGGCGCGCATTGCGTACCAGAGTCTGCCGGCTACGGCTACCCACCGCAGGGTAAGGGGGGGTGGAATGAGTGTCAAGCTTTTTGCCTTGCTGGTGGGGATATGGCGGCTTGACTGTTGCGCATTGGGCAGAAAGTTGTGCGCTATTGCGCATTGTGTCGCAGCCAAGTTCGGTTCACAATGAAAGTTCTTGAGTCTGTACTGGCTGGTTTGCTACCGAGCAAAGTTGTGCGAGGGTCTTTGCCGTGATTGTCTCTCGATTTGCGAGACGAAGCATTGTCGCGCCTGGCGTGCGTGGTTTCACCCTGGTGGAGCTATTGGTAGTGATTGCGATCATAGGCGTGCTGGTCGCCTTGTTGCTGCCGGCCGTGCAGGCGGCGCGAGAAGCGGCGCGGCGAATGCAGTGTCAGAATAACTTGCACAACCTGGCCTTGGCGGTATTGAACTACGAAAGCCAGACTCGCACGCTGCCTCAATCGAGCGACGCGGATCTTGTCGGAGACAATGTGAGATTTCGCACAGGCTCTCAATTGAGTTGGATTGTGCGAGTGCTGCCGTACCTGGAACAGCAACAGCTGTTTGACCAGTTTGATTTCGAAGTTTCTGCCATACAGCAGAATGCCACGCTTTCGCCACAGCGAGCCCAGCCGTCGGTGTTGGCGTGTCCTTCGGACCCGTCGATTGGACGCGTATTTGAGTTTCCGCGTTTGACGGGGGGACTTGCATTTGGCAAAGGGAACTACGCGGCGTATGCCAGTCCAGAGCACGCCGAGTGCCAGGCGGTTGCCAAGGGTTCGCTGATTTACAAGCCCCAGCCGCTGGGGGCGGTGCAGGACGGCACTTCGAATACCTTGATGCTGGCGGAGATTCGCACTCGTAACGAGCCGATTGATCCGCGAGGTTCGTGGGCATTGGGTTGGGTAGGTTCAAGTATCTTGGGCGCCGACGTGCATGGGACAAATATTGTAACCCGCATCTGCAATCAGAACCCGCCGCCGGCATATGTACCGAATCCTATCTGGGCAGAGTTTGCCTTGCTGCCGAACTCCGGAGTGGGTCCCGATTTGCCGCGAGACGATCTCTATGTTTGTTACAAATCGGCGGAAGCGGATTTGGAGGGGATGCCTTGTTGGACTCGCGGCGACACGACGGCCGCGCCGCGAAGCCTGCACTTTGGTGGTATCTACGGTGCGAATGTTGACGGCAGTGTGCGTTGGGTTTCCAATGATATCGAGGCGGTCGTGCTGGGCACGCTAGTGTGCATTGACGACGGACTGAACCTCGATCTCTAGTTTTTTGTAGCTACTTCGTCTTGTAACTACGCCAGAATCGTTGGGCAGGATATCTACCGGGCCTATGAAAGCAATTCCTGTAGTCGCGATCGTGTTGGGGCTGTTGATGCTGGTGGCCAGCGCCCTGTGGGGCCATCTGTTTCCGCCGACCCGGTCTTGGACAGACGAAAAGAGCGAGCGACTGGCCGAGTTGGGTAGCGAGACGAATCGGCTGAAGTTTGCCCTGGTCGAAGCGCAGAATAGCCCTTCGATGCATGCGGGCAAGAACCCCGGGGAGATCAAGCTGGAATACGATGCAGCGCGTGCGGAGTATGACGAGCTGCATGCAGAATTCGAGTCGGCGCGCGACAGTCCCGAGACGGTGTCTGGCGTGCTGCGGTGGACCAGTATTGTGCTGATTGGCGTTGGCACATTGTGGTTCTATGCCAGCGGGAATCAGTCTTAAAAGACAGCGTCGTTGGGATAGCCTGAAACGTATCTTGTTTCAGCCAAGAGCCATTGGGCCTGGCCGCACCAAGACAACGTGAGTTGCCTGGGTGTCAGCCTAATAAGCTTGATCCTGCACCGCAGGATTAGCTGATGAGGATCTGAAACTTGAGGAAGAGAGTCCAGGCGGTTCTGACGGCTAGTGTGCAAATGACAAGTGTGCCGAGCGAAGTGAGTCCGATCATCCAGGTGGGGGTTGGCGGAGCACCGGTCGTCGAAGGCCGCAAGGCAAGGTAGAGCAGCGACAAGGCCAAGACGGGACCGCCGAGCACCGTGGCTGCTTGGGCAAAAATGATCAGCGGGACGCGTCCTTCGGAACTGGTGGTCAGCGCGATGACCATGCCGATCATTAGCACCCCGATAGTAAACAGTTTGGGCCACTTCGAATCCATTTTGGCTTCCAGCCCGAGGCCGTCGGCAAGAAGCGTGCCGCCGATGAGGGAGTTGACGAGGAAGGAACTGAGGGCTCCGGCGAAAATGCCGAGGCAGAAGAGCAGCTTGGCAGTGCTGCCGAACAGCGGTTCGAGTTGTTTGGCAACGTCGGCGACGCTCTGGAGATCGGCGGGGGCGACGTTGCCCGACAACACCGAGGCGGAAGTGACGAGGATCATCATCGTAATGCCTAAGAGCACCGTGATGCCGGCCACCGAGTCGGTGAGCCCTTGCCGCAGATTGGCCAGCTTCCAGCCTTTTTCTTTGACCAGGTAGGACTGATAGAAAGCTCCGGCGATAGAGAACGTGGTCGCGATAAGGCCTTGAACGGCAATCCAGGGGTCGACCACCGTATGGGTAGCGGGGTCGTTGGCAGTGGTCGCCTTGATTTCCTGGACCACGGGCAAGAATCCGCCGGAGATTCCGTCGGGGATGCCCGGGAGCAGACCTGCGAGGAAGTTGAGGAGCGATGGCCGGGCTAACAAGAGATTGGCTGCGAAACCGATGAGCATCAAGCCGACGAGCAGCATCATCAGGCGCTCGATGGGCTGATAGAGTTTCTTGAAACCGAACAGACAAGCGATCAGCGCGGCATTGAGGCCGATGAGCAGGGTGTGCTGCAAACCGGCGCCCGATTCTACGAGCGGTTCGATCGAGGCGAGCACCCCCAGGTTGTTGCTGAACTGGAAGCAGGCGGCGATGAGAAACACCGAGATGCCTGCCAGCGCGGCAACAGGTCGACCGAGTCTTGTCGCCAATTCGTTGCAGGGCGTACCTTCCAGGGAGATGCCGACGCGGGCAGCGGTTGCGACAGCGCCGGCCATCAGGATACCCGCTCCGACGAGAATCCAACTCAACTCGTAGCCAAACTGACAGCCGACCTTAGAACTGGTGAGAATGCTTCCTGGGCCGAGGACGACACAGGCGACAATGATTGCCGGCCCCAGCGCGCGCGTGAAGCGGAGCAGCCCGGCGGGGCCGTTGGTTTGATCTGGCGATGGCATAGGGCTTCAGGAGGCTCGTTAGAGTGTTGGGCCGGTTTGGACTTAGCTACTCAATTCTGCCAACCTTACTGAGGTCTGCCGAGTCCGTAAAGCGTATCCAGCTGGCTTGGGTGATGAGTTGGTTGATCGAGGCGAACGAAATATGGGCGTTGGTGGCGTACTTAGGTGTGGAGTTGGCCGGAAAGGTGGCCAGGGTGGCGTCGCCGACCAGAAACACGTTGAAGTCGCGCGAGAGATTCTCGTAACCGGCGGTTGTTTTGCAGAAGCACATGTCAGTGGCGTAGCCGGTAAGCAGGATGTGCCGGACGCCGTGTTCTTTTAGAAAATTCTTTAGCGGCTCGTAACCGTCGGCATCGTAGATCACCACGTCGTCACGATGCAGAGTCACGTCGCTGCTGACGGGGATGGGCATGTCCCAAAAACCCTGGTTGTTGCAACGGTCGCCCGCTTGCAGGCCAGGGAATTGTTTGAAGTAGTCGACGACGGGCAAGTCGGCTGAGAGGGAAAGTGTTTCTTGAAGCGGTTGGCCGCGATAGTCGAAGTTGTGAAGTATTTGATGCAGCTCATTGCGTCCTTGGGTGCGCTCTTCGTCGGTGGGGTTATGGCGAATGGAGCGATACATTTTTTGCTGCGCGGGATACTCGCGGCTGCGCATACTGACCATGGTAAGCTTCAGCCGAGGCCGTAAACGCTGGAGCAAGGGGTCGATGACTTCGCGGGTATGCCTGCCCGCGAGGTGGTTCTTTTCGGGAGTGCAGAAGTCGGCGGCTCCGGCCGGCTCGGGAGTTCGCCAGCCTTGTCCGTCGTCGATGCCCCAAGGGTGGACCATGATGACGGCAGTTTGGTCGGATCGGAGTCGATTGGGCATCTCGATAATGCCCCGGGCGTTGTACGAGAATCGCCAGGCACGCACTTCGAGGTCGCCGCCCTGATCATTCACCAGCAGCGGCGCTTCATAGCGCCGTAGTTCGACAATCGGTTGCACAAACTCGGGGTGATCAGCTAGTAGCGGCTCGGGATTCTCGATGAGAGTCAGTTGATTCTGGTAAGTGCGGGACTGGCCTTCGTCGGCGCGAGCCGGAGTTAACAGGGAAATGAATGTCGAAGCACTCAGAACGACTACGCTAGACCACTTTTGAATGGCGGACATCTCGGGCTATGCCTTTCTTGGATTGTGGTAGGACGGGTTTGCAGGTGATGCGATTGCTCGGGTCGGCTCCGAGAGTGAAAACGGAACGTCTACGGGGCAGCGCTGTTCGGCAACGAATACTTTGGTCTCTGCTGTCATTGCTCCAAGTAGCTGAATAGATCGCGTAACTGCTGAGGGGTCAGCACGTCAAGAGTTTTTTCGGGCATCAGCGAGGTTTCCAATTCGTGAAGATCTTCGATCTCGTCCCGCGGAACCTTCGTGCGTTGATTTTTTTCATCCAGCAGGGTTACCGAAGCGGCGTCTTGTTCGGCGAGCAGGCCGGTCAGCACTCTGCCGGAACTGGTTTCCACGACATAGTTGAGATACTCGCGACGAATAACAGCACTGGGGTCGACGACATTGGCCAGAAGTGCCGCGCGATCGGTACGATTGGCAGTCGTCAGGTCGGGTCCGATCTTGTGTCCTTCGCCGTGGAGTTGGTGGCAGATGCCGCAGTGTTTTGCGAACAGTGCTTTCCCTTGAATCGGATCGCCTGACGCGGCACGCAGGTCGTTGTTGTAGCGTCGCATCGTCGCGAGTTTTTCCTCGGGCGAGCCGGAGCCAATATTGCCCCAATGTTTGAGTACGAGCGAGTCAATTGATTCCAGTCGGTGGACGGCTAAGCGACGGAGCTGATCGAGAGGGACGTCCTGCGGATTAAAATCTCCAGCGTCGACGCGTTTGAGAAACTCCAGCGCGGATCGTGGGCGGGTAAAGAAGACGTCGCGTATCCTCGCTGCGAGCTCGGGAGTCGCGCCGGGGTAATGGGTCAGCAGCGACTGCGTGACATCGCTCGATTCCCATCGGGTCAGGGCGTTCAGGGCAGCGAACCTAACTTCGTCGGTCGTCGAATTCTCAAACAGGCCGAGAACTACGAGGGCAGTTGTGGCGTCGCCGAACTCTCCCAGCAGATTCAATGCCGGCGTTAAACGCTCCGGGTCGTCTGCTAGTTGGGTGGTTCGAGAGATCAGAAACTGAAGCGCCTGCGAGTTGCCGGCGCGCAGGGCCAGTTCGAGATGCAACAGGTCAGTCGGTTGCTGTTTCCAGAGCTGATCGACGTAGGCTCGCAACTCGGCGGCCAGGGGTTCGAACGGGCGCGAATTGCGCGTCGACGTCTGCTCGTCAGGCGAAGCCTGCTGCTGGTAGAGCCCTCCTTGACCGATTTCCGACAGGCCTGCCGTACGCTCCGCCAAGCCTAATCGCAAATGTTGATGTGCGGCGAGTTGCTGCGCGGCGGGGGCAGCAGTCAGTAGTTGCAGGCAGGCCTGGTCGGCCGCTTTGTCGCCTTCTGCAGCGTAGCGTCGAACGAGTCGCAGAGCGTTGTCGAGGCGCGCGGGATTCTGCCAGGCCTGGTCGGAGGCGAACATTGTGGCAAGCGTTGCGGTGTCGGACATGGCTTTGGCCTCGATGGCCCACCAGAGAAGCCAAGGAATGCGCTCGTCGGCTTCCTGGGGATGGGCATCAAGCAATTGCCCTGCGATTGCTAAACCGACCGAGCCGGGAAGTCGCCGGGCAGTGGCGGCCAACTGGGCGCGAACGATCGGACTAGACTCGTTGCCGGCCAGTTCAATCAGAGGTCGGGCCACTGGTGGCGAGACGTGCCGTTGATCTCCGAGCAGGCGTACGGTCCAGAATCTTACGTATTCGAAGGGATGGTTGAGTAGTTCAATAGCCAGTGGGTCGTCGAGCCCGGTGGTCAAGTGAAATGCCCAGAGGCCCTGCAACGCTAGCTGCGGATCGGCGGTTTGCAGCGCCATCGTGCGCAACCGTGCGGTAACCGAGGCGTCGCGACGACTGGCAAGCTCGACGCGTGCTCGATCTCGGAACCAGAAGTTTTCGTGCGACAAGAGGTCGACGAGTTCGGAAGCGGACAACCGAGCCAAGTCAAATTCAGGTTGAGGTCTTACGTCGTGGGCCTCAATTGTGTAGATGCGGCCATTTTCGCGATCCCAGTTGGCGTCGGGATCGGGATGCGCGGTGCGCTGATCGTGGAAGTCGCAGACATAGATCGAGCCATCGGGACCGAGGCACAGGTCGGTGGGCCCAAACCAGGTATCGTTAGAATCGAAGATCGTAGCGCCGAACTTCGCTTGCACGGTACTACCCTGCGGTTCGACAGACCACCAAGAGGCGGTGTGCCCGAGAAAATTCCCGGCCATGAACTTGCCGCGATAGAGTTGGGGGAAGGAATGCCCCAGATAGATCGTGCCTCCGGTCGGCGGTCCGCCGGGAACCTGATCGCAAGTAAGATTGGGAAAGTAGTGATAAGCGTAGAGATTGTGGAGCGGGCCGTGCTTGCCGAAACTCTTGAAGTAGTAACCCCCTTGGACGGCGTGGACAAAGGGTCCGCCGTTGGTCGAGTAATAGAGTTCGCCGTTTTGGTCGAAAGTGATTCCATAACAGTTGGAGCCGCCTTCGCAGAACAACTCAAACTGGCGCGTGTGGGGATGATAGCGCCAGACTCCTTGCTGGAATTCGAGTTCACGAATCCGGCAGGTGGTGGTGCTGCCATTGACGCCGTAGAGCCAGCCATCGGGGCCCCAGGTCAGGTGGTTGGACATCGATTGCGCATCTTCCATGCCGAAGCCGGTAAGCAGCACCTCGGGATCGGCGTCGGGCACATCATTGCGGTCGCGATCGGGATAGAACAGCAAGTAAGGCGCATTGAGCACGAAGACGCCGCCATGACCGAAAGCGACGCCGGTTACCAGGTTCAAACCGTCGACGAAGTCTTTCACCTGGTCGGCCTTCCCGTCGCGGTCGGTGTCTTCGAGAATGGTGATCTTGTCGGCCCCACGGGGGCCGTGCGGTGGGGGCTGGGGGATGCGGTCGTAAACGGTTCGCGACCAGCGATCGACCTGCACTCGCTCGAGCCCAGCCGGGTTGGGGTATTGCAGGTACTGGATGGTCCACAGCCGGCCGCGATCGTCGCACTTGACGAAGCTCGGCTGACGAACTTCTGGTTCGCTGGCAAAGAGTCTGACACGTAGCCCCTCGGCCACGGTCATCTTCGCTGCCGCTTCGCGGGGCGAATAGCCTTGGCCCTGGACGCGGTGCGCGCAGGTACCGAGGGCGATCAAAAACAAGCCAAGCTGAAGAGACGGCTTCATCGACTTACCTGGCTAGAGACGTTCGATATCGTTGGGCAATCGTGTCGAGCGAGACGATCTCGGCCTGCCCTCGGGATTGTTCGACCAGATCGCAAATGAGGTCGATGGCCTGGAACTCAGGATCGACGACACCCAGGCAGGAAGGGTGAGCGAGAAAATCGAACACGGCTCGGTTTTCGATGGCCCATTGCATTGCCAGCTCGATGGCTTGGAGAAAGTACGGCAGTTTCCAGCGTCCGGTGCGAAAGGCGCCAATGTCGCTGATGGGGCTCATGGGAATCTCGAGCAAGCCAGTGGGATACATAAGCGGCTGCGCTTCGCTTTGAGCTGCGACGATGTTTTCGTAAGCCGCTGGCGACGGAGGTCGGTCGCTGCCGTGGATGTCTTCGATACCGGCATGGGCCGGGTAACGACAACTGACCCAATCGAAGCCGAGGTCGAGGATAAGTTGCTGCAGGTCTTCGCGGTCGTTCAGGCCGTTGGCAAAGCCGCCAGGAGTACGGAACCCGTTGGCCTGGACGCCGACGCGCTGCTCGAGAGCGAGGTTCGTGAGCTTGATATTGTCGCGAAGCACTTCGGCGACGCTGCGGCTGCGCAACAGCCAGGGCGCCCGTTGAAAACGGTACTGCAACTGCTCGGCGGAATCGGCAAGCAGGTAGACGTGATCGTAGGTATGGTTGCCAATGGGGTGTCCCGTGGCAGCAATCTCTTTCAGCCAGTCGATGTTGGGTTGTTCGAAGACCTGTCCCACGACGAAGGTGTGGATGACCGCTCCGCGTTCTTTCACACGTCGGCAAGCATCGACGGTGTATTGTTTGGCCGCATCACTGAGATTGCCTTTTTCGTAATCCCAGCGGGTATCTTCCCAAGTGGGAAAGTTGCGAGACATTTCCAAGTCGAGAGTGATTGCGATTTGGGCGATGTCGTCGGTTGCCACGTCTTGGGGTGCGGCGTCGTCGGGTGCAGCGGTTCGTTCGGAAGCCTCAGTTGCGTGAAGACGAGACTCAAGCAGGGCAGTGGAAGTCGCAGCCACTGTGGCCAGGAAGCGACGTCTGGTGGCACGTCCCTGGGTCGTTTCGCTTGGCCTGCCGCATACGTTCCTGGTTGGGTTTGGTTGCTGGTTCATGATTGTTGCCTGTGAATGTTTTACGTTGCCTGAGTGATTGCCAGATCATGTAAGCCCCAAGAGACGTCGGGCATTGTCGCGAGTGATCTGTAGTCTTGCGGCAGCTGGTAATTGAAAGTCGTCGAACAACTGGAACTGCTGAAAGTCGCGCTGCGTGAGATCGTAATAGTCGGTGCCAAAGAGCAGCTGCTCGGCACGACGTTTGAGGAACCCTTCTCCAAACTTACGATCTCGAAGTATCGCATGCGCGCCGCTAGAAGAAAGGTCTCCATAGAGATTCGCAAACTCATCCATCAGAGCATCAATCGCTCCCCGAGGCTGAACCGGTCCTTTGGGATACCCTACATGCAAATCGGCTTGCGTGATGCCGCCGGAGATGGAAGACCACCAGCCTTTGCCGTGTCCGATGAACGCCAGATCGGGGAACGATCCCAACACCTTGGCCAGACCTGGCAAGCCGGGGCGGTCCATGTTGGCCTGGTTATCAAGATGAAACAGTACGGGGAGTCGAACTTCGTTGCAGGCCTCGTAGAGTCGCATGCTGAGCGGATCGTCGATGGCCAAGCGCGGCTTATGTTCGCCAAAACCCAACGCGCCGGCATCGCGGTATCGGCGGAGCATATCGACCAGCGGTTGCTTTTCGATCAAATGTGTCGTGAGGGCACGAGGATCGATCGCACAAAAAGGAACCAGCCGATCGCGGTGAGCCGCGGTTTCTCGAAGTACGTATTCGGTTGTGACCGGGTACCAGAAAGCCTCGGGCGAGACGAGAGGCAGAACCGCAGCCATGGCGATGTGGTGGGCATCCATCCAGCGGAGCAGTTGCGCTGCAGTCAGTGGTCCGTGCTCTTCGCCAAACCATCCCTGGGTAAGGTGGACATGGATATCGAAGTAGTCTGATTCGATGGAAGTGGCAGCTCGGGTTGGCATCGCGAATGCGAGGCTGGCGGCCAAAGACTGGCCGACAAACGCGCGACGCGAGGGGAAATTGGGGGTGTGAGTCATAGCATCGAGGGCCGACTGAGACGATGGACGAAATAGCTACCTGGGTTACTGCTAAAGAACAGCCACGGCTTCGATTTCAAGTTCCAGACCGGGAATAGCCAGTTCTGGGGTGCCGACCGCAGTCGACGCCGGATAGGGCTCCACCAGGTAGTCCTTGCGCACCTTGCGGTAGATCGGCAGGTCTCGCAGCAGATGCACCCAGTAGGAACGCAGGATGACCACATTGGCGAACGAAGCGCCGGCTGCTTCGAGCAGGAGACCAATGCGATCGAAGGTTTGCCTGATTTGCAGTTCCATGTCGACGTCGTAATCCTGCGGCCCTTGCCCCGAGATGAAAAGCAACTGTTGGCCAGTAGAAAGAATAGCAGGAGAATAACCGACATCGGCAGACGGCGCCCCGGGGGGAGTCAACGCCTTGCGCGTGACTCCTTGCGGCTCTGCTGCCATGGCCGATAGCGAGGGCACGGCGAGAATCCCACCGGCAACTCCCAGCATTGCGCTGCCGATCATTTCGCGTCGGAGGGGCTGAGTTGGCTTGCTGCGATTGTCGTTCATCTTTGCCTCATACTAGATGTTGCTACTGGAACCACTTACGATAGTATCACAATGCAGGACGGTTTTCACAAAGTAGCCGTTATCTTGTGATCCTTAAGGAGGCCTGTCTCGCTCGATGCCCAATTTTTTTACAACTGCCAGCCTGGAAGACCGATTGAGCGAGCCTTCAGAGGCGACGCTTACCAGCTTGGGGGAGCTTAAGGGCGACATCTTGGTGCTCGGCGCCGGCGGAAAGATGGGGCCCTCGTTGGCGCGGATGTCACGGCGGGCGAGTGATGCGACCGGGGTGAAACGTCGGGTGATTGCGGTCAGCCGGTTTGGCGACTCGAAGGTTCAGGCTGCTTTAGCAGATTCGGGAGTCGAGACGATAGTGGGCGACTTGATGGATGAGGCTTTTATTGCGTCGTTGCCGAAGTGTGAGAATGTGATCTTCATGGTGGGGCTGAAGTTTGGCACCGACGGGGGTGAAGCGCGCACTTGGGCTACGAATGCTTACCTGCCGGGGATGGTTTGCCGGCGGTTTGCAGGGAGTCGCATCGTCTGCTTCTCAACGGGCAACGTCTACGGTTTGGTTCCGATTGAACCGGGCAGCGGATCGGTTGAGAACGATGTGCTGAATCCGGTTGGCGAATACGCAATGAGCTGTTTGGGACGTGAACGAGTCTGCGAATACTTTAGCCGCGAAACAAAAACGCCGATGGTGGTTTTTCGGCTCAATTATGCGACAGAGCTTCGCTATGGTGTGTTGGTCGACTTGGCGCGACAGGTTGCGAGCGGGCAACCCGTCTCGTTGGCAACGGGGTTTTTTAATGTGATCTGGCAAGCGGATGCCGTGAGTATGGCGTTGTGCAGTCTGGCGCATGCCACTAGTCCTCCGTTTTATCTCAATGTGACGGGGCCGGAGCGGATATCGTGCCGCGAGGTTTGTCTGCGGCTAAGCGAATTGATGAATAAGCAGGTGAGCTTTCGAGGCGAGGAAAGCGATTCGGCGCTGTTGAGCGACGCTCGCCTTGCTCATCGGCTGTTTGGACGTCCTCGGGTGACACTCGACGAGATGATCGTCTGGACAGCCGATTGGATTGCCCAGGGAGGAGAAACCTGGGACAAGCCCACACATTTCGAGGTTCGTGACGGGAAGTTTTGAGTATTAGCGACTTGATTGTAACTTCAGTGCCTGACCTGGCGGCGCTGGAGGATCGTCCCAGTTAAGTTTTGTGCCAGTAGCTCTAGGGCAAATATGAAAAACGATTTGTTACAACGGGGTACAGTGATCCCAGCGCATCCGCTGGCGCTCACGGCGGAGCGGAAGCTGGACGAGCGACGGCAACGCGCGCTGAGCCGCTACTACCTGGCAGCAGGTGCGGGTGGATTAGCGGTTGGCGTGCATACGACTCAGTTTAGGATCCACGATCCTAAGTGCGGTTTGCTCCGGCCAGTGCTGACACTGGCTGCCGAGGAGATGAATCGTGCGGAGAAACTACGTGCCGAGCCTTTGGTGCGCGTGGCGGGAATATGTGGCAAGACGGCACAGGCGGTATGTGAGGCTCGGCTAGCGCGTGAACTGGGCTACCAACTGGGGTTGGTGAATCTGGGAGCGTTTCCTGGTGCGCCGATTGCTGAGCTGCTTGACCATTGCCGAGCGATTGCAGAGGAGATTGGACTGTTCGGTTTCTATTTACAGCCTGCGGTGGGTGGCGTGCTGCTGCCAATCGAGTTCTGGCGTGGCTTCTGCGAAATCGACAATGCTCGGGCGATTAAGGTGGCGGCGTTTAATCGCTATCTTACGCTGCATGTGATGCGAGCGGTTGCCGAGAGCGGCAGGGACGATATTGCTCTCTATACGGGCAACGACGACAACATCGTGCTCGATTTGGTGACCCCGTTTTCGTTTCAGGTGGGCAATCAGTTTGTTGCGCGTCGTTTTGTTGGAGGCTTGCTCGGCCAGTGGGCGGTGTGGACTTCGCGGGCTGTAGGGCTACTGGCGGAGTGTCATCGGCAAGTCGCCGCGGGCGGTAGTGCATCGCCAGAAATGCTGACTACGGCGGTGCAATTGACCGACGCCAATGCCGCGATCTTCGACGCGGCCAATGACTTCAGCGGCTGTGTGCCAGGAATTCATGAGGTGTTGCGGCGCCAGGGACTGTTGGCCGGCAACTGGTGCTTGGACGAGGACGAAACACTCGGCCCAGGGCAAGCAGCCGAGATCGATCGGGTGCTTGCCGCCTATGGCCACCTACGGGACGATGATTGGGTAGCCAAGAATCTGGATGACTGGCTGAATGGTTGAGCTTGGACTGTAGGTTTAGGGACGCGAGTCGAGTCTCGGCTCCTCAGCCCCATGTGCGATCGATGAGACCGTTGCGAGTCACCTGATACACAGCGGTATTGTTTTATCACAGTAGGACGTAGAACGAATTCGATGAACCTGACATCCGCTTACGCGGCGGCGATTGATTTTCTGTTGGGGCGCATCAATTATGAGCGCACGGTAGTGCCGTATGGGCGCCGGCAGTTGAAGCTCGATCGGATGCGCCAACTGTTGACGCGATTGGGCAATCCTGATGCGGGAATGCCGATCGTGCATGTAGCCGGCACCAAGGGAAAAGGCTCGACTGCGGCGATGGTGGCCGCAATGTTACAGGCGGCTGGCTACGAGACGGGTCTGTTTAGCTCGCCTCATCTGGAAAAGATCGAAGAGCGTTTTGCGGTCAACCGCTTGCCGTGCTCGGGCGAAGAGTTGGTGGCCCTGGTCGAAGAACTGCGTCCAGTGGTCGAGGCGATGGATCGGGAGTCGGCGACGGCAGACTACACGTCGGGACCGACCTATTTCGAGTTAACCACGGCGATAGCCCTGATGCACTTTGCCAGGCAAAAAGTCGACGTGGCGGTGCTCGAGGTTGGGTTGGGCGGTCGGCTCGACTCGACGAATGTGTGTCAGCCCATCGTAAGCGTGATCACCAGTATCAGCTTGGATCACACCAAGCAATTGGGCACCACGCTGCCAGAGATTGCTGCAGAAAAGGCGGGCATCATCAAGCCTGGAGTGCCGGTGTTGTGTGGGCACATGGATCAGGCGCCGCGTCAGGTGATTGCCGAGATCGCGAAGCAGCATGGCTGCCGCATGTTGAGCGCGGGCAGAGATTTTCGCCATCGCTACCGCGCGCCGCAGGCAGGCGAGAGGTCGTCAGGTCGGTTGGATTTTGAAGGGGATTGTGCCGAGGAACACTTGCGGTTGGTCGGAATGCCGCTGCGATTGCGGGGTGAGCATCAGGCGGCCAACGCGTCGTTGGCGATTGCCACGATCGCAGAATTGAGGCGGCAAGGATGGCCTGTGTCCACGGCGGCGATCCGTCAGGCGCTGGCAGAACTGACCCTGCCGGGCAGGTTCGAGATTGTAGGTCAGCGACCGACGGTAGTGGTTGACGTAGCCCACAACGTCGCTTCGGCGGAAGCGTTGGTGGACACGCTCGAGGCCAGCTATCCGTCGAAGCAGCGAGTCCTCGTGTTGGCCGCTTCACGCGACAAGGATGTCCGAGGAATCGTCCGAGCACTCGTGCCGCATTTTGAGCAGGTAGTGGTAACGAAGTATCAAGAAAACCCCCGCGCGGTCTCGGTCGCGAAACTTGGACAAACAGTTCGCAAAGAGTTTGAGCGGCTAGGTTTTTCAGATTCCGACAGCAAAGTTTACGAGCGAGAGTTGCCGGCAGATGCCTGGCAGCTGGCGAAACAGCTTGCTACGGCTGAGCATTTGATTTGCGTGACGGGCTCGTTTTTCATTGTGGCGGAGTTGCGCGCGCAGCTTACTTCCGCGGGCGGTACTTCTTTGCCAGAAAAAGAGCCAAACAACAGCTGAGATAGGTGAACACGACGAATCCTTTCATGTAGTGTTCTAGAATGTCAGGCCTGCAATCGCGGAGCGAGGATGCAGGAGAGCGCGGAAATCAACTGGCAGGCTCGTCCCAAAGCGACCAGCGCGGGTCGTTGGTCCAATTGTCATCAGTATCGGTAGCGGGAGAGGGCGGATCGAGATCTGCCCGGAGCCCAGCGGCGCTGAGACGTTCGCTGCGAACCTCCTGCTGCAGATTTCTTACGAGCTTGGCGATGTAGGGATCAGCCCAGGGCAAGAGTCGGCTAGGTCGAGTTGAGAATCGCTGGGGCGAGCCGCTATTAATAACCTCGGTCGCGGGGACACGAACGATGGTGCAAAAAATCTTTTTCGTTTTACGAGGAGCAACCATGAGTATTCCTTTGCACATGTAGGCAAGATATGCCCATTTTGAGAGTCGAAACGAGAGTCTTGATAAGAGGCACGTGCTGCCCGAGCCTGCCATCCCTTGGGCCTCGGAGCCGAGCACGGCTGCCATTGGGCAGAGTAGAGTTGCAGTTGACGTGCCAAAGGGTGGAGCAAGTCGGCGCGTTCCGCGGGATTTCTTCTAAGTATCTATCTATAAACAGGTTACAAATGTGCTGGCGTAGCTCGTGGAGAGGGCTCTAGGCAGTAGTATTTTCAAAGCCTCTGCAAAGGGCCGGAAGGTTTGCGGATTAGGTAAACGGCATTGCCTTGCTGATGGGCAAGGAATTCGAGAGGTCAGCCATTGACGGCTTTCCGGTAATGGAAGTGATCGTTCGTTCCCAGAGGCTGTATTCTGTTTTCGGCGCAGGCGAGTGACAGAAGATTTGGTTGAGGTCTTTTGGGGAATAGGGCATAATCCCGGAGAAATCGTTGAATTGCGACTGATAATCCACTGCAAGACAGCGAGACGACGATTGCTTCCGCGGTGTCGACGCGCACCAATTGGCAAACGGTATAAAAGTACTATCCAGTTTCCGTTGCATTGAGCACCCAGGGCAGGTAAGAACGCCCTAGCAATGCGCATCTTCATCGAAATCCAGGAGACATGAGCAATGGGACATGTCTACTCGTGGCGTCGGCAGCTGCCGATCGGCAGGTCTCGGCTGGTGTGGTTATTGTGCTTCTGCTCGCACCTGGTAGTCGCGAGCTGGGGACAGGACGTGGCCACCCCGGGCTTTGATTTAGTGAATCCACAGCTCGCTCTGGAAGCGATTCGCCAATCGCACGGCTTGCCTGGTCTCGGAGCTGCGATTGTCACCGACGAAGGCTTGCAGCTGTTGGCAACGACAGGCGTTCGCAAAAAAGGAGACACGACTCCAGTCACGGACGAAGATCTTTGGCATCTGGGTTCGTGTGGCAAGGCAATGACTGCAACCATGATCGCACGGGTGGTCGAAGCTGGGAAGTTGAGATTTGAGCAAACCGTAGGCGAGACCTTTCCCAAGCTTGGGGCAAAGCTAAGCGATCCTGTGAAGGCGATCAAACTGATCGATTTGTTATCCCATACGAGCGGGATGCCTGCCAACTTTGAACTGCAGAACTACGTTGGCGAAAAGAATAGCACCCGCGCGCGGCGCAAGGTTCTTTTTGAAACAAGCGGTGTTCAGTTGCTCAGCACGTCAGGTGAGAAGTACTTGTACTCGAATTGGGGGTACACGCTAGCAGGTCACATGGCTGAGGAAGCGACTCGCAAGAGTTGGGAAGTGCTGATGGCCACCGAGGTTTTCAAACCACTGGGAATGTCGACGGCCGGTTTTGGCGGAACCGGCACACCAGGCAAGATCGATCAGCCCTGGCCGCATGACGCGTCAGGGAATCCCATGCCGAGCAATGGGAAAGCCATGGATAACCTACCGGTGATGGGTCCGGCAGGGACGATGCACATGTCGCTGACAGATTGGGGAAAGTTTATCAGCGAGCACTTGAAAGGGCATCGCGGCCAGAGCAGCTATTTGACGCAAGCTAGTTTTCAGAAGCTGCACACGGCGGTTCGGGACGACTACGCGCTGGGATGGATGTCTCTGGAGCGCGGTTGGGCGGGGGGGAAGGCTTTGCATCACGGTGGCGACAATACCATGAACAAGGCCGTTGTTTGGGCCGCCCCAGAGAAAGGATTTGCGGTTCTCGTGGTGACGAATCAGAGTTCCGCCAGTCAGGCTGCCGATGAAGTTGCTGCAGGGCTTCTGGAGGCTTGGGCCCAAGGCGACGCGGCGTACCCAAAGCTTGCACCCTTCAACGGCGTTCGCTGGAACGAACAGCAACCGGAAGTGAGAATTGGGAAACAATGGTGCAGGCTCCTATCGCTCAACGACCTTCCTGCGGCTGAGATTGTAGCTTTTAGTCAAGCGACTTTTGCCGACAACTGGCAAAAGCGATTTGAAGAGGATCTGGTCGAACTGCTAACACGAATGGGGCATCCGCCGCAAGGCAAGGTCAAGTTGGAAATAGGGTCGCTTACCTCACCCAAGACGCGAATATTGGAAGAGGTACCGATGACGGCGGCCAATCGGCAGGCGATTCGAGCGGCAGGCCGAGCAATGCCGGAGGAGAAGGCAGGCGAGTCGCCAGAGAACGAGCCGGGCGAACTCGCCATCGATGCGGAGCTGCGTCGTCGTTTGGAGGGGCAGTACCAGCTGGCGCCGAATTTCGTATTTACTGTTCGCGATCGCGACGGACGGCTGATGGTTGGTATCACCAATCAAGCGACCCAGGAGGTATTCCCAGACTCTCCCACACGCTGGTCGTACCGCGGGGTAGACGCCACGCTTGAATTCAAGCTGCCCAAAACCGGTCCCGCCAAGAGCCTCGTTCTTCATCAGAACGGCGTCGAGCAAGTTGCTAAACGAGTCAAATGAGCAGCAGCCGGCGTTGGCTCAAAATGGAAAGACGCCAAAGTTTTCCTGCCGCAGACTGTGATAACAGCTAGGTGTGTAGAGCAGGAGAGACGCTAGCGGAAGTTGTCAGCAACGCGAACTGGACTGCAAAGAGCATGCAACGGCCTGCGTGCCTAACAGCGGCCCGTAGGAACTGGCTCAAGATGCGACTATTGGGACACTCAACTGAGCGCGCGGCGGCAAATCGGTAATAGTGCTGCCGAACCCAGTAGCAACGTCAGGGTCGAAGGCTCTGGGACAGGCATGGTGACGATGCGTGCCTGGTCGATGCCCAGTTCGGCAAATAGCGAAAAGGACGCCGAGCCCAGGCCAGGAGCAATTGTCGTGGTGTCGGTTCCCGGCAGGGTCTCGAGTGCACGAAATTCCAGCAGGCCAGTGGGGTACGTGGACAATGGGTCGCCGACGGCCGCGTCGGAGAAGTCGAGCCAGGGTGTGTGAGTCTGAATTCCCAGGATAATCTCACCAGGGACAAAAAAGACACTTCCCGAGAGAGTTGCGAAGCCAGCGCCAAGTGGGTCGAAATGTACGAGGTAAGTTTGCACCTCGGTGCCGGCCAGGACTGGAACAGGGGTTCCCGCACTGCCGAAGTGGGTGCCCACGCCGACGGCATTCACAAAAATATCGCCTGGAAGTGTTTTTACCCCTTCGTCCAAGATAGAGATGACCGAGGAGCTTTCGAGATCTCCTTCGAGGAAAGAGGCTGGAGAGGCAATCTCGACCATTGCGCCTGTCGTGAAGAGAATATCAGCACTCGCTTGTTGGGCAGAAAATAAGATCGAGAACAGCAGGACCGCCGCTAGAGACTTGTGCCAACGCATGTTATTCACCCTCTAGGTTCATGAGCATCACCACAACTGAAACGAAGTTACGAAGTGCCTCTTCGGAGGAATCTAAGCGGGGTAGAAAGTGGTTGCAAGCTTTTTCTGCGGAAAATCATTCGATTCAGGCAAAATCCCCAGAATGTCGCTCGTCTCGAAAGGGCTACCTGTGGGTTTGCTGGCGACCTGCACGACGGGATGAAAGAACTATCATGCAGTTGAGAGGTGGGAATTACAAAAGCCTTCTCACTGCCTTAGCATGCTATTTGCTGGGTGGACAAGCAAAGACAGCTGCCACTGCTGCGAGTCTGAGGGCCATGCAGAAGATGGTGCCTTCGCTCTCCGGGCATTCGAGTGGCAGCTTATTGGTCGAGCGTGGCTGCCAGGTAGTCGCGTGCTTTTTCGAAGGCACGGTCGACGTACGACTCGGGTGGTTTGCCGTCCTCTTTGTCGATCTGCATTGCCAGGGGGCTTTGATCGCTGTTGCCGATCAGATCGCGGCGACGGCGGTAGTGTCGCCACTCGAGATACTCTTTGTCGTCTAGCACCACCTGAAATCCCTCGTTGGGCGAGACTCCCCAAGGGTCAGTATCGCTGTCGCCGGGCATGCGATGGATGTTTTTCCCGCTGGGGCGCCAGTAGGTTGCCGAAGTGAGTTTCAACAGACTGCGGCCCGACTCGATTCGTACCAGGCGCTGCACGGTGCCTTTGCCGAATGACCGCTGACCAATGACGACGGCTCGATTGTAATCTTGCAGGCAGGCAGCGAGGATTTCTGCGGCACTGGCGCTGTTATGATTTATGAGAATCGCCAGAGGCTGAGTGGTGTACCCGCCGCTGCCGGTCGAGACAAATCGGTCGCGAGTGACCTGGTCGCGCCCACGTGTGGATACGATTGGCAGGCCTGCTCTGAGGAACAGGTCGCTGATTCCTACCGCGGCATCGAGCGCGCCGCCGTAGTTGTCGCGAACGTCGAGAATCAAAGCTTCGACACGGTTCTTGGCGGCGGGACCGCATAACAGATCGAGTGCCTTAGCAAGTTCTTCTTCGGTTTTGTCTCCGAAGCTGGTGATCCGTAGATAGCCGATGCGCAGGTCCGACTCGAGTTGGAAAAGCCAAGTGCCGTCTGGCTGGCGCAGATCGCCTCGAATGGACTCGACCGTGATGACCGCTCGGGTGAGCGCGATTTCGTGAACGGTTTCTTCGCCTTGATGCGTGATGGAGAGCACGACTTGCTGGCCGGCCGTGCCGCGCATGATCTTGAGCACTTCGATCATTTCCATGTTGGCGGTTGGTTTGCCGTCAAGGGCCACAATGCGATCTCCCGAGCGGATGTCAGCGTCGAAGGCAGGGGTGCCAGGTTCCGGAGGTCCGACGATGGTGAGTTGTGGCGGATCGCCGAGTTGCCGAATACGTACGCCGATGCCGCCGAATTCTTGGGTGAGCTCTTCGCGAAAGATGTCGCGTTGCTCTTCGTTGATGAAGAGCGAGTGTTCGTCGCCTCGTTTTTGAAGTACGCTGACCATGCCTTGCATGGCGCCTTCAAAGAGCTCTTGATCAGGGGTGTCTTGCAGGGCCCAACGATCGATGATGGAGTAGCCTCCAGCCACATAACGAGCGTAGGGGTTTTGTTCGCCGCGCACGTAACATAGGTAAGAAACCATCGCAGTAACGGTCAGCAGTAGCATGTTACGGCGAGACATGAGGAGGCGAATACGGGCAAGATGGAAGGTGAGTTGCTGCTGTTACCCTCAGCTGGTTGCTCCAACCGCTAACGGAAATTCACAATTGGACTGTGTTATAGACGACTGAAACGCGTGTCGAAAGGCACTGGCGTCGAAAGCAACGTACCAGAACACGGCTCAGATTAGGAAGAAACTGAGTCTTGGGTCGATTCACGTCTCAGGCTGCGGAGTTTGGCGTGCAGGGCCGCGTGGGGACCTTCCTGCAGTTCCTTCTGCAATTGCTCGTTGGAGCTAGCCAGAGAGGACTCGGTCGGCAGCGGTTCGTCCTCGATGACGTGCAGAGGCTGGGGCTCAAGTTCGGGAAGGGTTGTGTGCGCGACAGAGGATGGCACGGGCTGATTCTGCGCAGCATCAATGGCCGTTTCAGTTAGCCCAGCAGGTTCAGCAGCGGCGGTTTTGCTGCCTCCAAAGAACCAACCGAACGGGCTGGCCAGAATCGCGGGGAGCAAGAGCAAGTCGCCGACCAGCGCAGCGGCTAACATCGAGATCATGAGATAGCCGAACTGTTGGGTCGGAGTAAAAGTGCTGGTCGCAAAGACGGCCAGTCCGAGTCCGCCGATAATCGTGGTCTGTAGCATTGCCGTGGCACACCGATCGTAGGCGAGCATGATCGCTTCGACGCGAGTCATGCCTTTGGAGATGCCCCGACGGAACCAGGTGAGGAAGTGGACCGTATCGTCGACAGCCACGCCGAGGGCAACGCTGGCGGTCATCATGATGCCGATATCCACTTTGATGCCCAGCCATCCTAATCCGCCGAAGATGACGATAATGGGAAAGACGTTAGGGATCATCGAGATAAGACCAGCAATGGGACTTCGCAGTACGAACATCATCACGCCGGCGATCAAGACGGTGGCCCAGATAATGCTTTCCTTGAGGCTGTAGAGGAGTTGCCGCTGAGTTTTATAGACTAAGGGAATCATGCCAGTGTAGACGGCACGAATTGGTCTGGTTTGCCCGCCCTCGACATAGGGCAATGCAGCCGAGGACTCGTAAACGGGAACATCTGAAACATCGATGACATGCAGACCACCGTCGGCCAACTGCTTTGCGGTGGGGTCGCTTCCGGCCGAGACAAGAACGAGGGCATCCTGCTCGCCAAGGGCAGCGATGACTTTCTCCAGGTACTGCGGGTCATCTTTGTGAGCGTCGAGTTGGGCGAGATTGTACTTCGAGATCCCCTGGCTTTTCTTGCCGTTGGGAAGGATCCGAGGTTCGACCCCACTTTCGCGAAGCAGATCAGAGAGCACCGACTCCTGAGAGTTTTCGGCAGGGGCAGTCGAGGAGTCGTCTGGTGTTCGGTAGAGGACGCAGATTTGTGCTCCATCGAGTCTCTTGCCGGCGGCGTGAAGTTGCTCGACGATCATGTCGCGTTGTTGATAGGCTACCAAGACAGGATCGACGGCGGTTTTCAGTTGTTGGACAAATTCGCCGTAGTCGACTCCTTCGCCGTCGTCGCCTAGTGCGGCGACCCGCGCGCTGATGCGCCAGAGCTCTCGGTCGCCGGAGCTTCCCTTTTCGAGGCGGAGATAGCCGCTCCGATGCAAGGAGCTGAGATTCTCTTCCAGACTTCGATTCTTGGCGTAGTCGCCGCTACGATCGGCGCTGGTGATGCCCGAATGGGTGCTTTTCGGCGTGTAAGTGGCGACCGACATCACACGGCTGATTTCAGGCAGCTCTTCAATGCGGCTTTGGACGCGACGCGCGAGGTTGAGTCGTTCGAGCAAAGTGTTGCGGTATTGATTGCCCCCATCCTCGGCATGCTCGTCGGCAGTTCGACAACTCTCTTGAGGGATGGTAAGCACTACCTCCATGGGCACGAGATTCGCCAGATTCTCTTCGAGCCAGGTGTAGTCGTGAATCAGGTCGGTGTCCGGATCGAGGAGTTTCAGAAGGCTGACTGAAGTCTGGATGTGATTGAATCCCAAGCCGAATGCCCCCATGACGACAGCCCACATGAAGCAGGTGAGTGCGTATCGTCCGACGACAAGACCGAAGAGTCGCTTGGCCCAGCTGGGCAGGTGGTCGTCGTCTTTGCCGCCCGACTGGCGACGGATAAGGTCGTCGCTCACGGGGAAGCGGTGTAAGAAGACGGGCAGTGCCGAGAACAGGACTGCGACGGTGGCCATGACCGCAATCGCGGTAAACATGCCGAATTTCTTGATAGGAAGGATGTCGCTGGTATAGAGCGAACCGAGACCGACGGCGGTGGTAAAGGCGGCCAGAGTACAGGGCCCCCAGCCGAGTTTCACGGCGCTTTCAGCTGCCCCTTCGAGGCCTCGGTCGCGACGGGCATCGCGGTAGTAATTGACGATGTGAATAGCGCCAGAGAGTCCAAGGACGTAGACGACGGCGGGCATCGACATCAAGATGGCGTCGACCGTACCAAGTCGAGCTCTGGTTAGGTCAGTCAGCGTGACTTCGAGGATGCCAAAATAGAACACGATGGCCAGGCTCATGCCGGCGCTAAGCACTCCGATGGCAAAGACGATGCTAGTCAGCTTCATGCTGCGAAAGCACCAGTACGACAGGGCCAATCCAACGATTCCTGCGAGTGAGGCGAGACGCACGAGGGTTTTTTCGCCTTCGACGTCGATCGTAATGTTGTCGACGGGGGGGCCGCCCATGTGGATAGTTTCTGCTGCGATGCCGCAGTCGGTCGAGGCAATTTCGGTAATCTTCTCGATCGCTTGTCGCATGGTGCGATTGTCGCGGGTGGCCTCTTCGGTGAGGTAAACGATGAGACAAGTGGTGCGAGCTTCGGGACCGAGATTATTCCCTTCGGCATCGTACTTGGCAGGGCCTACCAGTGCGCCTTCGATGCGCGAAATGGCCTCGCCATAGTCGAGGCTCAACGGCGGCGCCATAAGCTCTTCGAGAACGGCAGGACCGCTGATGATGTTTTTGTACCAACGTGCGCGTAGGTGCAGGTCGGAGTCTTTTTCGGCATTGGCGAGGGCTTCGGGACTGGGGATGAGCTTCTTGGCTAGAAACTGAAGCTTCTCATCGTTGCCGAGCGTGCAGCCGTCCCAGCTGATCAAGGCGAATTGCTCGCCCATGAAGTGGTCGCGGAACCAGCGCAGGTCGATCGATTCGGCGTAAGAAGAGGGCAACCAGTCTTCGGCTTTGTTGGTGTTGCCCTCAACCGCTTTGCGTACACCTCGGGGCACAAAGGCCACGAGGAAGGTCAACGCCATTGCGATCAAGAAATAGTTGGGCCAATGCGGCCACCAGGGCGTTTTGCGTGCCAGAAATGAAGGTTGCTTCATCGGCTTATCAATAGGAGAGCAGGATAAAAGGCCGTATCTTGATCGTGGACGTAAGACTCATGCGAATTGAAGGATCGCTTGGGAGCCAAGCATGCATGTAGTCAGACAGGCCGATGCAAGCAAGGATAGTAGAACTCAGGCTACCTTGAATCGTCGCTCAAGTCTACGGCAACCTAGCCCCAAATCGTTCGCTAGCAGCTACTTAGAGGCTATGGCGCAGGTCGCTTAGCGGGTCGGGAACTACGGTACGATTGCCGGCGGGCCTGCTAGCCGGAAGCTGAGCCGCGGACAGCGTTTACGCTTGGAAAGCGGAGCAGGGGGGGTGCTGGCATGGGTAATTGGGTTACCAATAGGTTTCCAGACCGATCGAACCGCCCAGGTAGGCGACATCGCCTCGGGCAATGTTTTCTGATGTAGAAACAGGCGCGAAGTTTAGCTGCAGGGGCGCCATTGCGAGTGAAGTAAGAAACATGCCTTCGAGTCCGGCGCGAATCGACAAATTAGGGCGCAGATGCCACTTGGCGACGAGCGAAGCGTCGGTAAGAAAGGTCATGTTGTCCTGGACGATATGGTTGTCTCCGTTGGTCACATCGTCCGTTACGTCAAATACGGAATCGACGTTCGCGTGATTGAGGAAAATACCGGTTCTTACATTGGCATTCAGGCTCCAGCGAGCGCGTTCATGAGCGACCGAAAGGCCGAGCTGAGTTCCAATCATGTCGTTGTCGGTCTGAACATCGTAATAGCCGGTTTCCAAATTGCCGTCATTGTTTCGATCTTGGATGCCAAAGGCTTCCCAGAGGATTGATTCGTTCATGTCGAGGTAGCGAATGCCGGCGACGAGCGAGTGGGTGACCGAAGGCTGAGCCCGTCGAACCCAGTGCCCGCTGGGCTCGAGTTCCATGTGATCTTTTTTCATTCTCGAGGAGACATGGTAGTTGAGCTCAAAGCTATTGAGTCGACTGTCGTATCTGAATTGAGAGCTGGTTGCCGTGTCAAAGGCTGCGTTGCCTCTGCCGGCAACGTCGCTGACAGAGAGAAAGGTTGTCCCGGCGCTGTTGTTAGGACTAACGTCGAGTCGGCCGCTTTGAGTCCACTCGCCGCCGCCATAGATGACGAACTCGATGGCATGGTCCCGGTTGTCGTTGTCGCGAAAGAGGAAGCGACCGAGCTTCAGCCGCGGGGCTGCTTCGGCGCCGTTTTGGCCGCCATTGAGAGTGAGTGCATTAAACGTCAGCACGGTTTGGCCGAACTGGTTGGTTGAGGTGCCCACTCGTTGGCTCATCAGTTCCATGGGGTCTCGCTGCCAAATACGGTCGAAGATTACCACATCGAATTCGGTATACCAGAATCCACGGCGCAGCCACGTGCCGGTGCTTTCCAAGATGGCCGGCTCAAAGCTAAACGGGTGTAGCTGCTCGCCTGGGGCGAGTCCTTGCGCAGAGTTCTGGAGATCTCCAGAGTCGATTGGCTCGGCGAAAGGTTCTAGGACTTCGTCTACTGAGCTTTCGTTCGGGAGCGGCAGGTTTTCGGCTGGATCCACTGGTAGCGAGCCCGAATCCTCAGGAATGGCGAGTTGAGGAGCAGCGTCATCGAGGACCTCGAACGGCGGAACAACAAGTTGCTCTTGGGCATTCGTGCTGCCGCAGCTTATCCCCATCGCTACCAGAGCCAGCAGAATCAGTTTCTTGTTTGCCACGATGGCCTCCCTCACAAACGGACTGCTGAAATTGGCGCACGTTGCGCCGAAATCTCGCACAAAGGATTCATCGTCTCAGACAGGTTTCACATACAGGAATATCCGCTAGAATCGGAAAAATCGTTACGATTGGTCCAATAGGCAAGGCTCCTCGGGATTCTGCAAAGTTCTTAAACTTCCTGGTTTGTGCTGTCAGTGAATGCTGGCCAAGGGTGCAAGTAGAAGTTACGCAGGGTTGCGAATCGCGACTACCAGAGGAAGAATTGCCACCAGTCTCTGTTGTGACAGCTCAGAGTCATTTGGAGTCTTTGATCATCATGAAATCTTCATTAGCGAGCCTGATCGAGGCTGGCACGAAGTTGTGGCTCGATTCGGTTGATCCAGAGTTGGTGAAGGCCTCGCGCCAGCTTGGCGCCACCGGGGCTACTTCCAACCCGATCATCATCAGCGAACTGATCAAAACAGGCCGTTACGATCAGGATTTGGCTCGGCTGCTTGGCCAAGAAGGGCTCTCTGCCAATGACACTGCTTGGGCGTTGACAGATCAAGTGGTGGCGTATGCCCAGGAAGTTTTCCTGCCGGTTTGGGAAGCAACAGCCGGGAACGACGGTTACGTAAGCTTCGAAGTAGACCCGCTGTTGGAGGAGCCTGGAAACTCACTATCGGACGAAGAACGCGTTGCCCAATATGTTGAGCTGGGCAGCAAGTGGTCGGCGGGGCGAAAGAACCGGATGATTAAGGTTCCCGCGACAGCGGCCGGCTTGGCAGCTGTGGAAGAATTGGCCGCTCGAGGCGTTCCGCTGAATGTCACGTTGATCTTTACGCTCAGGCAGTACCAGGCGGCGCGCGAGGCGGTTTGGCGTGGCGCTCAGCGGCTTGGTAACTTCGAACACTTTAAGAGTGTATACAGTATTTTTGTTTCCCGGGTTGACGCCTACACGAAGCAGCACGTGCCGCAGTTGTCGCCAGCCTCGCAGGGACTGGTGGGGATTGTGAACGCCAAGCAGATTTGGCGAGACAACCAAGAGTTTTGGCGAAGCCGGCCTACGCCGCTCGAGCAGGAGATGGTGTTTGCCAGTACCGGCACGAAGAATCCAGACGATCCCCCGTGGAAGTACGTGGAGGCGTTGGCCGGGAGCGACATTCAGACGAACCCTCCGGCGACGAATGAGGAGGTGGAAAAGAGCGGTCGGGAGTTCACTCGTCGAGTTGACGAAATGCCGCCCGCGGAGGTCATTCAGGAGATCGCCTCGCAAGTCGATATGCAGCGACTGGAAGATTTCTTGATGGCCGAGGGAATCAAGAAATTCGCCGATCCGCAGCAGGCCCTGATCGCCTTGATCGAAGAGAAACGCGGGGCGCTGGCCACCTGATGCCGCGGCCCAGACCGGTCGGCCGGGCAAGATCGCAGTTTGAGTAAGTCGTGGTACTGGCTCGCCGGTGGCGAGCGGCTGTGGTACGATCCGTACTCTTGTCGCTCTACTGCTGCTCGAGTCGGGCGCAACCACTTATTCTTTAAGGACTCGAATTGTCATGGCTCTCGACCCCTATTCGCCGTGCCCATGTGGCAGTGGCAAGAAGTTGAAGTTCTGCTGTGCCGATCTCGCTACGGAGATCGAAAAAGTACAGAAAATGGTCGACGGTGAGCAGCCGCATGCGGCACTTCGGCATGTTGAGCGGTTGCTAGAGAAGCAGCCTCAGCGCGAATCGCTGCTGGATTTGTGCATTGCGCTGCAGCTGGCATTACACGAGTTCGATGCTGCCCGCGAGCAGATCGATCTCTTCCGGCGGGTCCATCCTCGAAACCCTTCGGCTCATGCGCAAGCCGCCTTGCTGGCAGCTGCGACTGCAACGGGTACCGAGGCCATCGGCCCGTTACAGGATGCGCTCGAGCTGCTCGAAGACGACATGCCGCTGCGCGTGCTCGAAGCGATTGGGGGCGTAGGTCAAGCGCTGCTGATCGAGGGGGAACTGGTGGCTGCGCGGGGTCATCTGCTGCTATATGCAACGATTGCACCGGAGCAAGACAATCGAGCGGTCGAGTTGTTGTTGCGGATGAATCTTCAAGCCGGATTGCCGCTGTTAATGCGAGAGTATTTGCTATTGGCCGATTGTCCGGCAGCAGTAGATTGGCAAGAGCAATTCACGAAGGCGACCAAGGAATCTTCGCGCGGCTTGTGGCGTCGTGCGGAGGCGACGCTTGCGAAGTTGCGCGAGGAAGTGGGGGCGGTGCCGGAAGTTGTATATAACCTGGCGGTGATGCGAGGTTGGCTCGGCCAATCGGCCGCTTTTGCCGCTGGATTTCACGAGTATGCCAAGCTGGACGCCCCGTTGGACAATGCTGTTGAAGCCGAGGCAATAGCTCAACTGGTGGATCCCGATTTGGTTGACCCGACGCTCGACACACTTCAGCTGTCTTATCTGATCAGCGACATCGATTCGCTTGCGGAAAAGTTCGCAGGAGATAAGCGAGTCGAAGACTACCCGCTGGGCAGGGATGGCCAAGATGCAGATCAAGCGACACGGCCTCGCAGCGCACACATTCTGCTCGATCGACCGACTCCAAGCTCAGGAGCGGAATTGGCACGGACCGAGGTGCCGAACGTTGTGGCGTTTTTGAGCGTCTATGGCAAGCGGACCGACCGCGAAGCTCGGCTGGAAGTGACGACGGATCGTAACGCTCAATTCGACGAAGTGAAGAGCTTGCTAGGAGAGATTGCCGGCGACTCGGTTGGCGAACTGCAGGAAGAGGAAGTGCGGGCGCAAAAGTCGATCAGCGAAGAGGCGCTCAGTTGGCGGTGGCGATTGCCGGATGATACTCCCATGGAGCATCGTCGGCAGTTGTTGGCCGAGGAACGACGCGAGGCAATAGTTAATCGCTGGACAGACGCCCCACGTGCCGCACTCGACGGCAAGTCGCCTCGATCGGCGGTTGGCGAAGCCTCACTTCGCATTCCGCTGTTGGCCAGTGCCTTGATTGTCGAGCAAGCTGCGGCCGATCCGAGCGAGTTGCCAATCTTTGTCGAACTGCGAAAGAAGCTCGAAATTCCTGAACCGGAGCCGATTGACCCGGAAGGGGTCGACTTGGAATTGTTGCCGATTGTGCGAGTTCCTCGGCTGGACCTATCGCGAGTCGCTGATACGGCGCTCGCCAAGCTTCTGGACCGCGCAGTGCTGATGGGAGCGAGTCTGGCCTCGCAGCTGGTGTCGGAGGAACTGGTAGGTCGTCCGCAACTGGACGAAAGTGTCGATGCGGCACCGGGCTATCGGCAGTTGATCCGCCTGGAGGCAGACGCACAGCGCGCGCTGGATTGGATTGAAAAAGCTCGTGCCTGGTCTCAGAACAACGGCAGCTCGACGGCAGAATGGGCGTTGATGGAGTTGGAGATTTCCATACAGCAGGGTATTGCAGAGCGGGTACAGCGGGCGCTCAATGAGATACGCGAGAAGCATCTCAACGAACCGGGCGTTGCCGAGGCGACCCACAGGATGTTGTCGGAGGCGGGCCTGCTGGCGCCACCTACCGCCAGCCGTCCGGGCGGGCAGGTAGCTCCTGCTGAAGAAAGTAAACGCATCTGGACCCCCGACGAGTCTTCGCCGGTTGAGCCTGCAGGCAGCGAAGGCAAGTCTGCGATTTGGACGCCTTAGAGCGGGGTGGGAAGTGTTAGGCTTCAGGCGGACTGTTTCTTTCATCACTACCCGACGCTAGCGCGTTCGGCTCAAGCTTTCAAAATCGGTTCCAAGGCCTTTGGTCTCACAGAGACGTTCGATTGCAATGTCTGACGATCAGGAATTCATGTTGCGTGCGTTGGAGCTAGCCGCGCGCGGGCGAGGTTGGGTCGAGCCAAATCCGCTGGTGGGGTGTGTAGTCGTTCAGGCCGGTGAGATCGTCGGTGAAGGTTGGCACCGGCGCTACGGCGGTCCGCATGCCGAGATCGAAGCCTTGTCATCCAGCGGAGAGCGAGCGCGTGGTGCGGTTGTCTATGTCACGCTCGAGCCATGCTGTCATGAAGGTAAGACGGGGCCTTGCACCAAGGCCTTGATCGAGGCGGGAGTGGCTGGCGTAGTCGTTGGCTGCCAGGACCCCAATCCGGTGGTTGCCGGTCGTGGGTTGGCCGAATTGCATGCCGCGGGAATTGAAGTGCGAACAGGCGTGTTGACCGAGCAAGCCCATCAGCTGATCGCACCGTTCGCCAAGCTGACGTCGACTGGCAAACCTTGGGTCACGGCCAAATGGGCGATGACGCTGGATGGCAAACTGGCGAGCCGAACCGGCAACAGTCAGTGGATCAGCGGCGAGGCTTCGCGCGCGGTAGTGCATCGGCTGCGGGGAGAAGTGGATGCGATTGTCGTCGGTCGCGGTACGGTCGAGGCTGACGATCCTTTGCTGACCGCGCGACCGCCTGGGCCGCGCACAGCAGCGCGAGTAGTGCTCGACCGCTTGGCATCATTGTCGGTTGATAGCCAATTGGCGCAGACTTTGGCAGAGGGGCCTGTGCTGGTGGTCGTTGCCAGCGATGCTCCTGCAGATCGCATCGAAAGACTAACCAGCCTGGGCATAGAGGTTCTGAAGGTGGAGGGGAAGAGTGAGGCTTCTCGAATGGATTTCTTGCTCGCAGAAATGGGTCGCCGGCAGTGGACGCATGTGATGGTCGAGGGAGGAGCTCACGTGTTGGGCACGCTGCTCGACTTGAATGCAATTGACGAGATTCATGCATTCATCGCGCCAAAGTTAATCGGAGGGGTAGAATCACTTGGCCCGACGGCAGGGAAGGGCCTCGCCCAGATGGCTGATGCCGTCGAGCTGAACTCGGTGGAAGTGGAAGTGCTCGAGGGAGATGTCTATATCCACGGGCGTGTCGCTAGAGATGCGTGCCAGGAATCGTAAGCAGCAAAGCAGCTTCTCGGCTTTCGATCCGAAGCTGCGGACATTCCCCGTAAGTCATTCGCCGAAAACGGTGAGGACCAGTCGTCGACCGCTCGCGCGGTTGCGGTGTTCGCAGAGGTAAATCCCTTGCCAGGTGCCTAGGCACGGCGCCCCATGGCAGATGGGAATCGAGAGCGAGCAGCCGAGAAGCGACGACTTGACGTGGGCCGGCATGTCGTCTGGGCCTTCGCAAGTATGTCGGTAGGGGAAGGACTCAGGGACAATGTCCGAGAAAGAGCTTTCCAGGTCGCGAGGAACGTCCGAGTCGGCATTCTCGTTGATTGACAACGATGCCGAGGTGTGCTGGATGAAGATATGCAGCAAACCGGTTTGAATGCCTTCGAGCTCGGGGAGAGCTTCCAGCACCTCGCGGGTCACGAGATGGAAGCCGCGTGGCAGTGGGCGCAGCTTGACAGTTCGTTGAATCCAGGGCATGGGCGAGAAAGCGGGGTACGAGTGTTCAGAGGGAGAGAGAAACGCAAAAGCGACATCTTACACAAAGAATATGGTTATTTCCGAGTAGTACTCACCTCTATGTAACCAGAGGGCTCAAAACTCTTTGGTCCAGGGGAATTTCCTTGCTGATAAAATGTCCACTATCCAGGTGGACAAAGCAGCCAATCCTGTGAAATTGGATCAAGCAAACCAGAAAAGTCATGTTTGACGTCTCAACAGAAAAGCTTGTGGAAAAGTCGCAAGCTGCCTGCGCCTCAGATTTTTGCGATTGAGAACGTCGAACAGCTGCTATATGTCAAGAGCATGCGAGAAAAAACTTGACTTGTCTGCTCAGGTGGTAATAATCCTATGCTTGGAGCTTAACTATCAAACGCCGTCTGGCGTCAGTGTGTCAGTGCGGCTTCGCGAATTGCGGTTTACCCCACCCCAGAGTGTTGATCATTCCGAGCCAGGACGTGGTATGGAAGGCCTTCCTTGGGTTCGGCCTCGCCGGCGATCAACAGAGAAGACGATTGGAGAATCAAGAGCATGTCTGATCCCAAACTGAAGAACGTATTTGAAGCCATTTTGAAGTATGGCCACGATGAAGACTTTGCGCCGACAGCAGACTCCCGGTTCGTGGAGACCCAGGCGCCAGCCGGGTCGCGTGAAAAGCTGGAAGTAATGGCCGAGCGTGTGAGAATGGGGCAGCCCCTCTGGCACGAGAATGACCGGGCCGACTACAGCGGTTTGACGGGCGCTGTGCGACCCCGCGACTGAGGGTTGCGGCTAGGTGTCGTAGGAGACTTCGTCGGAGACGGTTTGGCAGGTTTTTGTGGCCCATGAGCTGGCGCTGCAGCGCTTGGCAGGTTTTTGGCCCAAAAGCCAAGCCCAAACATATTGCTGCATAAGGGATAAGGCCGCCGGCCCAAGTGCTCGGCGGCCTGTTTCTTGCGCCCGGCTCTCCGGATGCTCCAGGGCGGCCAGCTTCGCCCCGGAGTCTCCATGTTGGGCTCAAGCTCCAGGCCTCGGCACAAACCTGGGCGAGCTCCGGGAGGTGGGCTAGGCGCTACGAGCAAGGCAAGGTGCTTCCTCAGGCTCGGCGATCTCGGCGAAGGGCTCCAACTCATCGCGGAGTACGAGCATGTCTTTGGGGGCCTGGATGCCCAGGCGAACTTTGTCGCCTCCCAGGCGGACGACGGTGATGACAATGGAGTCGCCCAAGCGAATCCGTTGAGTTTCTTTTCTCGACAATACCAGCATTGTTTGCACCTCCTTGCGAGACCCGTGACGGGATTGTGTACGTATGTATAGTATACTCTCAGTTCGATTGGCTTGGCAACTCCAAATTCTGAAGCGACCAAGTGCTCGTACTTTTTTTGACCACCTACTCAGCCCGTATGCCAGCTGCCTTGCTGGTCGGTTGAGGAAGTTTGGTCAGGCAGCGATGCCGCTGCAGGCGATTGCTTGCACCTCCAATACGGGCGCCTCGGCCAAGCAGGTCTTTCCTACGCGTTCGCCGCGCGAGCCGTAGAACAAGATCGTGTTTGCGTCGGTTTCCCAAATCGCGGTCAGTTTGACTTGGCGGGGGCCATGCAAGCAGAAGTAGACTCCACAAGGTTGGCCGCATCGGGTGAGCAATCTCAGGGTGAGTTGTGAACTCTCGGGTTTTAGTAGCTCCAGGTTGCTAAGGGTTGTTGTGACGTAACGGCGAAGATCTTCAAAGTTATGAAAGCGGGAACAGTGCTCCACCATCGAGATCGCACACCTCCGTGGTAGCAAGTTAGGATTGTAAAATAGCAGTGTCTCGTGTTCTGGGTTGATTTGGTAAATTGGGGTCTTTAGCGACAGAGTAAGTTATCGGCAAGATTTGCTGGCGGCTTCAGCAATGCTGGCAGAGTTTTGCGCGGCGCGACTGGAATATTCGAGTGTACAAGTACATCCGGCAAGGCTTGCTCGCAGGAGTTTGCAACGCGGCTGCTCCTTAAGCTCCGCAATGTGCGTTGAAAGCCATTCGCGTAGTTGCGATAGACTTCAGGAGGAAAGTTGGAGCGCTTTGTGTGGCCGAACGCGCACCACAAACATGGGGAAGTGGCCCGGCGTAGTTCCGATTCAGCGTCAGGGCGCTATTCGTCTGGAAAGACTCCCGAACCGAAACCACCTGCTTCGCGTGAACGGGACGGCTCGGCGGCGCTGTGAGGAAGCGGGCCGGTGCGGTCTGAAGAGGCCTGTTCAGCGGAGCCGCCTGAGCGAGGCACGTGTTGACCGTGTTTCTCGTGGGCAGGATCGACACGGCTTTCAGTAGTTCGCTTGCTGGGTGTTGTCGGCGAAGGTTCTTCGTAGTCGAGGTCGAAGTCGTCGTACCGCGAAACGTAGTTTGGTTCCTGGGATCGCTTGGTTTCTTCGTGGAATTCCTGAATCACCGATTCCTGGATCATTTCGCGGCAAGCGGAGTTGATGGGGTGGGCGATGTCGGCATAAAGCTTGGCGCGACCGTCGCTATCGGTTGCCATGCGATTGGGATCGAGCTTTGCACCACATTGGTTACAGTGTTGCGAGCGGAGGTGGTTCTTGGTGCGACACTTCGGACAATGGGAGGTCAGCTTGCGGCTGGGCATCGCGACAAAGGGGCCGCTGGAGCCTTCGATAATCTTCAAATCTCGAACCACAAAACAGTTGTCGAAAGTTATCGAGCAGAACGCCTTGAGTCGTTCGCCCGGTTCGTCCATGAGCTTGATTCGCACTTCGGTGATTTCCACGACTGTTCTCCCTGCGAAGTAGAACGCTAGTGCTTAGTCATGATTTGGCCATCGATTCGTCTGGGAACTCGACTAACAACTGGAGGTTGCAAAAATACTTCCTAAATCTCTGCATGCCAATGAGCGGGCAACTAGGCGAGCCTGCTTGGCGGAACGCATGACTCCTGCATAGGCGGTACCGCTTCCGGTCATGAAATGTCCGTGACAGCCACATTGGTTAAATACCTGCCGCAAACGCACGATCCATGGCGTCAGCTGTTCGGCTACCGCTTCCAAACGGTTAAAGATCCGTTGCCCGGCGTCAGCCAACGCTCCGCGACGAAGCGCTGAAACAAGCAATGCGAGCCGCTTGGCCGAGGGAAGCTGCTGGTCGACGGATGGAAGGCCATCGTTGTGCAGACGATCGAATACTTGTTGGGTTGAGAGCCCTACCGGTGGTTTGACAATCACCAGGGCCAATCGAGGCAAGCCGGCAACCCGCTCGATTTGCTCTCCGCGACCGCGACAGATCGCTGGGCCGGAACCCACGAAGAAGGGGACGTCGCTGCCAAGTTCGGCGGCAAGTTGCCTCAGTCGCGATGGGTCGTAGTGAATGTTCCAGGCGACATTAAGCAGTTGAAGGGTCGCCGCGGCGTCGCTGCTGCCTCCGCCAAGGCCGGCTTGCACGGGAATCCGCTTGACGAGCTGAAAAGTGCCGTGATGCTCGACGCCTGCCGAGCGGGCCAGTTTTTCGGCAGCTCGCATAACGAGGTTGTCTGGCTGAGGGCCAAGGGAAATGGCAGGCCCTCGACTGGTTGCCAGGAGATTGCAGATTTGCAGCTTCGGCTTGAGGCGACCGGGGGACCCCGGCATCCAGCGGATTTGATCGAAAATCCGCACTGGGGTCATCAAGGTTTCCAGGGGATGGAAACCCTCGGATTTCGGCCCCAGAACTTCCAAGTAGAGATTCAGCTTGGCTGGGGTGAAGATTTCCCAAGCGGAACCAACCTTGCGGGGAAACATGGTGCACGTCCAGAATCATCGTCAGCTTGAACCGCTTGCCCAGCGCTGGGCGAAATCAATGCAGTCGTAACTCGAAACGCTGTCGACAACCCACACAGCAGCAGGTTGTTTTCAATTTGGTATGTATCTGAATGGAACGGAGTGGTGAAACTGGGTGTCGCTTTTGCTTGGCCTTGATGATTAGATTGGTGGAAGCGACAGCTCGATCGCGAATAGATATTGACCGTAACTCGAATAGTCACGGCATTTTAGCGCGATTCTTGCCCAAGGTCAATGTAAGTACAAGAAGCCCAACTACGAGACGACTGGGTGGACGTGTTCAGAGAGCGATCTTTCGTACCGGCTGCTACGATTTAAACTACATTAGTGAAACTAGTGAAAGTGTCGTGCTTCCCTACAGAGGGGGCTGAGACATACAAGCCGCAACCTGCAGGGAGCAGATCGTTTGATTCGACCAAGCCGCGAGGACATACTCCAGTTGGGACGTGGATTTCTCATGGGGGGGGCGGATATCATCCCGGGAGTCTCGGGTGGGACGATTGCGCTGGTTTTAGGCATCTACGAGCGTCTCGTTTCGGCCATCAGTCATTGTGATCGCCGGTTGCTGGGGCTCTTGGCAGGCAGGCAATGGGGATCGGCTGCGGAGCATATTGACTTGCGATTCCTGGTCAGCCTCGGGCTGGGAATCCTGCTCGGGGTCGTATCGCTTGCCAGCCTGGTTCTGAAGTTGCTGCTCGACTACAGAATGTACACCTTGTCGGTCTTCTTTGGCTTGATTCTGGCCTCGAGCTTGATTGTGGCCCGTATGGTGCAGCCCCGAGACAGGCGTCAGCTTATTGGTTGTTGGGTGATTGCGGCGATTGCCGGCTACTTTGCCTATTGGCTCGTAGGTTTGCCGCAGGGGACTTCGCACGATTCGCTAGGCTACTACTTTTTGTGTGGAGTCGTAGCTATCTGTGCCATGATCCTGCCCGGGATCAGTGGGTCGTACATTCTGTGGCTGTTGGGCGCCTATGTTACCGTGGCGGGGATGGTGCACTCTGCTCCGCGTTTGGAACTCACGTCGAGCGAGCTGCTCGTCTTAATGGTGTTTGCGTCTGGTTGTGTTGTGGGGTTGATTAGTTTCAGCAAGCTATTGCGCTGGCTGTTGGTTCATGCGCATCGTACGACGATGGCTATCTTGGGTGGTTTTATGGTCGGTTCACTGCGATTGATGTGGCCATTTCAGCGCGACCTGACCCCCGAAGTAGAAAAGCTGCGACTCAAGCAGTACGAGAGTTTTGTGCCTGACCATTGGGGACAAGACGTCACCGTCTGTGTGATCCTGGCCGCGATTGCCTTGACGGGCATTCTGATGTTGGAGCGTTGGGGGCGAAGGGCGAAGGAACAAGTGGATTGCTAAGTTTCTGCCGATTGACGCTTGACTGCGACGGAGCCATTTCAGGCTCAGCCGGCTAGCAGAGGAGTTGCAATCGCTTGAAGTTCTGCCTGGACGACGTCAACGGGCCGGTCTGCATCGATCACGTGAATTGCACCGTCAGTTCGTTCCGCTTCGGCCAAAAACCCGTCACGTAAGCGTTGGCGGTAACCGTCGCCGCGGCTTTCCATACGATCGAGTTGATCGCCCATGCGACGCATTGCACTTTTGGGAGACATATCAAGCAGAAAGGTACAATCGGGAAGAATACCCCCAGTAGCGACTTGGCCTACTGTTCGTACGGCATCGGGTTCTAATCCGCCGGCATGTCCCTGATAGACGATGTTAGCCAACAGGTAACGATCGGAGACAACGGTCTTGTCGGCCTCGAGGGCAGGGCGGATTATCTCGTCGACCAATTGGGCGCGAGCGGCCATATAGAGCAGCATCTCGGAACATGCGGCGATCGGAGTTTGCTCGTCGCTCAAGAGCAGTATCTCGCGGATGCGTTCGCCCAGTGGCGTGCTACCAGGATCGCGGCAGGTAACGACCTCGGTTTTTTGTTCGGCAAGCCACTGGCAGAAAAGCTGCATTTGGGTCGTCTTGCCGACGCCATCCAGGCCATCGAAAGAAAAAAACATACGGCAGATCGGCGGTGAGCAGGAGATAGCGAGGGTGGGTCAAGACTACTCGAGTTTGGAAATGGCAAAGCAGTCGTAGTTTGGAGAATCGTAACATATTGCCGCTGGCGTTTGAACCATCGGCTGCCAGTTGACGGTTCAGCATTTCAAGTGCGTCCGTTGTAGGCGGCGTGCATATTTGCCACGCGATGAGCAATGATTTTGCGGAGCTTGGCGGGCCTGACAACCTCGGCCTGGTCGCCGTAGCCCATGATCCACCAGGCAATTTCACTTAACCCGGAAACGCGGACATAGAAGTCGAGACAGCCATCGCTTTGAAAGTCGAGCTTCTGGGTCTTGTGCCAGACCACTTCAGCGACATTGCGGGCCACCAGGGGCTGAAAGCGAACGATGACGTTGTAGTCGTGTCCTGCTTCGGGGATAAGATGCCAGGCGTTGCCCAAATAGCGATCCAGATTGAAACCTCTCGCGACAGCGTATTTTTCTTTGAGTGTTTCGATTTTAGAGATACGGCTTAAATTGAATGTGCGGACCGACGCATGGAGAGTGCTTCGACCCACGACATACCAGCTACGACGGCTGAACAGTAGCTGGTAGGGCCGCAGTTTTGTGGTAATCGTTTCCCACTCGGTCAAACTCTCATAGGTGATGCGCACCACGTTTCGACTGGCAATCGAATCGACCAACTGCTGATAGACGATGTCCTTGCCGGTGAGCGGATTGACCGGATCGAGATCAACACGGATAGCTCGGGTCATGGTTTGCAGGTCTTCGCGCAGCGGGGCGGGCAGGCTGCTTTCTAGCTTGAGCGCTGCCTGGCGGGCGGGCTTAAAAAAAGGCACCCCGTCGTCGTCGCCCATTTCGCCGGCAAGCGCGATGATCGACAGCGCTTCTTCGGCGGTGAAGTTGGTGGGGGGCAGGAAGTACGAGCTGGGAATGTAATAGCGGTCAGACTCGCGCTGAAATTCGAGCGGTATGCCGGATGCGCGGAGAGTTTCGAGGTCGCGAAAAACCGTTCGGCGGCTTACGTCGCATGCCTTGGCTAGCGCATCGGCATTCTGCCCGTTACCGGCTTGCAGAGTTTGCAGAAGTTTCAGCAGTCGTGCGGTTCGCTTGAGCTTCATTGGCAGTTGAAGGCGGTTGTTCGCGGATCCAATTGAGGGGTGCTTGGCGAAGCGGTTCGGGATGTCGCAGCGGATTCAAGGCAGGCGGATTGTCAGAATCGTTGACGGCAGACTCTAGGTTGCCGTCAACTTGTCCGGTTCGATAGGGATTAGGGGCGCTGGAAGGCTCTGGCAGCGGGGCAACCGCTTGGGGTAAATATCGAGGAACGACGAGTGGTTCCGCTTGGGCCGGGCCGGTGAGCGGTTGCTGCTGGTAGTTTGCTGGCATGGCGCCGAACGTCCCAAAAGCATTGTCTTCCACTGCTGGGAGTGCCGCGAGGCCGTTGTTGTGAACAGAGGTCGCGGTGGTAGGCGGTGTCGAGTCGGTTTCGTCAGGAGTTGGAATGACCTCTTCTCGCGCAGGGGCAGACTGATCGTCGGCCGGATTCTCCAGTGGAGTCTCCTCCCCAACTGGAGTGGGAATCTCGGTGATTGGAACGGATTGATGGGTGATTTGGCCATACGGACCACGGCTGATAACGTTAGGTCGGGTAAATCCATAATCGAGATAGGTACTGGCATCCCGTTGGCGCGCCCGTCGCAAAGCGTCGAAGTAGGCTTTCCCCGGCCAAGGTCCTTCGGCCAGGTACACGCCATTGTATTCCAGGAGCGATCCCTTGCGGTGGTGTGCTCGCATTATAGCGCGATTGTAATCGACAAGCGAGCGATAGTAGGCAGAATCGGCCTCGGAGCGCCGGCGTTGGGCGTCGAGCAGCTGGTCCAGCGTGGTATTGCCGACTTCGAACAGCGTACGGACGGCGTCGACTTCGTCGATCGCTGCGACCCGTCGGTTGAAGTGAGTTTGCGTTGTCGCGTAGTTGAGGTCAATGTCGCGGACTGCATCGCCCAGTTGATGAGAAACTTCTAGCTCCATGTCTTCGAGTACCGAACGTTCGCGAGCCAGCAACAACTGATGATGGCGGACACCGACCATGGCACGGCGGAAGCCGATGGGCATCGACAACTGAACGCCCAGTTCCCACTCCTGGTAATTGCCTGTCGTCAGGACCTCAAAGGCATTGGAACCGTCGAGAAAAGGTGGCGCCCCGGTACCGCTGCTATTGATCAGGTCGTCGCCTGCACCCAGCCAACGATAGCGGCCAACTGCATCGAGTCTCGGTAAGAGATGGTTGCGCGAGGCGATCAGTTCGAGTTCGCGTTTTTTCACTTCCCAGCGTTGGCTACGAAGCTCGCTGCGGCGGGCGAGAGCTTCGCAGTGGATGGTGGTCCAGTCGAAGCGCACCTGAGCGGTAGTGGGTTCGTCAATCGGTCGGAAGAGTCGCCCATCAGAGACAGCCAGGCCCATCATGTAGCGCAGGCGGTTTTCAACGCGGAAGAGATTGGTTTGGGCGGCCTCGGCTTGCGAGCGGAAGAGGAAGTACTGTGAGCGTGCTTGAGCTTCGTTGCTTGCTTCGCCGCCCTGCGCACCGACGCGCCCCAGCGACTTGATGCGCCGCCAGGTCTCCAAGGCACTGTCGCGGCCGATCTTTCGGGCCTCGAGATCGCGGTAGGTGAAGTAGAGTTCCCAGTAAGCATCTTCGACGTCGCGCATCAGGTCGCGAATGCCTTGTTCGAAGGTCGTGAGGGTGATGTCGTGTCTGATACGAGCAATGACGACACCGTCGATTTGATTGGCAAATCCGCTGGAAGACTGTTGAAAAGAAAAAGGCCCCGCGATGCGGTTGTACTGCGTGCCAGCACCTTGCAGCAAGGGCTGAGTGAAGGCAGCTTCGAAATTGGTGAGCCAGTCGCTGGGCTGAGCGCGGCTGCCATTGTTGTTCAGGTCGTAGATCGTGTTGTTACGAAACTCGAGAGTGCCGCCGCTGGCGGTGGTCTTGGTGATGCCAAGAGTGCCTTTGCCCGTGTCCTGTCGGAATTCGTTGGCAAAGATCGAACCAATAATCCCCCCGCCGAAGTTCTGCGGTCGATCCACGTATCCCCAGTTGATGCTGCTATCGAGCTTGGCGTCGAATTCTGCCAATGCGGCTTCGACGCCGGTTCCGCTGTACTGGCTGCCGGTGGAAGTCCCGTTGCCGCTCTCCGCCAAGGCAGGGTCATACGAGGTGGCGACAGCAACCCCATTGCCAGTAAGTGTGATTGGCGTGGTGTTGGCGATATTGCTTCCCGCATCGGAGATTCTGCCGCCCAACTGTCGAATAACCTTGCTATTGGCCAAAGTGATGCGAGTGACTTCTTGGAGTGTTACATCCATGAACTCGTAATCTTCGGCGTTGGACAGCGTGAGCGGCGGGCGCGCTGAGCAGACCTCGTCGAGCGAGGGTTCATTCACATCGGGGTATTCGATCTGAGTGGCTACGTCCATGTAGTGCGAGAGATCGCCCTTGCCGAACAGGTTGCCGTCTTCTGAAAGGAAGAACGGTTGGGTTGGCTTGCAACCTGACACGAGCGTCAGGACGCAGAGTGCCCACGTCGTAAAGATTTGAACCTGCCGATTCATGATGCTGCATTCCTAGCAAGGGTGGTCCGCAAGGCGCTTCGGGCTGTTGCGAGGCACGACAGAGTGAAGTCGAACTTGCGAATCTCCGACGACGGATCCTCATTAAGCCCGAAACACCCACCCCCCTAGGGCCGAGTTTTCTGCTAGCACTGAGTGACCGATAGAGGTCGCGCAACGGACTCCAGAAAAGTCAGCGTAATTGTTATCGTCGGCATAATCGTCAAACTTTGACAATGTTGGCCGATTGAACGAAATAACGAGAAACAAGCCTCAAACCTGCTAGCGACGATTCACGGCTAGCAGGGCCGGCCGGCGAGGTGCTGGCAAAGCTGGTGTTCGAGATTGGATTGCTATCGCTCAGGGGAGCGCGTAGCCAAGGGTCAGCCAGCCGTTGTCACAGTCGAGGTGACGGAGGACGAGAGTCTTTTCAACTCCCTCGGGGGAGGTGAATTGAATCGGTGGTAGTTCGATATCTCTGGGCAGCGCATTCTTGCTGGCGGCGCGTTTGTTGAGAATCTTGGTCAGCGCTCCGCGGGTTGCCACGTCTTCGCCAGGAAGTTTGTCTCCCCAGCGCGGCTCAGGGTCGAATCCGGTAGGAAAGGGTTCGACATCGCCGATGCGTCGCAGGACGACGCCGTCTTCGTTCTGAATGACCTGAAAAGTGAGGATAAAATCCCAGTTTTCGCGGATCTGTTCTGCGCCTTCCTCGATCGTCTTCAATTCGGCAACTCGGATGCGGAGCGTGAGTTGCTGGTCGTCGAATTTGACGCTGATCGGATACGAGCGGTTGAGTGTGAGCGAAAAAGGTTTGAATTCGGTGTCGGCTTCTGCGGCCTGTTGCTCTTGTTCTGTTTGGTTAGCGGGAGGGGGCAGTGCGGGCTCTGAGGGAGTCTCGGCGGCTGATTGGCGTCTGCCGCCGTGCTTTTGTGCCAGTTCATCAAGCCAGGAGGGAAAATCGCCTTGCAGCTTGGGGGGATCGTCTTCGGCCTCTTGAGCAAGGCCGACTCCTGCCAGAATGGTGGGCAAGAAGTTGTTGATTGCCGTTTCGTGGACTCTCATCGATAGATCGGAGGCGACACTTGTCTCGATAGGCACAGTGTCGGTCGAAATCTGTTCGTAAGAAGCCAGACGAGCCTCGATGCCGACGGAGTGGTCGGTGGAAGCCATTTGCAGATACTCGGGGAACATGCCGACGCGTACCAGGGGAGGCCGGGCCTCGCGGTCGTAGCGGTGGCGTGCTTGGACGATCTGGTCGGCGACTTGGGAGTTGAACTTATTGATGATCTTCTGCTTGGCGTGTTGCGAAGCGATATACTCGCTTTGAGACTTGCTCTCGCCCACTTTTTTCCAGGCAATGCGTTCGACGAGGCGATGGGCAAACTGGCCACCGGTCTTCTTGATAGAACGCACTTTAGAATTTGTCCGCGCCGACGCACCGGCAGCAAGCGCTACAAAGCGATCGTCGCTAATGTTTACCTGCTTGGTAGCAGTGAAGCTTGTTAGACTTCGGCTGAGGATCCGTACAGGTTTTCTGAGTCCGACTGTGTTGGAATGGATGTTGCCTGAGAGCTGCAGCTCGATGGCAACGTGGTCGTGAGCTGGGAGAGTCTCGAGGGTCAGGAATCCGGCAGAGTCGGCGCAGCCACGTATGGAGGCGCCGAGAATACAGTCGCGGACAGGTTGCATTTCATGGACAGGACGCTGGGCCAGGCGGTTGAGTGTCGATTCGGTCACCTGGGTAAAAACATTGGGCCTGGTGAATTGCGACCGGATTGCGTTGATCAACTGAGGTGACTGATCGAGTCGCTGTACCAGGCCAACCAGTTCGTCGACCTTGCGGGAAGTCTCGATGGTTGCCGTTTGCTGATGCCGAGAAAGCTGTTTTTCGAGTTCCAGCAGTTGTAGCTGATAGGCCCGACGCTCGAGGTCTCGAGGATTGTACCGCCTGCGCGAGCGGCGGCCAGTATCGTCGACTACCAAGTACCACTCGAACATACCTCGGTACTCGTCCAGAGCGTTTGCCGTCTGTGTAAAGGCAGGGTTCTCCAGACCGGGGACGTTCGATCGAAAGCGTTTGAGCACTGCCGTGAGATCGGCGAATGATTCATCGCCGACCGCAACTTCTCCTGCCAGGTGAGGCTGGAGGCGTTCCCAACGCAAGTAGCGTTTCCAATTGTTTGCAAACTGGGTATCAGTGCCGAGAGTTCGCTCCAAGGATTTGGCAGATTGACGGAGCTTCGAGAGACTGGGAGCAAGACGCTCGGCGCGGCTGGCAGGTTGATAGTCGCCGCGCGAGGCCCACGCCAGCTTGGGCAGGTCGTCGAGGTATTGCTCTTTCAAGGCTTCGCGCCAAGCTTCAATTTCACGCCGCACGGCGACGAATTGCGGCAGGTCGAGCCCCGTAACGCCGGTGAGGTATTGCTCGAGCACTCGAGAAACAATCGCCGGATCGGCTGCGGCCCCTTTCTCGATGGTCGCGCGCAGCGTTGGGCTGCCCAGATACTTTCGCCACTTGTCTCCGTTGGCTTCGTCGCCAATCCATTGGTCCAGTTGATCGAGTGCGGCCGTCAGTCGCGACGTATCGTCTGGAGCGAGCGCCAGTGCTGGGTGAGATGCGAGGGTCAAAGCTACTGCGGCTATAGCCAGCAGCATTGTCAGGCGTTTTGCAATGGCTCGATACACGGGAGCCTCTTGGTTTGCGGAAGTACGGGGCTACCAGTAACTCTAGGTCATAACAGCGAGGGCGTTACCACCGGCATAATCGGCGCGACACCACCGGTCTGACAGGACTCACGTCCGTCCTTGCCCAGGCCTTGAATATATAGCGCCCATTTTGTCTGCCCTACGCCAAATGGCCAGAATTCTTGATCACCTCGCCAACCTGGAAAGCCTGGAGAAGGAGGAGGTGCGAGACCGAGTTTGGTGCTGCGCCGGTGGCGCAAGAGAGCTGCTATTGCCCCTCGCGGAGCCGATTGAAGTACTCTTCGGCGTGTTCTCGGTGGGATTTGGGCAGCTTTTCGACAACGAGCGGATCGGCTGGCTGGCCAGCGTCGACTGCCATTTGTTCCTTGACTGCCTCGACGACCTGGCCGCGACGATTCGGGCCGTCAGCTTCACCGACGATCACGGCGGCCCCACGGCCAGGGTTCTGGCGGACGCGTGAATCGCGAAAATTGGTCGGATTTTTCTCATCGGGGCGAGGTCCATAGCCGCGACCCGCCCCCATGCCGTTGCCCTGGTTTTCGCTGAATTGATCGCTCATCCCGTTGCCCTGGCAGGCCTGGCAACCCATGCCTTGGCACTGGCTGCAGGCCATGGAATCTTTGGCCATTTGCAGTTGGTCCATGGCCATTTCGAGCATCTCGCTTTCTTCCAATTCTTGCTGGAGCTGCTCCATCTGTTGCATCATCTCGCTGAGCGACTTGGCTGCTCCCTGGGAGTCGCCTTCTTTCATGCACTGCTGGCACTCTCCCATCTTTTGGGCCAGTTGTGCGAGCTGCTCCATCTTTTGTTGTTGCTGCTGCATCTGGTCGAGCTTTTGCTGAAGCTCGCCGGCGCGCGACAGATTGCCTTGTTTCTTTTCTTTCTCGATTTCCTTTTTCAGTTCATCCATGGCCTGCTTGCGTGCATCGGAGGCCTCCTGCATTTTTTGTTTCAGCTCACTGAGTTGCTCTTCGAGTTCTTTCTTGGCCTCGGGATCGAGCTTGCCGGTTTCGATTTGTTTCTTGAGCTTATCGAGTTCGCTGATGGCTTTCTGCCATTGGCCTTGCTTCATGGCCTCGACCATTTTGTCGGCAGGGCCCCGTTTGAATTTGCCCATCTTTTCGAATTGCTTGCGAAGCTCTTGATCGCCTCCTAATTCTTGGCGTCGCTGTTCCAACTGCTGGGCCAGATCGTTGAGCTTCACCAAGGTCTTCTTGTGATCGGCGTCTCGGGTCTCGGCCAGTTTTTCGGTTTGCTTCTCGAGATCGCGGAACAGGCCTTCGGCGTCTTTAAGGCCTTTTTTGGCCGCTTGCTCACGGCGTTCGGCCAGTCGTTTGCGCAGTGCCTTGGCGGCGTTCTCCTGCTGTACTTGCGAGATTTTGGTTTGAGGATCGACGCTGCTCTGGGCTTCGCGATTGTCGACAAGCGTGGCCAGCAAAAAAGCGAGCAGGGCCGGCACGAGGGGCAGCCAAGCGCGCTGCTGGAAGCGGATCTGAAATTGCTCTTCGATATCGACTCGTCGCACGGCGCGCACGGCGTCGGCGAGCAGCGCTTGACCAGCGGGAGTTTCGGCATCAGTTGCGGACAAGGAGAGGCTGCTGGCGATGCGTTCCTTAAGACCGTAGCGCTGGTCGATTTCGACCGCGGCTTCCAATTCAGTACGGCCGCGCCACCAGGTCCAAACGGCGGCGACCAGCGCACCGCCGAGGATCGCCGCCAGGCCACATTGCAGGGACCAATTGGCGGGGAGGTTTTCGATAGTCGCAACTTTGGGTGCAGCGATGGCCAGGAGAGCGAGGAAGAGGCCGAAAAACCAACAGCGGACGAGTCGATTGAGAAACAGCTCCCAGCCCAGACGGCGGCGGGCCCGGCTTACTTGCTCGAGGATCTGGTCCATGGCCAAAGTTCCTGGGTTAAGATGGAGGATATCCTGCCCGTATTCTATCGGTATGTGGCAAGGGAGTCACGCCAGAAGGGCTAGTTGCGGGTTTAATTGGGTTAAACTTGGGGAGGAGATGACGGATAATAGTGTGGCAAGGCTCGGAAACAGCAATCCCTGAGCCTATGTAGGCCCCGTTTGACCGGCTTCCAGCACGACTATGACCGAGAACACTACTGCCCTGCCCTTGCCTGCCGATCGGCCTGATGCCGATGTGGTGATCTACGACGGCAACTGCCGTATTTGCACGGCCCAGGTCAGCAAGCTACCGTGGTGGGATTGCCAGCAGCGACTCAGTTATCTTTCGTTGCACGACGCCGAGGTTGCCGAGCGCTGGCCGGAGATGTCGGCCGAGCGGTTGATGCAAGAGATGTGCCTGGTCGATCGCTTGGGCAATTGGCACTGGGGTCCGGAAGCGATTCGCTATCTGACACTTAGGCTGCGCCGGCTGTGGTGGCTGGCGCCGCTGATGCACTTTCCCGGGAGCATGTTTTTGTGGCGACCGTTGTATCGCTGGGTAGCACGGAATCGGTATCGGCTGAGCGGCATGGGAGTTTGTGACGACGAAGCTTGCCAGCTGCATCGCTAAAGGAGCAGCTGAGCCTACTTGTACCCGTGCTCTGCAGCTGGAAACTGACCGCTGCGTACTTCATCGCGAAAGCGGCTTATCGCATTGGGGATTTCGGTTTTCAGGTCGGCGTAAGCTTTGACGAAGCGGGGGACGTAGTCGCAGGTGAGGCCGAGGATGTCGTGAAGGACGAGCACCTGGCCGTCGCAGGCCGGGCCAGCGCCGATGCCGATGGTGGGGATCTCGACATGTTCAGTGATCCGCTTGGCGATGTTGCTGGGAACACATTCGAGGACGACTGCGAAAGCGCCGGCTTCAGTGGCCGCGCGGGCGTCGTTCAGCAGCGCGTTTTCGTCGCGCTGCACGCGATAGCCGCCCTGCTGGTGAACGCTTTGAGGGCGCAGCCCGCAGTGGGCCATCACAGGGATGCCGGCGGAGACGAGTGCCTGGATCGTCTCGGCCTGATCGGCGCCGCCTTCGAGCTTGACCGCCTGGCAGCGCGTCTTCTTGAGGATTCGGCCAGCGTTTTCGATCGCCTTGTGCTTGCCCAAGTGGTAGCTGGGGAAAGGCATGTCGACGATCACGAGGGCGCGGTCGATGGCGCGGCCGACCATTTCGGCGTGATAGATGATCTCATCGAGCGTTACGGGTAGCGTGTTCTCGTGCCCTTGGACGACCATCGACATGCTGTCGCCGACGAGGACGCCTTCGACGCCGGCTTCGTCTACGAGTCGGGCCAGGGGATAGTCGTAAGCAGTGACCATCGTGATTTTCTGCGCAGCTTGCTTGAAAGCAGTAAACTGCGGGACGGTGATGCGCTTCTGACGAGGCGATTCTTTGGGGGGAGGGGCGTCGGCCATGGATGCAGACTAGCCGACGTGCTAGCCGGTAGTCAACGAGGCCGAGATTGCAGAGGTTCCTGCGGGGGACTTTGGAGATTGGTAGACTGGTAGGCAAGCTGAGCAGAATCTTGGGTCCCTATGGAGTTTGTCGCGATGCGAATGGTCCTGTTCGTCGGTATGGCGTGGTTGGTAGCGCGGTTGGGCAGTGCTGCCGATGTCCCGATCCAGCCCTACACCGAGAATCCCTACTACTGGCAGTACAAGGGGCAACCGGTGCTGCTGCTGGGCGGAAGTCTGGACGACAACCTTTTTCAATTGCCGGAGTTAGAGCGTCATCTGGACGAGATCAAGCAAGCGGGTGGCAACTACATTCGCAATGTGATGAGCGATCGGCCTGACAAGGGATTTGAAGTTACCGAGTTTGCGAAACGCGAGGACGGCAAGTTCGACCTCGAGCGTTTTAACGACGAGTACTGGAATCGCTTTGAGCGGATGCTGCAATGGACCTACGAACGCGACATCGTGGTGCAGATTGAAGTCTGGGACCGTTTTGACTACTCCGACCTCAAGCGAGAGAACTGGCTGCAGCACCCATTTAATCCGCAGAACAATATCCAATACAACCACAAAGAGTCGGGACTCAGAAAGACCTACCGGAAGCATCCAGGCGCTAACGAGAATCCGTTCTTCTACACGGTGCCGGCGCTAAAGAACAATGAGATCGTGCTTAAGTACCAACGGGCCAAGATCGACAAGATGCTGTCGTATTCCTTGAATTATCCCCACGTGCTGTACTGCATGGATAACGAAACGAGCGGTTCGCCGGAGTGGGGCGCTTATTGGGCGACTTACATTCGGCAACAAGCCCAGCAGCAAGGCAAAGTTGTCCAGACAACCGAAATGTGGGATTCGTGGGACCTGGATCACGCCCATCACAGTGCGACATTCGATCATCCCGAGATCTACTCGTTCGTAGATATTTCGCAGAACAATCATCAAAAGGGACAGAAACACTGGGACAACGCGCAGCGACAGCGTAGCCGAATTGCCCAGAGCCCACGGCCGATGAACAACGTGAAGATTTACGGAGCCGACACGGGCCCGTTTGGGAACAGCCGAGATGGGCTCGAGCGGTTTTGGCGCAACGTGATTGGCGGCGCCGCATCGAGCAGGTTTCATCGTCCGACGGCAGGCTTGGGGCTTAGCGAGCCTGCGATTGCCCATCTGAAGAGCGCGCGAATGCTGACGGCAGAGTTGGACATTTTTCGCAGCCAGCCAGACTCATCCAGTGAGTTGCTGTCAGGCCGCGAAGCCAACGAGGCCTATCTGACGCGCGTAGCGGGTGAACAATACGCGTTGTTTTTTCCGGCTGGAGGATCGGTCGAACTCGACCTCACGGAAGCTGCCGGGTCGTTTGCGCGGAAGTGGCTCGATATTGCTCAGAGTCGCTGGACAGAAGCGGAGCCGGTCGCCGGGAGTGCAAAGGTGGTGCTGGAGTCTCCAGGAGAAGGATACTGGGTGGTGCTGCTGACAAAGGCCGAATGAGCGCTCGCAGCTTGGCTGGATTCGATCCCGGGATTTAATTTAATGGAGGCGATTGGAGATGCATTGGCTAAGGACGACCGCACTTGTCTCAGGCGCCTGGTTTAGCACCTTGGCTATTGCCTGTGGCAGTGTGATTGGAGCAGAGTTGTCGGCGGGTGTGGCGAGGATCGACCTGACGCCGCCATTGGAAATGAATGCGCCGTTGGGTGGCTATGGCGAGCGAATGAATCGTCCTGCCGAGGGAGTGCATGATCGCATTTTTGCCAAGGCGCTGGTGGTATCGGACGGCAAGCGAAAGTTTGCCCTAGTCACAGCCGACCTGTTAGGTTTTTCGCCAGCGATCAAGCCTGCGATCGTCGAGCGCTTAGCAGCGGAAGGTTGGTCGGCTGAACAGCTACTGCTGCTGGCAAGTCACTCGCATGCCAGCATCGAGATGAATGCGATCAATCCTCTAAATACGTTTCAGATTCCGCAAATCGGCATCCACAACCCCGAGCTCTACGAGCTGACGATCAACAATCTGGTGTCAGTCATTCGTAGCGCTGCGCAATCCCTGACGCCGGTAAAAGTAGGCGTCAGCTCGCAGGAGATTCCAGGTTGGAATCGCAATCGTCGCACTCGGGACGGAACTACCGATGACGAATTGACCATCGTGCGCATCGACACCGTGACGGGAAAACCGCTCGCCGTGTTAGTCAACTTCACGGCGCATCCTACGTTTTTGGGCGCCGAGACGATGGTCTTTTCTGCCGGATGGCCAGGCTACTTGCAGCGAACGTTGGAAACAGTGATCGGCGAAGGGGCAACTGCCATGTTCTACAACGGGGCCGAAGGAGATCAATCGCCGGTCAGCAGACCGCTGGCTGGTGCAAGTCATTGGGAACGTGCCGAACGGTTCGGAGTAGAGTTGGCGCTCGAGGCAGAACGACTATGGAAGAGTACCGAGTTGGGCTCGGATGTCGTCTTCGACTTCGGTGTGGAACGAATCGAACTACCTCCGCGAACTTGGCATCCGGGTTTCAAGGAAACTGGTGGGGCCGAATACGGGCTGACCGAGGCGGTGCTGAAGGAGATGTTGCCGAAGATGTTTCCCGCTGAGTCGGCGAGCGTCTCTCTGCGATTAGGCGACTGGATGGTGGTAGGGATTCCTGGCGAGATGACCGCAGAACTTGGTTTGCAGATCAAGACGGCAGCCAAACAGGCAGCCCAAGTGCAGCATGTAACGATAGGCGGATTGGCCGATGTGTGGCTTAGCTATATCCTGACAGCCGAGGAGTATCGCCGCGGCGGGTATGAAGCGAGTGTGAGTTTCTACGGCGAATCGTTAGGCGAAGTCGTTGTCGAGACTGTGATTGACGGAGCGAGTCGATTGAACAAGTAAGCACCTAGGACCAGCAAGCCGCTGCCAGCAAAGCTGCGATGCCCCACTGGGGCCCTAGGTTTGTGCCACGCGACAGCCACATTCTGAATGTGCAGTCACAGCATTGGGAGGTGCTTGTTGGGCCGAAGGGGTAGCAGTATAATCGCGGGTTCGATTTCCGCTCAGTACGGCCACCGGGGCGGAGGCGTGTGCCTCGGAGAGGGCTGAATTTCATATCCCGACCATCGCTGCTTTGCGACGGGTCGAGCCTAGCAGAGTAAAGGAGGGTTTCGTGGCAATTCGTGTAGCAATTAATGGTTTTGGACGTATCGGACGTCTGACATTTCGCAACCTGCACGCTCGCTCCAATGAGTTTGAAGTGGTGGCGATTAACGATTTGACCGACAACAAGATGCTGGCGACGCTGCTGAAGTACGACAGTACTCACGGCCGATTTGCGGGCAAGGTCGAACACGACGACGAGAATCTGGTCGTCGATGGCAAGGCGATTCGGGCACTCGCAGTACGCAATCCTGCCGAATTGCCGTGGGGCGACCTCAAGGTCGATGTGGTGGTTGAAAGCACCGGTATCTTTACCAATCGGGCCAGTGGCGGCAAAGCAGGGTACGACACCCATCTGGAAGCTGGGGCCAAACGTGTTGTGCTCAGCGCTCCGGCCAAAGACGGTGCTGATCTGACTTGTGTGCTGGGCGTCAACGACGACAAACTCACCCCTGACCTGAAGTGCATCAGTAACGCCAGCTGCACGACCAACTGCCTGGCGCCGGTGGCAAAAGTGTTGCACGAGTCGTTTGGCATCGAGAAGGGCTTGATGACCACCGTGCATGCTTACACGAATGACCAACGCGTGCAGGATATGCCTCACAGCGATCCTTATCGTGCTCGGTCGGCAGCGCAGAATATCATTCCAACCAGCACCGGGGCGGCAAAAGCTGTGGGGCTCGTGATTCCCGAGTTGCAGGGCAAGCTAACCGGCATCGCTTTGCGCGTTCCCGTACCAAACGCCAGCGTGGTCGACTTGACCGCTCTGATGAAGCGGGACATCACCGAGGCCGAAGTGAACGCCGCGGTCAAGGCTGCCGCCGAGGGGCCGTTGAAGGGGATTCTCTGCTACAACGAGGATCCGATCGTTTCCACCGACATCATCGGCGATTCCCACAGTTCCGTATTTGCTCCAGATTTCACCCAAGTACTCGCGGGCAACATGCTCAAGGTTGTCTCTTGGTACGACAACGAATGGGGCTACAGCTGTCGGACGGCAGACCTGATTGCCAAAATTGGCAAGTTTTAGGCAAGCTGTTCCAGTGTTTCGTAGAACGCAAAAGGTGGCCAGGGCAACACACTGGTCACCTTTTTATTTGCAGCGGGCAGTTTAGCGCCGCGTCGAACTGGCGCTTGGCGGCGACCAGCGCGGTTTTCCGTTTGCGACACTGGGCTCGGAGCCAGAGCCTTTCTTTGCTGAAGAAGAGGCCTGTTGAACGGTCGAGGAGAATTGACTGTGAGTCGCAGGGGCTTCGCGGCCGCTTGTGGGTTGTGGAGTCCAACTTCTGGAGGCAGTAGAAGTCGTGGCAAAACCCTCGTCGATCGCGTGGCTGCGTTGCATGGAAGCCCGCCATTTGGGAGCCGAGTTGCGAGGCTTCTGCTCTCGTTTTGCGATGCGAGACGGCATCACCTCTGCCAACTGCGCTGTTTCCGTATGCTGCCTTACGAGTGGCCGCGCGTCGTCTTCCGCTACCTGTTCCTCGTTGTCAGTGACGGACGACTGCCTTTGCATGGCGCCTTCGACCGAGAGTAGTTGCTCCCATTCCAAAGGTAATTGGGAAAGGAGCTTTCGGCCGTCGGTGTCGACCAGGCGGACCCAGAGTTCGGCAGGTTCTGCGGGCGCCTCGAACTCACCCAGCGGTAGCTCGAGATGAAGTCCGTCGCCCAGCGGCGAGGTTTGCCAGGCCGAAGCAGTTTCGTCGGCGCTGAAATCCCAGCGCTTCAAACGTTGCGGCGACTCGGGATCGGCCGTCATGATCATCAACGAAACCTTGCCATCGAGATCGACCGGCTCGTCGTTGTTATCTCGCGCTTCGATGACGGTCATCAAACTCGTGGGAGGCGCATCGCTACTGTCGCTTCGCAAGACGTTGGTGATAACCAATCGCTGGGCAAGCCGCGGCGGAGAGTTGGACGACTCCTCTTCGAATAGCTGTTCGAGAAACTCGGCTTCGCTGGAGTACTGCTCGTTCGTGGGCTCTTCGGCTGCGGATACCAATTCGACCGATCCGTCTGGCGAATAGACTACTTCGTCACCAGTTTCGAACGCTTCTCGGGCCAAGTGCTCAGTCGACTCTTCTTCGAGTTGGCCGAGGGGCTCTGGGTCGTCGATTTCCAGCTCGGGGATCTCGAGGTCCTCAGGCGAGATCGGTTCGGCGGAATCTGCTTCGGGTAGTTCTTGAGGAGGTTCGGGGAGTTCATCCGAAGGTTCTGCGGCGCTGCGCTCTTCTGCGGTGCCTTGAGGAATTCGTTTCGGAGCCAGCTCGGGCTCGTTAGGTTTCGAGCGTGTTTCAATCGTATAGGGTTGAACGCAGCGTGCCTGGCGTAGTTTTTCGGAGTACTCCAGGACGTAATCTTCGAGTTCGTAGATGTAGTTCTCCTGAGTACGAAGCTCGCGCTCAAGGAGGTCAATTTGATTGTCTGTGCCAGAGCGACACCCCAGCGAACAGCAGAGGCAGCTGACGACGAGGCCGGATAGCACAACGAGCGTCTTGAGTGAAGAAGATCGCAAAGTAGTCGGCGCTGGAGACATTGCGCTGCGGGACCAAAATCCCGGCCATTTCAGGACGAAGTTGAAGAGCACCTAGGCTTCGTCCGCATCGGACGGACCCAGAGCCCAGGAAGCTGGGCGGCAAGAAATAGGAAAACTAGCTCCTGGCGTCAAGCGAGATGAGCCGGATTGCTAGCAGAGCGGAAGAAGGAAGCACGATTGACGATTGCCAGAAATCGGCTTGGTGCTGAAAGCATTCGCCATTATCGCGTTCGCTAGCTGTCCATCTTTGAGACGACTTTGTCGATGAGCCGATACGCGCAGGCCTCTTCGGCAGACATGAACTTGTCTCGGTCGGTGTCTCGCTCGATCTGCTCTAAGGTCTGGCCGGTATGTTCGAGGAGGATCTTGTTGAGCTTGTCTTTGGTTTTCTTGTACTCGGAGGCATGAATCATAATATCCTCGGCGGTGCCTTCCATACCGGCGGAGGGTTGGTGAATCATGATTCGCGAGTTGGGCAATGCGTGGCGCTTGCCCTGGGCCCCTGCGGCGAGGAGCAAGGCGCCCATCGATGCCGCCTGACCCATGCAATAGGTGGCGACTTCGCAGGTGACAAACTGCATGGTGTCGTAGATGGCCATGCCTGCGGTCACGCTGCCTCCTGGCGAGTTGATATAGAAGTGGATGTCTGCCTTGGGGTCATCGGATTGCAGGAACAACAATTGGGCCACGATGCTGTTGGCAACATCGTCGTTTACGGCCGACCCCATCAGCACGATACGGTCCTTGAGTAGCCGGCTATAGATATCCATGGCCCGCTCTTCGCGGCCCGACTTTTCGATGACGTAGGGAATCAGCGACATGGCTGGATCAATCCATTGGTTGGAGAAAAATGGTTTGTCGAAGTGCTAAGCTTCGTTTGCTTAGTCTTCGTCTTCTTCTTCGTTGCCAGGCGGCTTGGTCAGAATATCGTCGACGATGCCGTATTCCATGGCTTCCGGAGCGGTCATGTAGTAATCGCGATCGCAGGCTTTGCCGATTTCTTCGACCGACTTGCCCGTATGAGCGGCAAGAATCTCGTTAAGCGTCGCGCGCGTGCGGAGAATCTCATTGGCTTGGATTTCGATATCCGAGACCTGTCCGCCGACGCCGCCGTGAGGCTGGTGGATCATGATCTTGGAATTCTTCAGGGCATACCGTTTCTTTTCAGCCCCTCCGGCCAGCAGGACCGCCCCGCCGCTTGCTGCCAGACCAACGCAGTACGTGGCAACCGGCGGGGAAATCATTTGCATGGTGTCGTAGATAGCGAGCGTGGAAGTAACGCTGCCACCGGGCGAGTTGATGTAGAAATGGATATCTTTACGACGATTTTCGCTCTGGAGATACAAGAGTTTCATCACCAGTTCGTTGGCATTGCCGTCGTAGATTTCGCCCTGCAGGAAGATCACCCGATTTTCGAGCAGCAGGTCGCCCAGCGTCATTTGGCGCTGTCGCTGGTAGTCTCGCATCGCAGAGATGGCTTCGGGGCCGAACGGGAGTGAGGCGAAGTTGTGCATGTCCAATCCGTTGTAAGGAGATACTTGGCTAAAACCAACTAGTCGGTAGCGAAGCCTGGGCGTGGCAAATCCTTCCGCGGCCGATCGCTGCAGTCCAAGGAATGATGCTACTAAGCCTCGGCCTCGGCAGTTTCGGCAGCTTCATCCGCAGTCGCATCGTGAATCGACGCAGCACCTTCCCCGCCGCCGACAGCCAAATGGACGGCTTCAACATTGTGGGGCTCGGGGTCGTAGGGTTGGTCGTTAAACTTTGCTTCCGATTGCACGAGTTCGAGGACCTTGCGTTCGAGGATCTGATTCTGCAGAACGTCCATAAGGCCGCGTTTTTCGATCTGAGCTCGAACACGTCGCGGCGATTCACCGCTTTGGGCTGCAATGAGGAATATCTCTTTTTCGAAATCGCCTTCTTCCGCCTCGATATCGGCTTCTTCGGCAATGCGTTCGAGAATGAAGTGTTCTTTGAGCCCCTGGGCCGTCGAGGCGGCGCTGTTCTGACGCAGCTGGTTCTCGCGAACGCGAATCTCGGCCTCGCTGAAGCCTGCGCGGCGCAGTTCCATGATCGCCCGTTCCAACTCGCGAGCACTTTGCCGCTTGAGCAGGCCAGGAGGCAAGTCCCAGTTGGCGGCTTGGGTGAGCAAATCGGTAATCTGGCCGCGAATCTTGCGTTGTTGCTCGTATTCCAGCTGCCGGCCAAGGTTGGCGCGAATCGCGTTGCGGAGCTCTTCTTTCGTTTCGAAGCCGCCCATTTCGTCGAGAAACTCTTCGGTGAGCTCAGGCAGCTTCAGACGCTTGACTTCGAGAATCTCAAACTCGACATCCACCGACTTGCCCCGCAGCGATTCGTTGGGGGCGTCTTCGGTGAGCTTGACCTTTCCGCTGCGACGATCGCCGGCTTTTGCGCCTTCGACCAGCTTGTCGAAGCCCTCCAGCTGGCCATCGCGGAAGCTTAGAGTCGGCCGAATTCTGAATACGCGCTCTTCATCGCGATCGACTTGCTCGCCATCGCAACTGGAAACAATGTTGGCGGTCAAGTAGTCCCCCTCGCCGGCAGCCCCTTCGTGGGGGACCAGTTGGCCATAGCGAGTGAGCATTTTCTCCAGTTGCTGATCGACGTCTTCATCGGTGAAGTCGCGAACCGGCCGGTTGAGCTTCAGACCTTTCCACTTGGGCAAGTCGAAGTCGGGGCGAACCTCGATATCGAACTCAAAGGTCATGGGCCCTTCTTCCGGAACCTCGACCGCATCGAGGTTCAACTCGGGCTCGCTAATGGCGACGAACTGCTTTTCTTCGCTAATCTGGCCCAGGCTGTCCATTAACAGCGAGCCTTTGATCTGTTCGCCTATGTCCTTCTTGTGGCGCGACTCAACGAGCTTGCGCGGAGCACGACCAATGCGAAAGCCGGGTACGCTGGCCGTCGGCATCAGATCGGTAAACGCGGTATCGAAGTATCGATCGATATCTTCACGCGAGATGGTGACGGTCACATGACGTTCGCAAGCACTGGGGCTTTCGACTTGGACCTGGAGGTTGAGCTTTTCGGGGCCCGCGATTTCGTCTGCGTCGTCGCTTGCAGGGTTGTCGGAAGTTACCTCGTCTAATTCGTCGGCTGCCATGGACTCGTAACCTGGGGTTCTAGATGGCCCGCGGGAGGCCGGTCGTGTTCTACCGACCTGCCTGGGGAAAGTGCCGAGCAGGCCACAGGCGCGGTCACACTTTGCCGGCCGAATCAAGCGAACAACTGAAAATGTGGAATACCTCTTAAGAGCGGGTGATGGGATTCGAACCCACGACAACAACGTTGGCAACGTTGTGCTCTACCAACTGAGCTACACCCGCACTTCAGCACCGCAGCTGGCTGCGAAGCTACCTCGTCACCCGTGTCCTCAGGCCGCTGGCAGCACGGCAACGGCCGCGCGCAAGCGATCGGCAACTAGGTGAGAGGTCCCAGAATTATAGGTCTGTCGCGGGGGCACGCAAGGGGACTCTCAGCCCAATCGGGCGACTGCCAGCCGACTGGGGACTCGTTTTGGGGGCCTGATACGGGGGGCCCGTTTGGCAGCCGGGTCGGTCAGCTTTCGCAGGCAATCTCTGGGTCCTTGCGCAGCGAATGAGCTGCCGCCACAATCGGCAACTCGATTGGAGGTAGCGAACTGCGGCGGTGGTACAGGACCATTGAGAGCGCACCTGTGAGAGCGAAATGGGCAATAGCAGGGCCGACGCGGGTCTCACACTCGTCCGCGACGCGCCTCTGGCACGGCGAGGGCCTGCAGCGTTTCTGCACCGCTACGAGATAACCTGTTACCATGGGTTGCATGTTGCTTTTCAAAAAGAAGTTTCTCGAAGCCATCCGCCGCGGCGAGAAGACGCAGACGATCCGACTTTGGCGATGGCGGATGATGCGCGCCGGCCAGCGGAGCTACATCCCCGGCATCGGCTACATTCGCATCGAGCGCGTCGAGCCGGTCAACCTGGAAGACCTGACCGACGCCGACGCCGTGCCCGACGGTTTTGCGACAGCCGACGCGCTGCGCGAAGAACTGCACACGCTCTACGCCGAAAAACTGGCAGCAGGCTACCAAGCCTTTCGCGTGGTGTTCCATGTGCTGGAAGAACAGCCGACCGGCTGAGGCAATTGTTGCTCTACTATTGAAAATAGCGAAACGGTTGGCTTGAAGTTGCTCTGTTGATCCGCGCCGCTCAGTACGTCAGCATTTCCTGCATGGCTTGGGCCAGGTGTTGGGGGTGGACGAGCATGTGGGTGGTGCTCGTGGCGAGCAGGATCAGGGCAAACAGGATCAGGCCGAGCGCGCGGGGATTGGGCGCGACGCGCAGCGGTTGCAGCCGTTGGTAGAGTTGGTTGGTAAGTTGACGCCAGCCCGCGAGGTTCTGGTCGGCGCCGCTGGCGATCAGCGAGATGTGGCGCATCAATTCGAAGTATTCGAGGTGTAGCTGCACGCCCAGGGTCGGGAGCGAGAGACTCTCGCCGGCCCAACGCGCGCCGGGATCGATCGCACGGGCCGCTTCGGCCAGCACGGGCCGCAGCTCGGCAGAGCTGATGTTGTAAACCACCAGCCGCGGCCGGGCCAACAAGACGGTCAGCCAAATCGAGAGCCAGTAGAAG
>JAGQOW010000137.1 GCA_020427155.1 Planctomycetales bacterium | reverse complement strand
GGTCATGCCTGCCAAGTCCGACGAAGACAGACGGCGCATCTTCAAAGGCCTGCAGCGCTGGCTGCGGCGCATTGGCATCAAGGGACGCGACGGGTTCCTGAACGAGTTGGTGCAGCGCGCCGGTCAGCCGCTGCCCACTGACCTGATGATGACTTCGGAACAAGTGCGGGATCTTGCCCAGCGGGGGATGGAAATCGGCTGCCACACGGTCACGCATCCGATCCTTACGCGTGTGTCCGTCGAGACAGCGCGCCAGGAGATCCTTGCCGCCAAGGCCAGGCTCGAGCAGCTTGCCGGCACGCCTGTGCGCTACTTCGCCTACCCCAACGGAATTCCCGGTGACGACTACGACGCGACGCACGCCCAGCTGGTCAGGGAATGCGGTTTCGAGGCGGCCTTCAGTACGGCGTGGGGTGTCGCGACCGCCCGGAGCGACCTCTTTCAATTGCCGCGGTTTACCCCGTGGGACAAGACCTCAGCGCGCTACGTGCTGCGCTTTCTCCTCAGTCGCCGCAACGTCACCTACCGGCAGGCCGCCTGACCGCAGCAGGGCGCGTCAGGTGCTCTGCCGTGCCGCGGCGGTTTGCTCCAGCAGTTCGGCCAGGCGTCGGCTGATGTTCTTGCGGTCGAACTGCGCCAGGTAATCCGCGTCCCGGTCGAGGCTTTGCGGAACTGCCTCTTCGAGCACCTTTTCGAGCGCCTGCTCGCACGCATCGACATCCTCTGCGCCCACGACGACCCCAAGCCGGGCGCGCTCGATGATCTGCTGCGTGGCCCCCGGGTTGCACAGCGCGAACATCGGCCGCTGCGAGGCGACGTACTCGAACAGCTTACCCGGGATGACGCCATCGGAGGTCTCACCCGTGTCCACAATCAGTAGTAGCCAGTCGCAATTGACCTGTGCATCCATCGCTTGCTGGTAGCTCACGTCACCGGGAAAGTCGAAGTGCCTGCCGATCGTGTAGCGGTCGAGGATCTCGCCATACCGTGCGGCAATCTCCGGCGCCACGCCGCCGAGGATGCGCACCTTCACCGGCGCTACAAGCTCGGGGCGTCGTTGCTTCAGCCGCCCGAAAGCCTCGGCAAAAGCGTAACCCCGCCGGTTCTTGAACAGGCGGCCGGTGTAGACGAACTCGATCGCCTGCGAATCGAACGCCCGGCTGCGGCCGCGGGTCGCGTAGATCTCGGCGTCGTAGCCATTGGTAAGCGTCTCCCAGCGCGCCTTCAACTGGGGGTGTATGCGGCGCATATAGTCGGTCTTCTGTTCCGAGACGGTCACGATCACATCGGCGCGCTTCAGCAGCCGCTTCTCGATCAGCAACTCGAGCTTCTGACGCCACTTGGGCAGCCACTCGCGCAGCACGTCGCCGTACCAGAGGTCTCGATAGTCGGCCACCCAGGGAATACCAGTCTCACCGCGGAGCACATAGCCAACGTAGGCCGCGCTGAAAGGCGGTAGCGTAGTGAAGATCACGTCGATCTTGCGGCGCGCGCAAATCTCCCGTGCCGCAGGTACGGCCTTCAGCGCCCAAGGCAGATAGCTGTCGGGGATGTCCAGGCCCAGCCGAATCCAGCACTTCACCGCAAGCTGCAGCCGCTCGAAAAAGCCAGCCTGCTGCAAATCGCCACGCGAGACCGCCGCGGTACCAGCGCTGCCTGACGAAGACTGCAGAGAAGCAGCCAGGCCATCGCCATGCCCAAGCAGGCGTTTCGCAGAACGGGTGATCCTTTCATCAAAGGTCACCAGCGGCACGCGCACAACCTCGATACCATCCGGCACTTCCTCTTCGAGCGCGGCGTCGTAATTCGGCTCGCTGCCACTGGCAGCCACGGTCAACACCACAGCATCCCAGCCGAGGCTGCGAAGATGCTCGGCAAACTTCACCGTGCGAATCCGCCCGATGGTCTTAAGCGGCGGAAACTCGCCGGCAACAATCAATACGGTGCGCTGCTGCGCAGGGGTTTGACTCATTGACGCACCAACTCCATGCATAGATCGTGAAACTGTTCGGCCTTGGCGCGCGAACTCGATGCAAGGGCAATCTCCAGGCCGCGCTGCGAGATCCGCTGATGCAGCGCATGGTCCGTCAGTAACCGGATCAAGCCGGCTGCCACATCCGCCACGCTCCAACCATCCACCAGCAAACCATTTTCGCCATCCCGCACGGCCTCGACCGCACCACCCGCACGCCCGCCAATTACAGGCTTACCGCAGGCATTGGCCTCCAGGAATACCAGCCCGAAGCCCTCGGTGTCCCCGTCCGGCATCTCGCGGTTGGGCATCGCAAAGACGTCGCAAAGCCGGTAATGGTCGGCGAGCTCTTCTTCCGGTACCTTCCCCGCAAAAGTGACGTGCGCCTCCATGCCGTGCGTGCGGACAAGCTCCTCGAGCACAGGCCGATAATCGCCTTCGCCCACCACCAGCAGATGCGCGTCGGGCGCAGCCTTCAGCACTTCGGGCAGGGCGCGGATCAATGCGTCTGCGCCCTTGCGAGGCACTGTGCGCCCCACCGTCACGATTACCCGCTTGCCTGCCAGGCGATAGCGATCGATCAAATACTGCGGCCGTGGCCCGGGAGTGAAGCGCTGAATATTCACCCCGTTGTGTATGAGGCGAATCTTGCTTGCCGGAACCCCCATGAGTCGTTGCAGGGCCTGCTCTGTAAAGTGGCTTACCGCGACGATTGCGTCGGCCTTATGCAGATACTTTCGTCGCTGTCGGCCAAAGAAGCGGTACTCCGTTTCGGTGGTGATCTCTTCGCCATGGATGTAGTTGATCATCTTGCAGCCCAGGAAGCGCTGCGCGGCGATGCCAATCCAGCTACCCGAGGTCAATTCGCCGATGCACACCACCTTGATCTGGTGTGCACGAACGATGCGCCGCACTTCGCGAAAAACGCGCAACTTAAGCGGAATGTCGATGCTTAGCAGGCGCCACAGCGAATGCAAGCGGCTCGGCGGTGGCGGCAGGATCTGCGGTCGAATCAGTTCGGTCCGGTAGACCGTGTAAGGCGCGGCGGCGTCGTGCTCGCGCCAGCCCTCGATCTCCTTCCCGTCGATGTAATGCCGCCAAGGGGCGTAGACGATCATCGAATCCTGGGGGGAGAACTGGCACATGGTTTCGTACACGACGGCCGAACCCCCGTTGATCGGGGAGAAGATACTAGCGACAAGAAGACAGCTCATGCGAGAGGGCTATAGGGTATGGGTTCAAGGGGGCAGTGGCCAATCTCAATGCGCCTGGCCGTAATGGGGGATTACTTGCCTATACGCTCTAGCTTCCTACGCAAGCCAGGAAAGGGGTAGCCGAGCTTATAAGCCTTGTCTGCGTGTTCACGGGCCTTTTCGTACCGTTTCAACTCGAAGTAGATATGTCCCAGAAAATACTCAACATCCGGGCTGTCGTAAGCTTTGTTTTCCTCGTAACGAAGCAGAATCTTCAGTGCATCTATATTCTTGCGTTCCTTCAAAAGCATCTCAGCCATGGCCAAGTAGCTTTCGCGACTCGAAGGCCGAGCCTGCATGCCCTTCTCCCACATTACGATAGCCTCCTCCTTGCGGCCAGAGATGTAAAGCGCGGTTCCGTAATGTGCCGTCAGCATTGAGTAGCCAGGTGCAGTTATCGGTGTTCGGCCGAAAGAGTAGGAAAAATCATTAAGCGCATCCTGTAGAGATCTAGCCGTTGCCGAGTTGTAGGGTTTCACCTTTGCTCGGTTAGTTTCAGCCATGGCCAGACAAAAGTGCCAGAGTCCGGCGATGCCAACAGATTGAGGTGCTCTGCGAAGAATCTGACTGACTTCGCCGGGGGGCATGCGACCCTGAAAAACGCTCCTCGCTCCGCCCGAGCCATTCAACCAACCCGCCTTGCAGAAATCTGGCCATGCAGCCCACTCGGCTTCGGTGATGTCACGAGCGCTCGCAGCACTGGGGAAAATAAATAGAAGGAGGCACAATAAAAAAATATGAATCTGCTGTTGAATGGATGCGCCTCGATATCTCATACGTATGCCTCTCGCTTGATCGAGTTAGTAGTAAAAAAGCGTCTTCAGAGCGTCGAGGGTGAGGCCCTCGGTTTTTTTTTGCCACGATATGCATTCCGTTTGAACTCCACCAAAAGACTTCTTGAATCGATACAGGCCATGACCGATGTTCGACGGATCAGCTGCCTCAGCCTTCACGCCACCCATGTTCAGTGTCGTAAATCCATCGCTGTGAAGCGCCTCAATAGCCCGCCATACATTAACAGTCTGTGCGTTAATTTCGAATCCCCTGGCGGCACAGCCTGACATTGTGTAGTAGGCGTTGGTTGAGTTCGTGTGCAACAGTATTCCAGAAACGGGTCCTTGATCATCCGATGCGAGAAAAAGTCGCGCATGTCCTGTTGCGAGATAGCTATCAAATATTGACTCTGCTGCATTTTTCGTGGCAACAGAATAATCCTCGCCGCGAGCGCGGCGCCGTTCACGTGAGCTATCTTGAAACTCGATAAGCCGTATCAGAGCATCCTTTGTATTCTTCTCTGTTACAGAAATTATGGAATCTCTTAGCTGCGCTTTAAGCTTCTCCCGCTTGCGTTTCTGCATCTGATTCAAAACCTGCGTTGGGCCGCCCGTGAGATCTACCAGAAACTCCAACCTTTCGATGCGGTGCATTTTATGGTGTTCCGCGATTATCGGGCTGATCCGTGCGTCCTCGGAGTTTAGTTCGAAATGCAAGGGACGGTGTCGCCTCAGTCGCGAAAGTATCAACTCAACAAAATCGTTGAGCATCGCGTGGTCGTTGTGTTCCACGCAGGGGTGCGTATTCCATTTGAAGCCTCTGTGAAGCTTGCTGGATGGCCACCTTCGCCACGTGTCGGTGAGCGCCCCGAGGGCCATACCCACCACTCTTCCGTCTAACGCCAGACTAAAAAAAATAGGCGTGTTTCCATCTGAGCGTAACACCTCTGCATAGTCAGCACTCAGGTAATAACTCGCGTCAAGTCTTTTTGAATACACGCCCCATTCTAGCGGCGCGCGTCCGATCGATTCATAAATCTCAAACTTTCGATCATGCATTTTTCTGGTCCACCGTTCAATTGCTACTGCCTGTCATGGGCTACAGGTCGCGCCGTGTTGTAAAAAGGTGGGTCGGAGTGCAGCGTGAGTAAGTGGGCCCTTTTTGCAAAGTAAATTTTAAATCGAGTGTTTTAACGGTTTTTGCGGGCACGGCGTTTGATAGCTGAAAAGATGCGTTGGAGTTCAGCTTTGGGGGCTGTATTGGCGCTCCAGACGACAAAAAACCAGACTGCTATTGCAGCGCTGGCGCTTATAGCAAGCTTTAGGGTCTGGCCGAAAAGATCGTCGATATTTGCCAAGTTGTTTTCGATTAGCCATGCTGTTGCACATCCAGCGATTGACGGTGGAGAAGCCCGAATCATGATTTCGAAATAGTCCCTAAATCCAAAAATTTTATTCTTTCTGCATTTAAAAAGTAAAATCATTATCCCTGTAATTTCAGCGCCGACAAATCCCGCTGCGGCGAGTGTGAGGCCGTGACCTGATAAGGCGATGAGTAGCGCGAATTTTGCTGCAGTGGCGAGGAGGTTTACCTGCATTATTTTAGCAATTCCCTCGGTCGCCACCATGGCAGCAGCCAGAGTGGGAGATAGGCTGCGCAGGGCCATGCCCACACACAGCAATTGAGCCGCTGGCACTGCGTCATTCCATTGTGGGCCAAATAGCACTGCGATAGCCGTGTCCGCCAGTGTGCCGGTCAGCCCAATGATCAGCAGTGAAATCGACACGATGTTGGGTGCCGCGGCCTGCAGTTTGGCTCTTACGTCGCCACCCGATCGGAACTGTTCAGACAAATACGGCAGCATGACGCTGCGCAGACCATCCTGAAGAAGGCGCTCGAAGATCTGCACGTAACCCAGGGCGCGGGAGAACAGGCCAGTTCCTTCCATACCTATCGTTTTGCCGAGCACGATGTCCGGCGCTGCATGCCCAGCCTCCGCAGCAATCGATGACACACTACTCCTGAGACTGAAGGCGAGCACCCGACGGCGCTCGACGAGGCTGGGCCACATCAAAAACGCCTTGCGCTCCGCGATCCAGTTGCCAATGACAGTCGTTGCGGTGCCGAGCACGGCACTCCAAGCGAGACTGATGAAACCGAAACCGAGACTGGCAAAAACGACGGCGCTCAGTGAGTTAACCAACGTGCTCAAAACCGCTATGTACATCAGGGCGCGAAATCGCATCTCGCGTCTCAAAATCGCGCCACTGATTGAGCCGAACGGGATCAGTGCGAAATTGAAAGCCATCACCTGCATGACAAGTGCAACACCCGGCTCCGAGTAAAAAACGCCGAGCGGCGCCGCGGAAAAATAGAGAATCAGCGCGAGGGCCCAAGCAATCGCTACTGTCAGCGTGAATGCGGTGCGTAACCGTGCTGGCGTTAGTTCGTGCTCTTGGATCACATAGGTCGAGGTGCCGAAATCGCGCAGGGTATGCGCGATCATGATGACGCTAGCGCCGACACTATAAATTCCAATTTCGCTAGGCGAGAGTAGGCGCGCGAGAATCAGCGTTGAAACGAACTGTACGGCTGTCGCCGCGTAACGAGTGCCAAATGAGTACGCGAGAGCCGAGCGAATATTCATGGTTGAGCTAGAAACTTATTCTTCGTTTTCTGTGCTGCGTCTTTTGCCCGAAAAAACAAACCAGCCTCCGACTTCGTCGAAGTCGCCAAAGCCTAGAAGTTCGAGCAGTCGTTTAGGCCTGTATCGGTTCCAGCGTAGGTGTCGAAGCAGGTTGGATTTTGCGATATTTTCAAGTATCGGCTTCTTGATTCTTTTGATTTTATTTATTTCTATCAGATGCCCATATCGGGAAATGATCTCGGTCTCTTCCTTGAAGAAACGCTCGTGGTATTGAGAGTCGTAGTTCGGCACCGAGCAGATGCAGTAGGTGCCTGCGGGCCAAAGTTCGACGAGTTTTAGATCTTGAGGGATGTGTTCGAGAACTTCCGTGCAGATAATCGTGCTCTCGGTGTTCTGGTAAAGCTCGGGGGATAGCGCGTCTGCAACAAAGAAAGCGTCAGGGTTGTTCGTCCTCTTGACAGCCTTTTCGATTGCAACCGAACTGAAATCAACGCCGCGATATTCTATTGGATGACGATCCTTGAGAAGGTGTGCTAGACCGCCTGTGCCACATCCAATCTCGAATACGCTTGAGCAGCCGTTACTCTTTATTTCGTCGAGAACGGCGAGATACATCGGATAATAGCAGGACAGCCAATACGGAAGTTGATAGGGGTCATCCTTTCCGCCTTTTGCGAACATCTCATCATAGGTCGTGTGATTCTGCGCCTTCTTCATTTTTGTGAAGTCCTTCATCGATATGAATCGCTGCTCTCAAGCGAAGGTGGTCTGATTGCTCAAAGTGCTCCGATTCTCTCCTGGATAATTCTCGAGATCATTTCTGTTCTTGCCGTCCAGCTGTTTTGACGTGCGAGATCAAGCATTTTCGCCTTGAGCGCTGTGTCTTCTCTTCGTGCAAGAGACTCTTCAATGCTTGCTTCCCATTCGCTCACAGTAGAGGCGGTCAGTGCTAGACCTTCGAACTCTTGCACGTCGCTCAGGGGGGTGGAAACAACTGGTTTGCCGGCGGCAAAGGCTTCGCGAAGCTTTAAGGGGCTTCCAAAGTGGGCCCACTGGCCGGGCTCCACTCGGTACGGAACTATCGCGACATCAATGCAGTTCCAGTAGTTTGCTATCTGCGAAAAGTCTTTTGTTCCGAGGAAATGGACGTTCGGTCTTTCTTTTAGGCGGCTAATGAGATCGGAGATGGAAGGAGTTGAATTGACCGGTCCTACGAACACGAAATTCCAGTCGCTTCTTTTAAGGGTAAGCTTGAGAGTTAAATCAAGGTCTACTTTTTCATTTATTCTACCAATGTAGCCAAGGCGTGGTGTTTTGATTCTTGATATATCGGTAGAAGGATCTGTTTTGTTCTTTCGGGCAAGCTCGAAAAGCTCAAAGTCTACTGCTTGTGGGAGGTGTATGTATTCTCTGTCTACCAGTTTGCGTTTTTTATCGATCAGGCTTTTGTTTATAACAAAGACAAGGTCCGCTTTCTTGAGTAGTGTCAGCTCTTTTTCTTCAAGGTCAGGATGTATCCCGTTTAAGGTCGGGTAATCGTCGTATATGTGGTAGACGGTTAGGGCGCAATCATATCGGTCGATTTCGGGTGCGAACTCAGGATGCCAGATATAGAGGATTGGTAGGGACTTGCCGCCGAGCTTCGTGAGGACTCTTCTCCTGTGGGCCGATCTCAAGCGATCTACGAGGCGCACCAGGAATTGCGGACGGTATAGCTTAGGTAGAATGCGAGGGTTCGTGTAGTGATATAAATTTTCCGCGATTTTAGTCAAGCCGCCATTTTTGGGGGCGACCTCACGACCACTCGGTGGTGTGGAGTGAATAATTAAGTAGTTTTTTGCGAGGCGAAGCAGTACATGCTCGCGGCTCATCATTGAGCCGTGCTCCATGAAGGTGTTGAAGTCAAAGCTCAGGATCGGGTGAGTGGGCAAATTTGAGTTCATACCAGCGCGTTTCTTTTTGCAATGACGTATGGGGTGCCGGACAGATTGCTTTGATCCATGATCAACGCATCAGCGTAGAACTTGGTTGCCCAGTTTGGATACTGCCAAGGGTGATACCCCCCATTGATAGGGTGGCTGCCCTTGATGCCTCCATCCGTATCAATATCTCCGCGGTTCAGCCGCTGTGTCTTCTTTACGAAGCTTAGTACGCGAGAAGTGCCATCGCGATATTTCGCTTCGCCTGTAATTTGGTAGAGCCGGCCCCAGTTGATCGCGAGCTGGCAGTCACCGGTCAAGCACGACCATTTGACGGTCGGCTGCCATTGCTTGTCGAAACGACCGGGGAGAAAGCCGTTCTCGGGCAGCGCGACGAGCATTGCATCGCCTATCTGCCGAGCGGCTTTGAGGAAGTCTTCGCGTTGGGCATACGCCCCAATTTCCAGTAGGCCGCGCATTGCATAGGCGATTGTGTGGGTAAATGGCTGGGCGTTGTCCTGCAGGCAGTTGGTGTTGAGCCAGCCGTTGGCTTCGGCCTGGGTGAGCGCCCACTCGCAGTTGCGCACGGCGGCGTCGAGAAAGCGTTGCTCGCCGGTGATCTCGTGCGCGCGGGCCAGGCTCCAGGCCGAGCGGGTGTTGTAGGCGTTGATGTGCTTGCCGGTCATGGGTGAGCCGAACTGCCGCCAGCAGCCGTCGTCGTCCATGATGTCGCACAGCCAGTTCGAGGCGCGTACGGCCGCCTCGCGGTAACGCTCGTCGCCTTCCTCCTCGAACGCGCGCACCCAGCCGAAGATGACCTGACCGGTGTTGAACACCGTGGGCTGGTCGGAATCGCCGAGCGCCCCGGCGAGCACGCCGCCGGTGGGGTGCTGAATGTCGATCTCCCAGTCGGCCATGCGGCGAGCACGTTGGCGGGCGTCGGTATCGCCGGCAAGGGCTGCGTAGCGGTAGAAGGTCGGGATGATGTAGCCGGTGGTCTCGGGGTAGGACGGTGCCCATTTCTTCATACGCACCAACCAGGTTTGAGCAACGCCGCCGTTGCCGGTGACATCCTGCGCGTGTTTGAGCCATGCGATGGCAGCGTCGAGATGCACACGATTGTCGGTGGGTGTAGTGAGGCCAAGGCCCAGCTTTTCGCTGAGGACTCGGGTTTTGTGTTGGAGCGTTTGCAGCATTGGGGTTCGGCTCTGTGGCGTGGATTCAAGGGGGGGCGTGGTTACGATCTACGTATGAATACTCTTCAGGAAGCTCAGCGAGGAGGGCCTGGGTTCTGAGTGGCGTGTGCCTCGAGTGCTCTTGGGCGCCGACACAGCAGTCTTTTACCAATAGCGATGAACGGCTGTTCGATGACTCGGTAAGTCACTCCCGCTACAACTCTTACTGCTAGCACTGTAAGCACGACGAACGTAGCCTCGAAGGCGATGGACTGCAGGCCCGTCTTGCCGAACGGCCACGACAGGTGAAGAAATGAGCCGATGTATTTCAGAAGAGCAAAGTGTAAGACGTAAGCACTGAAACTGACAGTTCCCAGCCCGGCTATGGCGCGGTTGACGACCCACCCGGATGGCTTGATCAGAAGAACTAGCGCCCAGAGCGCAAAGCAGACTGACATAACGAGATGTGTGGGAGGTGCTGCGCGTTCCCAGTCGAAAAACTTGTTCAGGCCGAGCGACAGTGCGATCGCCAGCATTGCGCAGATCATTGCTAGGGAGGCCCCGTCTGCACTGATCCGAGACTCGGCAATCCGGCGGCTTAATGATTCGTCGCTAGCAAGGTGATAGAGCAGTATCCCGAGCGAAAAGATCACGAGCTGGTTTGGCGGCCAGAAATAGAGGAAGTTGGATCGCTCTTCACCGCCAATCTCAGGATAAAAGCCTTGGCCGAAGTGAGATGCGGCGAGCATGACGAGCAATGAAATCGCGAAGAAGAGCAGGGACCTGCACAAGTTCGTGGCGACTGTGGCAATCAGCGGGAAAAGCAGATAGAAGCAGAACTCGACACCAATGCTCCAGCCGCCTGGTACGGGTGTCCAGCCCGATACGGTTGGGATCAGGTAGGGACTCCAGGCGTTGTAGAAGAAGAGGGTCGCAAGCAGTAGTTGGGCGCTGAACTGTTCTGGCTGCATCTCATATGCGAACCAGTAGAAAAAAACGGCCATCCAGTAAAGGGGAGCAATCCTGAAGAAGCGCCGCACCATGAATTTCAGGCTTCGCTGGGGGATTGGGCCCGTACTGCGGTTCCAGGACATCATCAGGGTGACGGCTGAGGCCAAAAAGAAAAGCTGGACCCCATAGAAACCCATGGCCATGATGCGTTTGACAGGCCATACAAGGTCCGGAACGTGGCCTAGCGTGTGCACGGCGATCACGAGCAGGATCGCATACCCCCGCAGGGCGTCGATCACTGGCAAGTGGTCCTGGCCGGCGCCACTGGCGATCATCGTGGAAGGCTGGTCAGTCATCGGTGCGCATGGTCGTTAGGTGCTCTGCCGCGAAATTAGATCATTGGAGACTGTCTGGATCTTGCCGGCGATGCAGTGCGGGATTATCACCCCAGTACGCTGCGGATTTTTGTGAAGAGCCAGCTCTCTGCACCCGCCGGCCGTCCCTGCAGCGCCCACAGGCCGAACAATGCCGCGGCATAGCTGCTCGCGCCAAGGGCAATTTGCACGATTAGCATGATCGCGGACGGAAGGCTGGCGGCCACATCGATGTGACCGGACGTGAAGACT
>JAGQOW010000136.1 GCA_020427155.1 Planctomycetales bacterium | reverse complement strand
TCCTAATGGCTGGCGCCCTGGGCTGTATTGTTCTGATGTTTCTCAGCATGCCCGAAGGCCCAGGGCAAGTATTCGAGATTGCTCAGCAGCAAAACAAGTTTTCTCTCGGAAGTTACGGGCCTTCACTGATCGAACCGACATTCTGGGTAGTGCTCGTTTACGGCATCTTCAACAACCTGCAGAACTTCGGAATCGATCAAAACTACGTCCAACGTTACATCGCTTCCAGCTCGGATCGAGAAGCCCGAAAGAGCCTCTGGTTTGGCGCGCTGCTCTATGTACCTGTTTCGGCGGTGTTCTTCTTTATTGGTACGCTGTTGTTTGTTTTCTACGAAAGTCACCCTGAAGACCTGCAAGAAGTTCGGAACATCGTGGCCGCGCAGCAACTGAAAGAGCGCGAGATATCGCCTGATTCCACCGAGTACGAACGGCTTCTCTCAGAGACTGCGTCTGAATTGTCTCCCTCTCAACTGGGCGATAAGGTCTTTCCCCACTTTATCGGTAAACACTTGCCGGCAGGCATGACCGGACTGCTGATCGCTGCAGTATTCGCGGCAGCCATGAGTACCGTCTCGACGAGCTTGAATTCATCAGCCACTTTGTTGATGAACGACTATTATAAGCGATTCTTCAATCGTGCTGCGAGCGAACGTCAGTCGATGGTCGTGCTCTATGCCGGTACCCTGGTTTGGGGAGCGTTGGGGACCGGCGTGGCGCTTGCCCTAGTCGGCTTACCGGGAAATGTGCTCGACATTTGGTGGGATTTGGCCAGCATCCTCAGCGGAGGCATGCTGGGACTTTTCTTGCTCGGAATGATCAGCCGCGTACAAAGCCCGGCCGCTGTGACGGGAGTGCTCGTGGGCGCGTTGGTTATTGCCTGGATGGTATTTTCTCCTGCCTGGGGCAAACTTGATGGAACCGTGAGTGTCGCCCAGGGAACAGTCGAAGTCACTGGCGAAGGAATCGACTTTTCGAGTGATCTAAAAGCTAGCGATCAAATCGAGATTCAAGGCAAGTATTACTCCGTTCAATCGGTGGCAGGTGACGGACAAAGCCTGACCTTGAACAATCCTTTCGGCGAAACCGACGTCGTCGACTCTGCTGTTTACAAAGTGAGTCCCTGGAGCAGGTTTCGCAGCCGATTCCATAGCTTTTTGGTCGTCGTCATCGGTAGTCTGTCTATTCTGCTTGTAGGGCTGATTGTCGGAAAGCTGTCTTCGAAAACCCATGCTTAGTATTCGTATTCTGGACTGTTTATTACATTCGAAGGAAATCTATGTCGAGTATTGAACTTCCGCTACGGGGCATCGTCCCGCCAATGATAACCCCGCTCTCAAGTCCCGATACTATTGATGTCGAGGGCGCCAAACGGCTCACCGAGCACCTTATTGACGGCGGTGTCCACGGAATATTCATCCTAGGAAGCACGGGCGAAGGTCCCAGTCTTTCTGCCAGCTTGCAGCGACAATTGATCGAAGTTACGGTCCGACAAGCGGCCGATAGGGTCCCGATACTTGCTGGTATTACCGACACCTGCCTTGCCGACTCGATATTACTTGCCGAATCGGCTGCCGATCTGGGAGTTTCTGCGGTTGTTGCAAGCGCGCCAAGTTATTATCGAATCGGCCAGCCGGAGTTGTTGGACTACTGCCGTTCCCTCATAGCCAGCTTGCCATTGCCTTTGGTGCTCTACAATATGCCAGGTCTAACCAAAGTTAGTTTCGAGCAGGAAACCTTACGACAGCTTCTTCAGTATGACAAAGTGATCGGCATTAAGGACAGCTCTGGTGATCTCAGCGTTGCTGCCGAGTACGTAGAGGTCGCTAACGAACGCCCTGACTGGATGGTCATGACCGGTCCGGAAGAACTACTGGCCGAAGCACTCAGTATGGGTGTCATGGGTGGCGTATGTGGCGGGGCGAATCTCTTTCCACGACTATTCGTCGATCTTTATGAAGCGTTCAATCGCAACGACAGCGCTCAAGTTCAGTTGCTTCACAATTCGGTCTTGCAAATCGGTAAATTACTTTATGGAGTCGGCAAGCATGGCTCCTCCTACATCAAGGGCATTAAGTGTGCACTGAATTTCCTGGGAATCTGCGACGACCACATGGCGCTCCCGTTCACCCGATTTGCGGAACTGGAGCGTGCGACCATCAAACAACGACTAGAGCAGTTAGCCACTGACGAAGCCGCAGGTATTCAGGCAGTCATGGCTGGTTACTCTAACGCATAGGTGAGATTCAATGTCCGATTCCCAAAAGGTAGCCTTGGGCCTCGATTTCGGTACCGAGTCGGTTCGCGCCTTGTTAGTTGACCTGGCAGGCCGTGAACTGGCTTCTGCAGTCTCGGCCTACCGACACGGCCAAATCACTGACATTCTTCCTGGAACGGCAGAGAAGTTGCCGCCTAACTTCGCGTTGCAGCATCCACAGGACTGGATCGATAGTGCGGCACTAGCGGTGCGCGGAGCCGTTGAAAAGGCAGGGCTCACTGGTGACGAAATCATTGGCATCGGCGTCGATTTCACCAGTTGTACGATGCTACCTGCCAAACGTGATGGCACTCCTCTTTGTCTGCTTCCAGAGTTCGCCAAAGATAAATTCGCATGGCCCAAGCTTTGGAAACACCACGGCGCTGAGAAACAAACCGAGCGGATCAATGAATTGGCGCGCTCGCGGAATGAGCCTTGGCTCGATCGTTACGGTGGTATCATCGGCCTCGAGTGGTTCTTTCCCAAAATGCTCGAAACCCTGGAAGAAGCTCCACACGTCTACGATGCGGCAGAGGTTTGGCTCGAAGCGGGCGACTGGTTTGTTTGGCAACTTGTTGACTCTGCAGCAGTCGACCTGGCTCGTTCGACTTGCCAGGCTGGCTATAAAGCAATGTGGCACAGCACCGAAGGCTATCCTTCACCCGAGTTCTTTGCTGAGCTAAATCCAAAACTCGCTAATGTAGTTGCCGAGAAGATGCCAGGCCGTATGTTGGCACCAGGCGAATCGGCCGGTAATCTCTGCCAGGCGATGGTCGAGCGGTTCGGATTGAAGAAGTCGGCTCCCGTCAGCGCCGCAACAATCGATGCCCATGCAGGTGTGCCTGGCGCCGGTGCAGCAGACCCGGGTACCTTGGTAATGGTCATGGGAACCAGCAGTTGCCATATGCTGAATGGCCGTGACGAGCGGTCGGTGCCTGGGGTGGCAGGTGTGGTTGAAGGCGGTATCTTGCCAGGATTGTTCGGCTACGAAACTGGCCAGGCGGCCGTAGGAGACGCATTCGATTGGCTGCGGCAAACGGTCGGCGAGCCAAACTTCGATCGACTCACCAAGCAAGCTGCCGTGCTGCCGCCCGGGGCCGAGGGCGTACGATGTATGGACTGGCTCAACGGCTGCCGAACACCGCTCATGGACGGCTCGTTGCGCGGCGCGTTTACCGGCCTCACACTGGGACACGGAGCCCCGCATATGTATCGGGCTCTGATGGAAGCCTCGGCATTTGGAGTGCGGTGGATAGTGGAATTGCTACGGGAAAACGGTGTGCCGGTCGAGAAGTTTGTCGCAACGGGAGGTCTCCCGCATCACAACCCACTACTGGTCCAAATCTACGCCGATGTCCTGGGAGAGCCGATTTCTGTGCACCCCTCCCAACAGGGACCTGCCTTGGGAGCGGCGATTCTGGGCGTTATCGCCGCGGGCCCCGAGGCCAGTTCCTTCGCCACAACCCAGGCGGCTATCGCTGCGATGGCTGGTGAAATCGCTGGCGAGAAGGATCGTGAGTCAGTTGTTGTGCAACCTGACCAAGAAGCCCATAATGCCTACAGCCGAGTATATGCTGACTACCGCAAGCTCGGTGAATTCCTCGCTTCTTGACGGTAGCCCAGGTGAGAACAGTCGTAGCTATTAACACGTCTGCTGTCAGCTACGGAGCCTCTCGCTTCCCTGCGGCGCAAGTGCGCCGACCGTACAAGTACTATTAGCCACTCTCAATTTGTTTCATCGAAAAAGCATGTCCGTTTACAAAATGCCCCAGGTGCAAGTCCCTGCTCGACCAAAAAAGAACACTGTCTTCCTCTTTGCAAGCGGCGATCTCCGCTTGTCGGCAAACCAGGCCTGCTGGCAAGCCCAAAAAGAGTTGGAAGCTGAACTGGCCAAAGCGATCGAACAGCAAGGTTACACCGTCGTTCGTGGTCATGAATATGACGTAAAAGAAAAGCATGGCTTCCTAAGTTCGCAAAAACAAGGAATGGAAGCATTTGCTAAGATCCATCCTGAAGCACCGGTTATCGTGGCCGAAGCAGTTTGGCAGTATTCTCACCATGTGCTTAGCGGTTTGATTAGTCACCAAGGCCCCATTCTCACGGTCGCCAATTGGTCGGGACAGTGGCCGGGCCTGGTAGGCATGCTCAATCTCAACGGCTCGCTTACCAAGGCCGGCGTAAAATACTCCACCCTTTGGGGTGAGGATTTTTCCAATCCACGGTTTCTCAAAGGATTGCAGAAGTGGCTCGAAACTGGCAAATGCACTCATCCCACCCGCCACGTCGTTCCCTGGAAAAAAATCAAGCCTCCAACAAAAGAAGCCAAATTAGGACAGGCACTAGCTGCTCAGCTGAAATCCGAAAAGGCAATTATGGGCGTCTTTGACGAAGGCTGCATGGGGATGTTCAATGCAATCATCCCCGACCATCTGCTCAACCCTACCGGAGTTTACAAAGAACGTCTTAGTCAATCGGCCCTATATTTTGAAGCAACTCAGGTGAGCGACGACGAGGCGCGAGAGGTGCGCAACTGGATGGAAGAGAAGGGCATGACCTTTCATACCGGTCCCAAGCACCGAGAACATTTGACCGACAAACAGATTCTGGTTCAGTGTAAGACCTATATCGCCGCAGCACGTATTGCCGACGATTTTCGCTGCGATTGCATTGGCATTCAATATCAGCAGGGCCTTAAGGATCTGATGCCTGCCAGCGACCTGGTCGAAGGTGCGCTGAATAACGAAGATCGGCCGCCAGTGAAAAGCAGAGACGGGAAACGCGTACTCTACAAGGGCGAAGCAATTCCTCACTTCAACGAAGCCGACGAATGTGCAGGACTCGACGCTCTGATGACCTACAGGATACACAAAGCCATGGGGCAACCAGTCGAAAGCACCTTGCACGACATTCGCTGGGGCGATGTCGACCAGTCGGGTACTGTCGACGACTACGTCTGGGTTCTGCTGATCAGCGGTGCGGCGCCACCGGCTCATTTCGGGGGCTGGAAAAACGCCGATGGCCATCGGCAGCCGGCAATGTACTTTCCTAACGGCGGCAGCACCCTTCGTGGCGTGTCGATGCCAGGCGAAATCGTCTGGTCGCGAATCTTCATCGAAGGTGGAAGACTCAAAATGGACCTCGGGCGTGCTCGTGTTGTCGAGCTTCCTCGGGAAGAAACAGAACGCCGTTGGAAAGAGACAACCTTCCAGTGGCCGATCATGCACGCCGTGACCTACGGCATGTCGAGAGATCAACTCATGGCGCGCCACAAAGCAAACCACATTCATGTTGCCTATGCCAAGAACAGCGCCGATGCAGATCGGGCAATGTTTGCCAAAGCAGCCATGGCAGAAGCCATGGGCATGGAGGTCGCGTTGTGTGGTACACGCCAGAATGGAAAAGGCTGGTAGCCTTGGCTGCAGTCATCCGTCATTATTAATATCAACGGTATCCAGTACTACAAGTCTCACCTAAGCATTATCTACTAACAACGGAGTAAACCAGCATGAAACCGTCCAGCATCACTCCTTACCTCATGGCCCTTGCAGCAGTGCTCGTCGCAGTCACAACTTCCCCGGGGCTTGCTTTAGCCGATCATCACGAAGCGGGCCCTTGGATTTCTCTCTTCGATGGGAAGACTCTCGGCGACTGGAAACCTAACGAAAGCAAAGACGCTTTTTCCGTCGTCGACGGAGCAATTGTCATCAACGGCCCCCGTGGCCACTTGTTCTACATGGGTAAGGACAACGACTTCAAAAACTTTCATTTCCGCGCAGAGGTGAAAACCAAACCTACTAGTAATTCGGGGATTTATTTCCACACCAAGTGGCTGGATTCCGGGTGGCCCCAGTTCGGCTATGAGTCGCAAGTGAATGTCTCGCAGGGCGATCCTGTCAAGTCGGGGAGTCTTTACAATACGGTCAAGATCTTTGCCGACGATATCGCCAAGGTAGGGCTGAGCAACAACACCTGGTGGGTGCAAGAGATCATTGTGCGTGGTAAGCATGTTGTAGTGAAGCTTAATGGCAACGTGGTCGTAGACTACACCGAGCCTGATGACAAAGAGGGTACTGTCAAACTCAGCTCCGGAACTTTCGCCCTGCAAGCTCATGATCCAGGTAGCACGGCCTATTTCCGAAACATCGAGGTGCGCCGCCTGCCCGACGGCGAATGATCGAGCGGTTCATCAGCTGTCTTGATACTTTTTGCGGGGGCGTTTCCAGACGTCGTGCCCGTTAGAAAGGAAGTCGTTAGGCGTCAGGAGAAGCTTTGCGCAAACTGAATCCTCGAAGGAAGCATTACAAAAGAAATGACTGAATTAGCAATCAATGGCGGAACGCCGTCCAAGACAAAGCCTTTCCCCGCCTGGCCCCAGTACGATCAGCGCGAGCAACAGGCGTTGATCGATGTTCTAGAGAGTCGCAAATGGTGGAGGACCGAAGGGACCTGCGTAACAAAGTTCGAGCAAGAATTTGCTGCTTTCCACGGCGCAAAGCATGGAATCGCCATCACCAACGGTACCCACGCCCTGGAAGTTGCGCTTGCCGCGTTGGGTGTGGTACCGGGCGACGAGGTGATTGTCCCCGACTCGACCTTTGTAGCCACTGCAAGCTCAGTACTTTTTGCTGGCGCGATGCCGGTGATGGTTGACATCTGCCGTGACACTGAATGCATCGATCCTGATCTCGTCGAAGCGGCTATCACTCCACGCACCAAAGGCATTATCCCGGTCCACCTGGGGGGGCATCCTGCCGATTTGGACAGATTAACGGAGATTGCCAGTAGACACGGCTTGTTTCTGCTAGAGGACTGCGCCCATGCCCACGGCAGCGAGTGGAACGGCAAGAAGGTTGGCACCCACAGCGTTGCTGGTACTTTCAGTTTTCAGTCGAGCAAACTGATGACTGCAGGTGAGGGCGGCATCATTATCACTAACGACGATGAGGTCGAGCGAAACCTCCGCTCGGTCCACGACTGTGGCCGGTTGCCAGGGGAATGGTTTTACAGTCACTTTGCCTATGGTTCGAACTATCGCCTCAGCGAATGGCAAGGGGCTGTGCTGCAGGCACAACTCGAACGGCTTGATCAGCAGACTCGACTTCGCGATGCCAATGGGGCAATGCTAGATCGATTGTTAGCAGAAATTCCGGGGATCACCCCCCAAGCCCGCGATCCTCGTTGCACGCTTAACGGTCACTACGCCTACATTTTCCACTTCGACAATAGTGAATTTGCAGGTATCTCGACCGAGCGGTTTACTGCCGCGATGAATGCCGAAGGGATCCGAAGCCAGGCTCCTTATCCTGAGGTTCACAAGCTTGATATGTTCCAGAACGGTGCTTACAAGTCTCGTTTGTCCGGAAGTCAAGCCGAAGAAGAGCATGCGTTCTTACGAGCAGATTACCCAAACAGCCGTCGGGCAGCCACAGAAGACTACTGGATTCCCCAGTATTGCCTGCTTGGCGATGAACAGGACATGGAAGAAATCGTAGCAGCGATCAAGAAGATCCAGGCCAACGCGGCAAGCCTCGGATAAGGCACTTGATGTTCTCTACTCCCAGCCGATTCCTCGGATGTGACGGACTTGAAATGGTCTTCCATGCAGAACGAGTTGGGGCGTGCTTGTTGGTTTTGTTCTGTTCGAACCAATCGGTCCTAGTCAGTGCCGTTTCTGCTGAGACTCCACGCGAGACACTGTGGCAAAAGTCGAACCTCGTTGCGTGGTGCCTCGTCCCTTTCGACAGTGCCAAGCGAGGCCCTGCCGAACGAGCTGAGATGCTCAATCGACTAGGAATAAGACGCGTGGCTTACGATTGGCGCGAGGAGCACGTCGGAACCTTCGAGGAAGAGATTCTTCAATACCAAAAGTACAATCTAGATTTCTTTGCGTTCTGGAATTGGCATCCGTCATTAGAGCCGCTCATTCTTAAGTATGGCATCCATCCTCAAATCTGGATCACCAATCCCAGCCCCGAAGGCGATACTGATGCGGAAAAAGTGCAAGCTGCAGTAAACGCATTATTGCCGCTGGTCAATAAGACGGCAGAACTCCAGCTAAAACTTGGCTTGTACAATCACGGCGGCTGGGGTGGCGAACCAGTAAACCTGATCGCAGTTTGCGAGCACTTGCAACAAGACCACCAAGCCAAACATGTGGGAATCGTCTACAACTTTCATCATGGACATGGTCACATCGACGATTTTGCAGCGGTTCTCGCCCTAATGCAGCCTTATCTGCTCTGCTTGAATCTTAACGGCATGCAATCCGCTGAAGAAGTCAGCCGGGGTGCCAACAAGATATTGCCCATCGGCTCCGGGTTACACGAGGCTTCAATGCTTCGCTCAGTCCTCGAAAGCCAGTACGATGGTCCTATTGGAATTCTGGACCACCGCCCGACAATCGATGCTGAACAGAGTCTCAGAGAGAACTTAGACGGCTTGCGAAAGGTCACTGCCAACTTAGTAACTTCACCTGAATGAAGGCCTTGTTGTGAGCTCTTTTCGTTGTTTTTTTGCTGGTAATGCACTCCTCTTTAGCCTGCTTGTTTCACTCGGCTTAGCGTTGCTTGTCGACATTTTCTCGTACGGAAATGACCAAACCAGTGAGCCCCAGCAGCGCAGTCTGCCTCCCTTTCCCCAGAACCGTGTTCGGAACTTCTACTCCCTCCAAGCCGAGAACCAACTCGACTCGGACAGACCCTTGACCGATTTTCTTCCCGAGTTCCCAGGGCTCGATGGCGGCACGTTTGGACACTGGGGTCAGAATCCTTCCTCCGACAACGACGACCACTTACTCAACGAGGTTGACGTCGGCAGTTCTATCGCTCAAACCGCTCATCATTTTGGTCAAATAACCCCTAAAGCGATCTCGGTGCGGATCGGCCCTGAAGGACAGTATACGGCCGTATTCGATCCCATTCGGCTTACTTTTGTCGACCTCTGGAATGGCGGAATCCGTTGGGAAGCCTTCAGATTTGGGCTATTTGGTGGCGTCAAGCCTGTCGGTGCAAGAGTGCTGGACCTTACCGACTCTAAATGGCAACTCGCTGAAGGGACTAGGACAACGTATGTAGGTTACTATCGCAACCAGCAGAAGGTAGTTTTCGTCTACCGCATCGGCGCTGCGACGATCTACGACCACGTCTGGGCTAACGGCGAGAAACTCGTTCGGTCTTTGAGTATCGACGGAGAACTTCCCCCTGGCGCTCACTTGGAGAGCAATCTTTCCCCTACTTTCGATGATGGCCAAACCAAAGCTCTCACCGCTTCAGGGCCTGCCAACTGGTCAGATGAAAGAGTCGTTACCCATGGCAAGTTAGGTTCGGGAAGCGGCCCCTATGTCATTGATACGCTGACCATTCCCTACAGAACCAAGAACCCGTTCAACACGCCAATGCGCATAGGCGGTCTCGGGTTTCTTCCCGATGGCCGCGCAGCGATCTGTACCCTGATGGGCGACGTCTGGCTGGTAGATGGAATCGACGACGATCTCGACCAACTGCAGTGGACACGGTTTGCTGCAGGACTCCACCAGCCGCTCGGGCTGCTGGTACAAGCAGGAAAGATTCTTGTTGCTGGACGCGATCAAATCACTCGTCTACACGATCTCAACGAGGATGGCGAAGCGGACTTCTACGAATGTGTCTCAAACGATTTTAAGACCGGCACGGGACACGACTTCTTGACCAATCTGTGTGCCGACGAACGGGGCGCGCTCTATTTCTATTCGCCGATCACGGGAGCGGCGAAGCTAGCAAAGCAGGGGGCACAAGTCGAAACACTTGGCTCTGGCATACGAAACTCCAACGGCATGGGTGTATCGCCAGACGGAAAGATCGTCTTGGCCACCAGCCAGGAAGGAACCTGGACACCTGCTACGGGTATCTTCGAAGTCGGTGGCGGCAGTTACCATGGACTCCTTGGCCCTCAAGAAAAGGCAGGAAAATACGGCTACCAGCTGCCGCTCTGCTTTATCCCGCGCGGTGTCGATAACTCTCCTGGTGGACTCATTTTCGCCCCCGCCGATCCGCGTTGGGGGCCATTGGCAGGAAGCATCCTCGGCACTTCATTTGGCTACTGTAGCCACTATGCTGTGTTGCGAGAGACTGTCGGCAACCGGGTACAAGGTGGCGTGATGCCACTGCCCGGCGAGTTTCTTTCAGGTGCACATCGCTTGGCATTCAACCCGCTCGACGGGCAACTCTACGTCGCCGGCACCGACGGCTGGCAATCCTATGCACGTGAAGACGGCTCGCTCGAACGGGTACGCTACGTTGGCGGCGCAATGCCGCTTCCCACGGCAATCGAGTCGTTTGAAAACGGCTTACTTGTTCGCTTCAATTGCGAGCTCGATCCCGCTTCGGCTGGACTTCAGAACGTTTTCTGTCAGCAGTGGAATTATCTCTACAGCAAGGCCTACGGCTCGCCCGAGTATTCGGTTCGCGAGCCCGGCCGACGCGGGCACGACTCGGTGCCAGTGCATTCTGTTCAATTACTGGAGGATGGTCGGTCGGTCTTCCTGGAGATTCCTCACCTTCATCCCGTCATGCAACTCCACGTGCATATGCGACTGACAACAAGACGTGGCAAAACCTTCTCTCCCGATGTCTACTATTCGCTGTTTGCCCTGAAAAAGCCATTTTCAAAGTTTCCAGGATATCAACACGTCACCAGGTCGAAACATTACCCTGACTTTCCAGTAGCCGAGCAGTATCCTCTCGATGAACGTTTGGTGTTGCAGGAGTCGCTCGGTAAGTCGCAAGACGTCACTGCATTGGAAGTTACTGCGGTAGCCGGTTTGCGATTCCAACCGCGTCGTCTGCGCGTTCCTCCTGGCAAGCGTATTGCGATCACCTTGAAGAATAACGATTTGAGCATGCCCCATAATCTCGTGCTGACCATGCCTAATCGAGTCGACGCGATTGGCGAGGGGGCCATGCTTCTTGCGGCCGACCCCAGAGCGATCGCTAAACACTACGTTCCAGAGGACCAAGGAGTGATTGGCCTCTCACCGATCCTTTGGCCCGGCGAGCAGTACACAATCTACTTCGACAGCCCCCATGCTAAAGGAGCT
>JAGQOW010000135.1 GCA_020427155.1 Planctomycetales bacterium | reverse complement strand
CGCCATAGGTCGCCGCCGTGATCGGCGCCCAGCCGGCGAGTGAGGTGTCGTAGTAACGGATCGCATCGGAGCCTTCGACCAGGTCTAAGAACTCACTAATCGAGCCATCGGCATCGCCTTGCAGGGCCAGCATCCCGCCGGTAGCCATGTTGATGATGCCGTTGCCGTCCAGATTTCGATCCACAGTGAGTATGCTGCCGACGCTCACCAGTCCGCCTGCACTGATTGCAAGCGAGCCGCCAACGCCGAGATTGCCGCTGTTGTTCCATTGGGACGTTGCGCCGGTGACGAGTGCCTCCGCGTTACCAATAGATCCGGTGTTGCTGCGCAGTTGACCACCTGCTTCCACAAGGAGCGTACTGCCGCCCGGCCCCCCGAGTTGCAGGGTGTTAGATACTAGTTGGGATCCGGAGTCGGTGACCGTCACGTGGCACACTCCGCGATAATCTTCGTAGACTATCCAACCGATCCGGGTTTGATCGCTGCTAACGTAACCGCCATCCTCCACATGGAGCGTGCCGCTGCCCAGCCGGCCGACGTTGAGTGCGCCGCTGAGGAGCCACTTTGAGCCGCTGTCGGTAACCGTTGCGGTTCCCGTTCCGAGGTTGCCGAGCAACCCATACGAGCTGTTGACCTCGACGCCATCAGAAATTGTTAGAGTCCCTGTCCGACTATGTCCCGCACCCAAGACACCACCGTCAAAGTCGATGGACAAAGTGCCGCCGGAGCCGAAAGGGATATCCTGCTGAAGTCCATGCGTGGCGTCAAACCGCAGGTCAAAGTCATCGAGAATTGCACCGCCACTTGCGGTGATTGTGCCGTCGCCGTGCAGATCTTTCAGCGAGCCGTGAATCGAGACCTGCGCCACCACTTCGCCGCCATCATCCACCGTAAGTGTTCCGCTACCCACGTTACCAATGGAGATGCTACCGTTAGCGATCCATTGGGAGCCCGCGCCTGTAACTGTCACCGCTCCTGTCCCACCGCTATCGCCCAGATCGCCATAAGCACTGGTAACTCGACCACCTCCCTCCACCCTGAGTGACCCATTGGCAAACCTACCGATGGCCAGAAATCTCCGAATGTTCCATTCTGATCCGGGCCCCGAGACGATTGCCTCCCCTATTCCATCCCCAGTAAAATAATACCCCCCCAGGCCGACACCGCCGTTGTGATTCACCACACCACCATCTTCCACGCGAAGTGTTCCCCGGCCATTGTCGCCGATGAAGACATTGTCCTCACTCGTCCACTTCGACCCGGGACCAGTGATTATGACCTCCCCTGCTGGCTTTGCGTCTGGAAAGAGGTCTCCCCAGCCAATCTCTCGTGCTCCCACGTAGCTTTCGTATCCCTGAATTACCTCGCCGCCCTCTTCGACGCGGAGGAGACCGTTGCCAAACAAGCCAACGTTGAGATACAAAGTGCTCCATTGAGTGCCTGGCCCGCTTATCGTTGCGGAGCCTGTCGCGTTGGGAGCGAAACCCAATAAGCCAATCGAATTTGGAGCAGAGACAACGACGCCATCCGCGATCGCTAGAGTGCCCGCTCCTCGATATCCCACGCCCAGGTCGCCCCCGTCAAAGTCGACGGTCAAGGTGCCTCCAGTGCCGAAGGAAAGCTGATACTGCTTTCCGTGAGTAGCGTCGAACAGTAGATCGGCGTCGAGGACCGCACCCTCGCTGACGTCAATTGTGCCGTCGCCATAGAGGTCATTCAGCGAAGCCCACAGGGTACCCGCAGTCACCAGGCCTCCGTCCTCCACGGTCAACTTTCCACTACCGCCAATGCCGACAAGGATGCCGTCAGCGGTCCAGTGAGATCCGGCCCCGGTGATGGTCGCCTCGCCAGTCGCCGTGGATTCGTAGCCGAGCACGGCAAGAGACGACTCGAGCTCGCTACCTCCATCCACAGCCAGGGTCCCGATATCCGTGTTGCCGATGAATACCGTAGTCGAAGCGTCCCACGGCAGTGGCGGCGTCACGTCGCCGGTGACTACGGTAGCGGCTTGCGCCAGTTGGCAGAACGCGGCCAAAACTACTGCCGTACTGAGAGTTAGCCATCGCATGAGACTCCCCCTGGTTATGGCTTGGAGCCTGTATCGAACCGACCCTAAACGTTGGTAGGACCGTTGTGCCTGATGTGCGGCCTAGTCACGATGTGCGAAGCTATGATGCGCGCAGCAAACAAACCCAAACGTGCTGACCGCAGGAAAACTCACGTGCCAGACGCCTTTGCCAGAATAGGTAGCAAACCCTGTGCCATAAAATGCTGATCAGTGGTACTCCTGTGCGGGAAGTCATAGCCAACTTACAGCTGTAAGAAGTTTTCCTGCACGATGGGCAAACCTTAAATGACCGAGAGAAAAACACACCTCACAATCTTGGAAGGTCGCCAATCAGGCCAAGAAGAACGTGCTTGGCACTAAAGCTAGCGCAGCGAGCGCCGCCAGGCTTCGACCCGCCCTTTGGGTCCTGCAAACCGATGTGCAAAGAAATGATTTTTTGCACAGATTGAAGAATCAATTTGGTGGCTTCCAGCTACGGTTGAGAAAGCTCCGCGCGTTCGTGCGAATACTTGTCCCATAGGGTATCTAGGCTTGTAGCAATATCGGTTGCATCTCCCACTATCAGCCAATATCGGTAGCGGTACGTGGATTTCGAGGCAAGTCTGACCCGGCTGATCGGTGCGATATGGACGCAGGGGCCAGAGGCCGATTTGCTGCTCAACTCTCGACCGTGCGGACCGAAGTTCCATAGTCCCGCTGAGGTCGGGCTGAAAACGGCAACGCCTTGCTGGCCGTTGGCTTCGAAACAGGCCATGGCTTTTAGCGGTGGAGTCGTCTTACCCCAGGGGGGGCCAACCGACTGAGATTCGTTGCGCCACTTTCCATGGCCTAGATAACTTTGGAATCTCGCGAAGTTGCGAGTGAAATAGCACGCAGGGACTTCCTGAGCACTCAAGCGGGTTTCGCCCCAAGGGTCGTTTGCGTGACGCAGAGAAACAAACTCACATTGCACCGCCACGGTATTCGAACTCCCCGGCTCGAACGTCGTCCATTGCCTCATCAGCGCGCTTGCTTCTTCGTCGGGCATGTCCCACAACTTGGGAATGGTTTCTGAGAATAGCGTGCCGTCCTGCAGCTGAAACTCTGATGCGCGTGCCCAAGACCCGACCCCACCGCCTTGAATTGGATTCCACGGCCAAGGGCTCCAGGCCTTGCTTTGTCCTGCGGCTGTCCGATCGAGACTTTTGCCGGCGTAATACGATTGCTGGATGAGTCGCCCTGGATCGGCGAGATTGATGATGTTGTGTGGATAGGCTGCCGAAGAGAGCCAGGTAATTGCGCCGCCCTTTTTCCGATCAATGCCGACTTGGACTTCCCCGTTGTCAAGCTGCAACAACTCTCCTGCCAGCGTATTCGCCGTGGCGCAGGAACAGAGGAACCCCAATAAGATGTACTCGGATAGAATTCGCATCGATCGCTGGCCTCCTCGCCGCAGTTGCTTGTTACGGTTGCCAAATCGAGGCGGCGATGTAGTGTTGGGGATGCTCGGGGGATGCCCAGTAGTACATCGCCACCAGCTTGCCGTCCGATCGCTGGGCGAGCCTCGGGTAGCCCATATCGGCCCAGTCGTCTGAGTCTACGTAGTCAGCGCGAATCGTGAACTCCTGCCCCCAGCTTTTGCCGCTATCGTTACTCATTTTGCCTGCGATCTTTCCGACGTCCCGATCGCCATACACACAGCACAACCGGCCGTCGGCAAGTTTGAGCAATGCTGGCGGGTTCGAGTTGAACTTGATTTCTTTGATCGTGCTCAGAAAACTCCAGCTGCGACCCTGATCGGCGGAGTGATACGTGTCGATAGTGCTCTCCAGTTGCGACTTGTCGACGTTGATCTTGCGAAACGCGGTAACGAACTCATTGGCAGACAGCTGGATCGTGCAGGGCATGATCGTCCGATACTCGTCTGAGGCCGGCGTGATCCAGCTCAGCAGTTCAAAACTTACGCCTCCGTCAACCGTCCTGATACAAGCAATACGCTGCGAGCCTCTATTGTTCGCATCGTTGTTTCCATTATCTCTAGCGGTAATGAATACAATACACTCTCGCTTTCCCAGGACCAGGTAATCGGTGCGTGGCGTGAGTGCTTTATCTCGCAGGGCTTCATGGCTGTTGATGTCGCCCAAGTAGTAAGGGCCGTTCCAGGTGGCTCCTCGATCGTAGGAGTAGTAAAAGCCGCCTGCAGGGTCGTCGTTGCCATGGTAGCCGGTGCCAAAGACTCGCATGGCAAAGCCGCCATGCGTGAAGTCGATGGGACTGGTGAGTTTCTTCTTGCCCTGAGGCAGCCACTTGACGTTCTCGTCATCCAGGAAGTTATCGGGATCGAACATTTCCCAGCTCTCGCCGCCGTCTCTGCTGCGGGCAAACTTGCTCTCCTCAATGCCCTTAATGTTGTGCCCATCCACCGAGTCGTAGTCGCCTTGGGTAAAACCAACCAGCAGCTCGTCGCCCCATTGCCAGGCGCCATTATTGGCAGGCCAGCCATGGAATCTGTCCTTTTCGATCGCGGCGACCACGTGCCGAATATCGGCCGGTTGCTGAGCCATGCCCGGGCTAATCAAGACAACCGTGCCTAGCAAGGCCAAGGAGAGAAGTCTTGATATCAAAACGGGCTGGTCGGAAAACCTGTTGATAACGTCCAATGGATGTCGGCGCGACATGCGAGTCCTACCTTCCGTGTTCTTCACAACCAAAACGATCTAGGAGACTGTCACCTGAATATCACTCGGCAGAAAAAAAGCCGGTAACTCGTACCGGTTGCCCTGCTGCATCAACTAGCATCTTAATTCGAGCCGAAAGCGCTAGCGCTAGGTAATAATAAGCAAATGCCTGGTCGCATACTACCCGCGGCGAGCGCGATCGGCTTAATCAAGCGGAAGGGTTGGCATTTTGGCTCGGTCTGCAGGAGCTCACTTCTCGCTCAGAGGAAAGTCGCGGAACTGCTGGTGACACGCTTTGCAGTTGGCAGAGAGACGAGCCGACAATCGCTCGATCGTCTCTCGAGTCTCGACCGGGGGTGATGCCGCTTGCCACTTGCGAAGCGCATCCTCGATCGCTTTCGCTGCCAGTTCAGATTCTCGCAAGTATTGCTTGAATTCTTCCGGCTGCGTTTCGACGTCTTCGCTACGCAATAGTTCTGTAAAATGCTCTTTCATCAAAAGCGTTTCGTGGGCAGGATCCAAATCGGGGTGGTTGGTCGGCGATTGCCAGCCGGCCTTTGCAATCAGCTGTAGATGGTCATGCGTATGTTCCATAGCCACCATGGATTTCGCCAAGGGAGGCACCTCGGCGGTCGCCGGAAACTCGGTCTCGAGTTCGTCCAGCAAAGCCGTCTCAAGCGGTTTCGCTTCCCGCGCCGACTGATAGAGTCCTCGATAGTTCGGACTGGTTCCCGCAAATTTGAGGATCGACAAACTCTCGGATGCTGGAATCATCCCTGCTGCCACACACGCGACGCTCGCCGCCGCAGGGCTACGATGCATTCCGTGATGACAATGAATGTAGATCGGCCCGTCAAGCTCGCGCACGGCCTTGGCCAATTGCTTCACGCGAAAACCAGGGATGCCGTCATAGCCGTGCGGCAGGTGCACGTACCGCAGCCCGTGCTTGGCTGCCGTCTCCACGTCTGGCTTCATGCCGTCGACGCTGATAATCGTCTTCACGCCGAGTGATTGCAATTCCTGGAATGCCGCGTCACTTTCGGGCAATCCTCCCGAGATGACCTTGGGATGTATCTGCACCGCATTGGGCAGATGCTTGGAGTCAATTCGATGCGGCGTGCTTTTTCGATCTGCCAGGCTTGTTGCAGGCGGCCGCTCGTCAGTTTGCTTGGCCTGCTGATCAGCGAATACTTGAAAACAGCCAACCAGCAGTACGCCGACGAAAAGAAACCTCGACATCGGTATCCAATCGAAATAATGCCTTGCTTCTAGCCACTTACACAATGCGAGGATTGGCCGATGAACTGGGATTCGCGATCTTGCTCACACCGAAGCGAATTCAAGCAACAGTCAGGCCAAAAAGCGATTGTAGCCCTGTCACGCCACAATTGCGACAATCACCCTCGACCAACATTCGCGGCTTTCCTGGAAAGCCCTTTTTCCACAGCGATGGCCCAACTGCTATTCTCACTCTGCTTGCCGTTTGCCAGAAAAACAGCTTTCAACCCGTCTTTGTCGCTTTTGTTGGAATACTTCTCGCGGATGCTGCAATTCGGCGTCCGAATGTAGCTGGGATCTCGAGTTCAGTTCGCCTCACTCCCCTTTCGCGCCCCTCGCATCCGGCAGCCGCAATTCGACGAGTGCTGCGACGATTAATCCACCGCACCCAAAAACCGGGATTCAACGTCTACAAACCGCCATAAAAGCCCTATCACAGGTAGCCCCTTCGTTCGCTTGCTTGCCCCGCCAGAGGGGGCGAAAGCAACCTATATACCAAGCCAGCCATTACGGCACCTCTCCTGCGGACGTAGCCCGGCGCACTCGCCTGCGGGACCTATCGCGGCTTGCTTCCCCAGATCTGATGGCAGCTTGATTGTCGCAAGTGCGGTTTTTTCGATTAGCGTAGTACTTTCGAACTCAACCTGACTCTAACTGATATTCATCTGTTCATTATGTTCTTGGCGGACTCTCTCCAATTTCATGGAATACGCGGCAGGAAAAAACTACCCTCTCGCAACCGTGTATTTCAATTACACTTTTTCTATTTGACTCGACTACACAAGTAGTGTAAGCTGCCTACCCCCTGGTAGTGGAGTACGCTAATGATTCGACCCACAAGTTGTTCAACTAGCCGATTCTTCCAAGGGATCATCTGTGCGCTGCAAGCGAAATCGACAGGCGTTCTTCGCAATCGGCTTACGAATAGCCTTCGCACCACCCAGCAATCTTCTCTCTCAGATTCTTGTCTCACTCACTCTATTCGAGCTGCCCTTTGTCTCTGCTGGCAGTATGACGGATTCAATACCTGCACCTGGTTGAGTTCAGCACCGATTGGCGTCGATCGAATCGAGGGGGGCGGTAGTGGCCACGGCAACTGGTGAAAACCTCACAACTCTCGACCGATTTCGAGGGGCTTCTGCCTGGACTCGGAGTACTCGCGCTCAAATCGAGCGTTACTCCCAATTCAACTCTAGCGTGCTGATCAGCGGCCCCAGCGGTACTGGCAAAGAGCTTATCGCGCGTTCACTCCACTCTTCAGGCCCTCGTGCCGCCAATCGTTTTGTACCGGTCGATTGTGCCGCCGTGGCCGGCGAGCTAATGGCCAGTCAATTATTCGGACACCTCGAAGGAGCATTTACAGGGGCCAATCACGCTTCCCTGGGTTGCTTTCAAGCGGCTGACAAGGGCACGATCTTCCTCGACGAAATCGGCGAGATGGAGCTCGAATTGCAAGCCAAACTGCTGCGGGTGCTTCAAGAACGCGTCGTTGTCCCCGTGGGCGGCCACGACGGGATTGCGGTCGACGTAAGGGTTGTCGCGGCGACCAATCGAGATCTCTCCGAGGAAGTGCGGGCAGGCCGATTTCGCGAAGATCTCTTCTATCGGCTCAATGTAATTTCACTGCCGACTCAGTCTCTGGCTAGTCGCCCAGAAGACATCCCCCCTTTGGCCACCGAGTTCCTCGGACAACTGGCCCAGGAAGGCATGCCCAAGAAAGAACTCTCTGCAGGTGCCCTTGAGGTTTTGCAGAAGTTCTCTTGGCCAGGAAATGTGCGTCAACTGAAAAACGTGCTCGAGCAGGCGGTAGTGAGCTGCGACGAACCGCTAATCACACTGCAATACATGCACAGCCTCCTCAAAAGCCGTGTCGGCGAAATCGACTCCTTGGGGTCCCCTGGCAGCTGCAACAGCGGCTATTTAGAATTCTGCTCGGCCAGTCGCCCTCCTCTGTCTAACGTCAATCCATACCCTTCGCCAGCCCACCCTGCTCAGTGGGAATCTTTGGAAGCCGTAGAGCGAAGCTACATTCTGCAGACGCTCGAACACACCTATTACAACCGCTCTGCAGCCGCGAGACTACTTGGCCTTTCTCGTCAATCGCTGTTGCGAAAGATGAAGAAACACCGCCTGGAAGTCCCTGTGCTCGACTGACGCCAAGCCTGGCGCAGCTTTCTCAATTCTGCCTCGACGTCGGAAACCTGAGCCAATCTGCGCCCAGGCAGTATCGCAGCGCTGTCCATAAACGGACACTCTCACAGCGTTTGCCTGTTCATTGAGTGTCCGCTATCGGACAATTCGCACCTAGAATCGGTCATCCACCAATTCTGCCAGTCACTCGGCTTGGTTACATCTCATCCTTCTTCGTAGGCGCAACTCGCTGGTTTGACTTCACTTAGCACAGGAGGCAAGCCAATGCCAAGAGTTTCGGCACACTGATTGCTTTTCCCATTGACGCCAGCACATTGTGAGGTTGGCGCGTTCAAGCTGGGAGGCAACTAGTATGAAACACCCCATCCGTACACCTAGAGAATTTGTTAGCAACATCGTCGTCGTCGACTCGCAACCCCAAGATTATGAAACACTCATCGCGAGAGCGTCAGATTGGAGCTATCAATTTCAAGTTTTCACTAGTGGCAGTCAGGCAATGCAGGCGTCGCTCGCATTGTTTGACGGCCTCTGGCTGATCAACACGCGGCTCTCTGATATGTCCGGGATTGAGTTGCTGCTGCTTATTAGAGAGCGCGATCCCAACGCAACCATCTTCTTGGTGGGCGATGCATATCAGCACGAAGAAGAGATTGCAGCTCGATCGGTAGGCCCGACGGCCTACGTCTGCAAGCCGCCTCACTCGAGTTGGATAAGCAGCTTACGCCCTGAGGTAAGAGCAGGTCCTTCAGTCCATCCCTCAATCGAATCAGTAGCACGAGGCCAGTTGCAAGCACCTAATCTTAACGAAGTCACACCCGTTCCTTGAACAACACATCGTCAATTCGCATCCGTCTCAAATATCCACGAGCAGGAGTATCAAAATGGTTACCAAGGCAAACACCGACGTTGAACTGTTAGAAGACCAATGGAGCGTTCGATTTGAGAAGATGGCCCGCCGGACTGACTGGAACATGCCATCCAACCGATCTCGCGCTGCTCGACGCGCTTCGGCTCGCACGTCGGCATCGGCAAGGGTAGCTCGATCGATTTCTTCACAAAGAGGCGGCATGCATCGACGTCGACGCACTATCCGATAAGAGAATTCAGTCGCTAATACTTAGAATTGCGGAACACACTTTTCATCCGAATGAGAGAGAACTCTCAAGGGGAGTATGAATGAATGAGAAACTACGCCTGAACATGCTTCTTCAATAGAAGTACTTCGTTTCAGATATAAGAAATCGAAAGTATCAAGACTGCACATCGATATCAGAACCACTTTTTCTAGGGAGAACAATTATGAAGATCAATAAACTAGCCTTGATTATTGTCGCTATTGCCACAGTTTCAATGTTGTCTCATGCCCAGGCGGGATTCGACCAAAACGTAACGCCAGATGTCATTTTTGGCTCGGGCAACGTCAATGGGAGCTTTACTACCGATCAGAGTAACGGGGTCGAATTGGGGTTGCGCGGAAAGCTGCGGCACAACGGCTCTGGTTTTGCCGAGAACACTTTTAATAGCGATGGCGCGGGGTTTTACACCTTTCAAGCAGGTGTCGCTCCGACCCAGTCCTTTCCTACTGCAGAGTGGTCCTTTGAATGGTCTATTAACACCAATTGGGACGGCTCCTCTTCGTGGAATCTGGCTGATTTAGATTACGCACTATCACTCGATACCGATCCGGGTCCCGGCACCAACTTTACGACCTTCGATCCGATCAATGACGGAAGTCCCGCTTTTTGGGATCACTCGATTGGCGACAATAGCACCAATGCCGCCACGGACAGCATTGCCACCGATGCCACAGACTATGCGAATCTCATCGCAGCCAACAACGTTGCTCAGAACTCCTGGAAGCCTCATTGGTTTTTCTCTCCGTTCGATCCTACTTTGAGTGGCGTTTATACGATCACACTCACGGCATTCGATGGAGCAACTACCGTTGCTAGTAGCTCGATCAATATCAATGTCGTGCCCGAGCCGACAACTCTTGCCCTAGGACTATCTAGCCTTGCAGTCGTAGCAATCGGGCGTCGCAATCGCAGAAAAGCTTAATCTGTCGATAGCTCGGCAGGTTTCGTTTCCTTGCCTGTCGATTCAACAATCGCTCCACACATTACTAAGAAAGTGAGTAGTCTCATGAATACTACAGCCCAAGCAACTTCCCGCAAGTCTCTTTTTGTCGCGGCACTTGCAGTTATTCTCGCGACCGGCCTCGCGGCGCCAGGCCGAGCAGGTTTCGACTCCTTTGTCATCCGCGAAGGTGGCGGCAATCCTCCTACGATTCAGACGAACAACGACTTTGTGATTGGCGCCACAGAGTTCATCATCGACACCGGCGGCATGAAAGCTGCCCTCGGATCAAATGATATCAACGGCTCGACGATTGGCGACATTACTCAACTCAGCATCACACGCCACGACAACACAGCCCGATTCACCGCCGGCTCGGGACCTGCCGTCGCTCCCTACTTTAACCTCTGGGTCACCGACGGTGCAGGAAACTACGCCGTTATTGCCAACGAACCCTCAAACGGGGCCTTTCAACCGCTCTTCACTTCCAATGTCGATGGAAGCAAGAGCTACGACCTCAGTTACGCCGACTTGTCTGACAAGGTAGCCAAGGTATACGAGACTCCCGGCTGGAATTCCAATTCGTCCTGGGTTCACAGCCTGGTCGGAAGCGACCCTCTGACATTCGCCGACGTGGCATCCCTCATAATCGCTCCACCCCCGGCAAGCTATATCCAGAACGGCGCCAATGGCGTCGGCTCAGGCGCTCCTGATGTGCTTGGCACCGACGTCGCTTATGGATTCAACTGGGTTTTCGGAGACACGCTCTCCAACTACGTGTCGGGGGAAGACGGCTACATCGTCTCCGGCTTCTCCGCAACCGCGGTTCCCGAACCGACATCCATCGCCCTCGCTGGGTTGGGCCTCGCGCTGATGGGCTTCAGGATTCGGCGCTAGTAAGAACTCCCTGATGCAATAGACACAACAAACCGAAAGACGGCCGGCGAGGCCCCACGCCTCGCCGGTCGTTTTATGTTCGCCCAGACGTCGCCATCCTTACAAATCGCAACCAAGACGCCTTGATCCGCCTGAATGCAGCATCAAGTACGTGCACAAGCATGTGGGAAGGGAGCACGGCGCATGTCTTACCCGCCTCACTCCCCTTTCGCGCCCCTCGC
>JAGQOW010000134.1 GCA_020427155.1 Planctomycetales bacterium | reverse complement strand
CGGAGGCCAATCTTCTTGCCTTCTTCGTATCCGCGGCTGCAATAGCCGATAGGTACCTCGAAAATGCGGTGTCCCTGGCGAGCCAGTTTGGCGGTAAATTCTGGCTCGAAACCAAACCGATCTTGTTCGATCTCGATTGATTCGAGGAGCTCACGCCGAAAAACTTTGTAGCAAGTTTCCATGTCGGTCAAGCGTTGCCCCGTCATGCAATTGGAGAGACCGGTCAACAACAGATTGCCCCAACGATGGAGTCGCGAGGGATCCTGCCTGGCATTCTCCAAAAACCGCGAGCCGTAGACGACATCGGCTTCCCCGCTTCGGATCGGCGCCAGTAGCTGTGGAAAGTCGCGAGGATCGTATTCCAAGTCGGCATCCTGAATCAAGATGACATCGCCCTGCGCCTCGGCGAAGGCGGTGCGCAGTGCCGCCCCCTTGCCGCGATTGTAGCCATGCAACAACAATCGAATGTCTGCCTGTTTGGCAAGCTCGAGCAGTACTTCGCGGGTGCCATCGAGACTGTAGTCGTCGACGATCACAATCTCATGATGGAGGCCGACTGCCTGAACTCGGCGTACGATTTCGGCGATCGTCTCGCGCTCGTTGTAGACCGGTATAACGACCGAGACAGTGAGTCCGATAGACCGGTCGACCGAATCGAGCGTGCTGTTAATACGCTCGAGGTACGATCGATCAACCGTCGTGGGAACTTCTACAGGTAAGTGGGTTAGCGTTTCGATTGCCGTATTCATAGTGAACTCGCATCGTTGCGATTCAACGAATCGCCTGTAATGAATCGATTACATTTCGACCGGCTGCTCGTCGTTTCCGACATTTTGACCTGCGAAGCGCGCCCCTTGATCTCTGACGGGCAGCGCTGGCCATTGCAACGACCCTGTGCGTGGTCGAGGATCTTGGACCCGCAATGCCAGTGGCAAGTAGTCCGCGCTGTGTGGATCGTCGTAACGTAAGCGACGGCCCCAGATTTCGGCGACACGGTCGCGAAACAACAATACCCAATCGGAGCAGTCTTGCATGGTTTCGACGGCGCTAGAGTAATGGCGGTCGAGCAAGACCAGGTCGGGTTCTCCGAACGTGAGCACGCGGGTCGCATCGATTGGCCCGGAATTAGGACTACGGTTGCGGCTGCCGCCGAACTCACCCAGCTGGAAATCAAAATGCATGTCGATCACTTCCTGCGGATAGCAAGTACGAAAGCGGCCATCGAACCCGACCTGCACAGCTGGCGAAAGCGAAGCGACGGCATACTGAGCCCAATTGAACGAAACGACCAGCTTGCCCCGCAGGCCTCGATCGACCATGTACTGCACTGCGTCGAGCGGATAATCATTTCGCGCAACGGGCAAATGACTCACACGCCGATCGATCGAAAAGCTCAAGTTGGCTAGGCATGCCAGCAGAGCAATCACGGCGACCTGCCGCAGCCAAGGCACCTGCGGTAATCTAAACTGAATCTTCCCGATTGCCGATTGATAGTGGTTCGGCATCCAAAAACCGCAAAGCAGGGCAAAGAACGGAATATGCCGCATGTGGAGCGCCGATTGCCAGGCAACGAGAACTAAGATCACCAACCTGACCCAATCGCGGCGCTGGCGAGTTAGCAGTAAACTGAGTCCTGTGGCGGACAACAACACGACCCAGGGCCAGAACGCCGGGTTGCCGAGCCGAGGGGCTGCCCACTCAGTGATCTCTGGCCGTGGTTGGCTTAGCGACCGCGCGAGCCAGCGATGAAGCTCAAATCCATAAGGATTCACGAATGTGGCGGCACAGATACCGAGTATGATCGCCATCAGCGACAGCAGCACTTTGATCGACGCCTTTCGACAGTCTTTTGCGTCTGGAGACTGTCGCAAAGCAATAAGCTCGATCACTCGTCCCAATAAGTAGACCGTGGCAATACCGAGACCTGCGACAAAGGCTCCGTGAGTATTGGCCCAGATGACGAATACCGGAATCAATAGCAGTAGAGGCCACCAGCGAACAGCTTTCTGGTTCTGCCAATCACAAAAGCCAGTCTCCAAGAGCACCAGCATCAGCGAGCAGAGTGCAAAGCTTAGTAGTTGAGGACGCAGGAAGAAGAAAGGGTGCAGCGCCGCGGCGATCAACAGCATCAATGTCCAGGCTACTAGTAGTTTTACGCCATTTTTGCGGGCGTTCCAAACCATGGCGAACAAGATCGCCAGCCCCGCCAAACATTTGGCAATCAACAGGCCTGTGATTCCCAGATAGCGGTAGCCGAGGGCAAAGCAAAGCTCAGCCAAGTTTTCGTGATTGACCCAAGGATGGGCCGCTGCCGAATAGGTGTGCGAAGCGGTACGGGGCAACACGCCTGTGGCGAGCCAGTCTTCGGCATACCGGACATGCCCCCAGAGGTCAGGGTCTACCAGATTGAGGGCCATCGCCCAGGCGCAGCTTAAGACCAAGACAAGCAAGGTGAGTTGCCGAAGCAATCGCCACTCGCGTTGCGCATCGTAGGAACTACTGGCAGCTGACGCGTCAGAATTGCTGGCAAACATCCGTCGAACTCAGGAAGTGTAGTGCAGGGACGGGTCGGTAGGAAAGCAAAGTAGCCCCCCGAAAACCTACACCACTGTTAAATTGGGGGCTTTAGTAAATACCGTAGTCTTCGTGCTTTGCGTATTCATCCTCTCGTCGCAGATCGTTCTACCGTCACGACTAGCACAGGTTGGTTTCGATCGGCTAGAACACCTCATAGACCCTCACTCGCTGGGTTTGCATGGTGGCTTGTGGCGACAAGAAGTTTGGACGGGTTGATTGCCCACTGCTGGCTGTCCAGGTTTCGCGCTTGGCAGGTTGGCAACGTTTTGATAACTTCCCCAGCCGCTCGTCATCCCTCTCACTTTTCTGATATGAGGCACGGTTGTCGATGCGACAGGATGTTCGCAGTTATTGCGAAAAGGAAGTCCCTATTGAGGCCGGCTGGTTTGCTCGGTTCAAAGGGCTAGTCGACTACGGCAGGGCGCTTCTTACCGCAGCAGGCGAGGGCGTCGAACTGAATAATGACAATGCGAGACTAATCTCGGAACGGCCGACATGGAAGGAGGCCAACGTGAGTGTAGGCCCAACTCAACAGTTGCAAATCCACATCCGCTGGATGATCCGGCGCGATATGCCCGAGGTATTGGAAGTAGAACGCAAGAGCTTCGAATTCCCCTGGTTTGAGGAAGATTTCATTCGCTGCCTACGGCAACGCAATTGCATCGGCATGGTTGCCGAGCACGGCGAGCGGGTCGTTGGCTTCATGATTTACGAATTGCACAAGACCCGTCTACACATCCTCAATTTTGCTGTCGCCGAAACTGTGCGCCGCCGCGGAGTTGGCACTCAGATGGCAAATAAGCTCATCAGCAAACTCTCAGGCCAACGCCGCACCCGCATCTCGCTTGAAGTGCGGGAAACCAATCTTACGGCCCAGATGTTCTTCAAGGCGCTCGACTTCCGAGCCACTTCGGTCTTGCGGTCGTACTACGACGATTCGCCCGAGGATGCCTACGTGATGCAGTATCGGTACGTGCCAGACGAAATCGAGACGGTCCTGCCGATCAATCGCATCGACCGACTGGCAGGATAGGGCAGCACTGAGTCTGCACTGCTAGAGTTCGATAATCGTGGCCTGCATATCCGGAATCTCAACGATGGCGATCGAGTGCGGATTCGCTCGGTAGATGGCCCCTGGATTGACTACTAAAGTCGGCCCTTGCCAGTGGACTTCAGCGACGTGGGTGTGTCCGTAGCAGACCAGGTCCCAAGTGCCGCTGTGTGTTGTTTCGCGAAACTTGCGTTGATCGTCGCTATGGAGCAGCGCAATGCGTTTGCCTTCGATCTCGAATTCGCCAAACTTGCCGTGACATGTTTGGCCAGCCTCGTCGATCGCTTTCGTCAGGCTAGCGTGATCGTAGTCGCAATTGCCGAACACAAAATCAGTCGGCCAGGGCGCAAATAATCCGACGATTTCCGCCGAGCCGATATCTCCGCAGTGCAATACACGATCGACTTCCAAGCTTTCCAGCATTCGTACGGCAGGGCGCGTCAGCTCGACGTGCCCATGCGAGTCGCTTACTATTGCTAATCTCACTCTGCTATCGCTCCTCTCCGCCATAAAGCCGCGCCTCGACCTCAGCGAGCCGCCGTTGCAAGCTATTATTGTCGCCAGCCCTCGTTGTGGAAGCAAAGACGGTGAGTATCGGCCGCCCACGCAGAATCTTGCTCCCAGCCGTAGGAATATCTGCCAGCGTGCTTTCCATGCCCAAGCCCGACTGCTCGATTGCCCAGGCAAAGAAGTCGGCATCAATCAGCGTGTCTTGCTTCGCATAGAGAATCGCCTTGCCGTACATTTGCCGCTGTAGCTCTTGCCTGGAAGTCGCTTGGTAAGTCGTTTCTGAAAAAGCAGCTAAATGAGCATCGATTGCTGAGACGTGATAGTTTCGCTCGACGATCTCTACGGAGGCCGTGTAGCGAGGATTGATTTCCAGGACCCAAACGCGATCGTCTGCGACGAGAAAATCTACACCTACAAGTCCGCGTAATTGAAAATTCATTGCAAGAACTGAAGCGAGCCTTTCAAGTTGTTGCAGAACTACGGATTCGAGTTCCTGGCGCAGCGCCGTGGAACCGGAGTACTGAAAACTGGCAGTGCTGCTCGCGCCCACCAGCTGAGCGGTGATGCCCAGCGTGGCCGTCCAGTTAGGGCCGATGGCATAAACAACCGCCATCAGTCGGCCTTCGACTCGCTGCTGAAAGTAAGCCTTGCTGACGTCTGCCTGGAGTTGCGCATCCGCGTCGCAAAGCTCCCAGACCCCAGTACCGTTGCTTCCGCGGTACGTTTTGCAGAGCCAGGAACCATCGCGGGGCAACCCTGTCTTAGAAGTTCGAGTTTCGGGAAAATACAGGTCGTTTTCACCAAGTACTGTTTGCAGCACCAGCGGATCGCGACATCGGCGTAGCACCTCTCCTCGGTTGCCTAAGAGCGGTTTCGCTTGGGCCAGGCGGTCTACCAGGTCAGGGTAGTTTTCGAGTGCTCCCGTGTAGAACCAGGCATCGCATTCGGTGGCGGCGAGCCAATCAACGAGCTGCTCAGGATATTGAGAAATTCGGGTAACAGGGCAATGCTGGGTCAGATCGGCATCGGCAAACAGGTCGGCTGCTACGACCTTGTGGCCAGTACGAATTGCAGAGAACGCCGCTGAACGAGCACTGGCTCCAACAACCGCGAGCAATCTAGGGTACCGGTTCTTGATTCGCAGCTGCTCTAGGAACATTCCCCCTTCGACTTTCCGCTTTCTGCTTTTCCAAGATCGTCATCGCCCGACCGACCACGGTATTCGTCGGCCGGGTACTTGCTGGCATTCTTGACCATCTTAGCATTCACGGCGTCGGAGAGGTCGATGCCAAGCGAATTGGCCAATGCCAAAGTGTAGCTGAGTACATCGGCCAGTTCTTCGCCGACCGCAGCCAGCTTGTCTGCGTCTTTGGCAAGGTTCCGCGATGCAGCAACATCGATCCACTGAAAGTGCTCCATCAGTTCGGCAGCTTCGATGGCAAGCGCCATCGAGAGGTTCTTCGGCGAATGAAACTGCTGCCAGTCGCGTTCTTCGACAAATTGACGAATAAGCTCTCGGAGCTGTTCCACTGTGGTTTGAGAGTCAGTCATAGGCGTTGTCGCTAAACTGCTGCCGCAGCGCGAGCTTTCAACAGCTCCATCACACGTTCGACGCACACATCAACGGTCAACTCGTGCGTAGGCAACACCAGGTCGGCATTGGTTGGCTCTTCGTACGGGGCGCTCACGCCAGGGAAGTTGGCAATTTCGCCCTCGTCGGCGGCGCCATAGAGGCCCTCTTGGTCTCGCGTACGGCAGACGTCGACAGGGGCACTTAAATGCACCACCAGGAATCGTTCTGCTCCCACGACCTCGGCGGCCTTTAGTCGCACTTCCTCGCTAGGCGCCAGAAACGCTGCGATACAGATCATACCGGCATCGTTCATCAGCTTGGCGACTTCGGCGCTCCGGCGGAGATTCTCGCTGCGATCGTCGGTTGTGAATCCCAGATCGCGGCTGATTCCGCGACGCATGTTCTGGCCATCGAGCACACAGCATACTCGGCCCTGGTCGAACAGTTTTCGTTCGAGCGCATAGGCGAGGGTTGATTTTCCGGCGCCTGCCAAGCCTGTTAGCAAGATAGTCGCTGGACGCTGGCCGAACCGGGCTTGCCTCTCTTCTGCGGTTACGTTACTTCTCTCGGCCTGGAGGTGCTGATCCGCCTCGTCTTCCCAATGGTCGAACTTATCGCCGGCGGTACGCTGCAGAATCATTCCGGCTGCGACAGTGACATTCGAGATACGGTCGATGACGATGAACGATCCAGTGCCGTGATTGTTGCGATAGCCGTCGAACGCGATTGGCTGGTTGAGTTGAATCTGGCAGCGGCCAATCTCGTTGAGGCCGAGCGTCGGAGCCTCTTTTCGATGGAGTGTGTTAACGTCGATCTGGTAGCGCAGCGTCGAGATGCTTCCCGAGACAACCTTGGTTGTCTGCTTGATGAAATACTGCTTGCCCGGGACCATCGGCTCTTCGGCCATCCAGACCAGCGTAGCGTCGAACGAATCGGCCATTTGGGGCACGTTCTCTGCCCGGACGAGCATATCACCACGACTGACGTCGATTTCGTCTTCTAGCGTCAGGGTGACTGCCATGGGTACGAATGCTTCTTCAAGTTCTCCGTCGTAGGTGACGATCGATTTCACTCGACTCTTTTTGCGCGACGGCAATACCATGACCTCGTCGCCTCGGTGGACGCGTCCTGAGGCGATCGTGCCGCAGAAGCCTCGGAAGTCGAGATGCGGCCGATTGACATACTGCACCGGATAGCGGAAGTCGATGAGATTGCGATCGGATGCAATATGGGTGTTATCGAGCATATGCATCAGCGTACTGCCATCGAACCAGGGCATCTCTTTGTCGGCTTTTTCGACAACGTTGAGCCCGTGCAGGGCGCTGATGGGCAAAAAATGCAAATCGGTCATGCCCAACGGACCGGAGAAAGCGATAAACTCGTTGCGGATTCCTTCGTATCGTTCTTGCGAAAAACCGACCAAATCCATTTTGTTGACCGCGACAATCACGTGCTTGATACCCAGCAACGAGACTATGAAGCTGTGTCGTTTGGTTTGGGTAAGCACGCCGCGCCGAGCATCGATGAGAATGATGGCAAGATCACACGAACTCGCGCCCGTGGCCATGTTTCGTGTGTACTGTTCGTGACCCGGGGTGTCGGCAATGATGAATTTGCGCTTGGCCGTGGAGAAGTAACGGTAAGAAACATCGATGGTAATGCCTTGTTCCCGCTCGGCTTTGAGTCCGTCCATCAACAGCGCAGGATCGAAAGATCCGCCGGTCGAGCCGAGCGTGGCCGAATCGGCTTCAACAGCGGCAAGCTGATCTTCGTAGATCATTTTCGCTTCGACGAGCAATTTACCGATGAGCGTGCTCTTGCCATCGTCGACACTACCGCAGGTAAGAAAGCGCAAGAGCTCTTTCTGCTCATGCTCTTTCAGATAAGCGTCGATGTCCGTGGCGATGAGGTCGGATTTATGAGACATGGGAGTACGGTTTGATGGAGGGCAATTGAGGTGTTTCCTGAATAATGACGAAAACCGAATGACGAATGACTAAGCGAGTCCTTGTTGCTAACATTGCTGTGTCTCAAGAGATCTCTTCGGCAGGTTGCTTTTCTCTATCCATTCGTCATTTTGAATTCGACATTCAAAAGTATCCTTCTTTCTTTTTTTCTTCCATCGAACCGGCCTGGTCGTAGTCGATAACTCGGCCCTGGCGTTCGGAGGTGGTGGTGAGCAGCATTTCTTGGATGATCTCCGGGAGCGTCGCGGCTGTGGACTCGACAGCTCCGGTGAGTGGATAGCAGCCGAGCGTGCGGAACCGGACCATCTTCTTTTCGATCTTGTCTCCGGCTTCGATCGGCATCCGATCGTCGTCGACCATGATCAGCACTCCGTCCTTCTTCACGACAGGACGTTCCGCAGCCAGATAGAGGGGTACAATCGGGATTTGCTCGAGATGGATGTATTGCCAGACGTCGAGTTCGGTCCAGTTGGAGAGCGGGAAGACGCGGATGCTCTCGCCTTTGTGGACTCTGCCGTTGTAGAGATTCCATAGCTCGGGCCGTTGGTTCTTGGGATCCCAGCGGTGGTTTTTATCGCGGAAGGAATAGACGCGTTCTTTCGCGCGCGATTTTTCTTCGTCGCGGCGAGCGCCGCCAAAAGCCGCGTCGAACTTGTACTTGCTGAGCGCTTGTTTCAGTGCATCGGTCTTCATGATGCTGGTGTGGACATCGCTGCCGTGTGTGAAAGGGCCGATCCCCTGCTCTACGCCGTCTTGGTTGATGTGAACAATCAATTCCCAGCCCAGTTGCTCTCGGATGAGCTTCTCGCGAAATTCGATCATCTCGCGAAACTTCCAGGTCGTGTCGACATGCATCAAGGGGAAGGGCGGCTTGGCCGGATAAAATGCCTTTTCGGCCAGCCGGACCATCACCGACGAGTCTTTGCCAATCGAATAGAGCATGACCGGATTGTCAAACTCGGCAGCCACTTCGCGAATGATGTGGATGCTCTCGGCTTCGAGCTGCTTGAGATGGGTCAGGTTGTAAGAAATCATCGGGAATCGGGGGGTTAGGCGGGAAAAGCCTCGGGGGCGAGGGACTGGCACTGCCAGCGGCAAAGCAGAGGCTGAGTTCAGCAGTTTAGAGGTCCTAGGTAGGTAGGACAACTCGACTTTGCTTGCGGGAGACATCGTCGTCCCGGCATTCTTGGCGTTTTGAGGAAAACCTGCCAGGCCAACCCGCCTGCTACCTCCTTCTACTGCCAGCAAAGTGGCCCAGACCTCCCAAAACGGCAAGTAAGCCGCCAGACCAGAACATCTGGCGTTTCCAGGTAAGAGGCTCGCTTTGAGCGTCCCGCAGCTTAGCTCTCAGGGCATCAAACTGTCTTCTTGCCGCATCCCGCTGGGTCGCCAACTGCTTTTCGGTCAAGCCGGAGCGGTCTGGAGATTCATAACTGAGACGGTGGTACTCCTGAGAGATTCGCTCGTACGCGGCAGAGTCGTCGTTGGTCCAGCTTGAGACGTCTGACGGATTACCTGCAGGTAACAGGGACCCCAGGATTAACAGCGCCCCTGCCGTAGCCGCTAGCAATGAGAAAACATTCGAGTCAAGACTCAACTTGCGGCCTGTCGAATCGGCGTGGGCTTCATTCATCACTGCGAATCTATCTGGCCGTCATTGATACTGATTTCGTACGCCATCACATATTCGTCAACGTAGTCGGAGATAAAGCCCGTATGGCCATCCAGATAGGCAGCATTGATCCCACCTGGGTGCAGGCTGCGCGGGGCAGCGGAGTAGTAACCGTGGACTCCGATCGGGTATACCCAACTCAGGCAGGGCATGCCCATGAGATCAGCCAGCCGACGGACGTCATCTCGACAGAAATGCAGGGTATCGCGTACCGGGCCAAGGGTATTTGGAGTCTGGGTTTGGCCTAGACTCCGGGGATTGCCGCGGAAATGGCGATCATCGGGGCAGATGGTCCTTTGCTTGCCGCCAATCGGGCTGCACTCGTGATGCATGTCGAACGAGAGCACGCTCGCACCTGCCCAGGGCAACGCCCACGCCCCGCGCTCATCCTGCACGGCATCCAGGGTGCGCACCTCGCCAAAGGCTAGTGTGTGAGTAGCACCGTCTTCAACGCGACTCAGAGCCTGACCTGTGGCAATCAGCGCACCAGGATAGAGCAATTGAAGATCAATGTGGAAGGGACTGACAAAGGCGGCATAGTTGCCTTTGGCAAAACGTTTGCCTTGAGTTAGCTCTTCATCAACAAAGTAGCGCAACGGAGCCTCGTCGCTGGGGCACATCAGGCTGGAGAGAAACGCTGCCTGCGGGTCAGCCGACTGCTCAAAGACCGATCGGGAAAAGTCGAATCGTTCGTAGAGTTCTTGCTGCTCCAAAAAGGGCAGCAGCAGAACGGTCCAGCTGAACTGCATTCCCGACTGGTGATTGACCACTGGATACGGGTCTTGGCGAAACTCGCGCTGCTCGGGATCAAGGATCGCCGAACGTGGCAGGGCTCCGCTGGTCGATTCGTAATTCAGAGTCGCCAGCGCGATCTGGCGAAGATTGTTGAGGCATTGCGTCCGCCGGGCTGCTTCGCGAGCAGCTTGAATCGCAGGCAAGAGCAACGATACGAGCGTACCAATGATTGCTATCGCTACCAGCAGTTCAACGAGCGAAAAGCCCCGCCAGTATCCGTATTGTGCTCTTCGACGGCGCATGGAAAAAGACTGCCTCGATGCTCGCTCATCTTGCTCCGGCAAGATGGTATCTCCTTTTCAGTATATGCATTACTGAACGGGAATACGAATCTGGGCGAACGTCGAAACGGTTCGTTCCACTCGGGGGCAGAACCGCGCCTCTCAGGATTAGGTCGTTCCGGTTTTTTATGAATGTTACGGACTGCCGGCAATCCGGCATTGCCGGGGGCCAATCCAGGCACTGGATCGGTTTTCAGTCGGCCAGTGAGCTAGGATCTACCGAGGAAAGCGAGTGGCCGCTAAGCAAAGAGCCTAGGACCGGTGTCTTGGCATTCTCGTTGGCAGGAGTTCCGACTCGGTAGTGCTCATAGAGGTCAGCGTGCACTTGAGCACACTGCAGGTAGCGCAAACGCACATGTTCGTTCCCCTTGATGAGCACTTCCAGCCGTCGAGCATCGTCCTTTTCGATTTGGTCGTCGAGCATTGCCCAAATCAGTTTCTCCGCCTCTTCGAGCAGGTTGTCGCCCGTCTCGATCGGCAAGTTCTTTTCAGCGGTCATGGCCAGTCTCCTCTGTGATTTGATAATCAATAACTCGAATTATGCTGCGGCTTGGCGAAAGGCCGGTGAGGCTGCGGTGAACATTCTGTGAAGCCTTGGCAAGAGCCCTACTTTTTTGCTTTCGTCAACTCCATTGCGGTTACATACGAGGATTTACAGAAGTCCGTTTTTTCCGGCAAGACCGCTTCTAGTGGCAGCATGAAAAGCATCGTTTTCTCGGCATTCGCTGGACAAATCTTCCTTGGTCCGAGAAAGTGATGGGACTGCTGACAATAGCACTCTTGCTCCATCGCCTTGCCCAGCTATCACAACTGCGCTATTCGAAACACTTGGTATCGCTCTCTTGATAAGGCTGGCAAATTCCATACCAGACGACTTCTTTTATGCCCAATCATCTTGCCAGCGAAACTAGCCCATATTTGCTTCAACACAAGGACAATCCTGTCGACTGGT
>JAGQOW010000133.1 GCA_020427155.1 Planctomycetales bacterium | reverse complement strand
GATGGAAAGCCGCTGGCCAAAGTCGGTAATAGTTTCTGGTTCGAACACCACCAGCGACTGGTCTTCGATGACCATGGCCGCTGCACGCGCAGAGTCGTCGCCCGCCTGGCTGAGTGCCCCGTACTCTTCCATGGGAGTTTCAGAAGCGAGGAATTCCTGAGGCAGGGTCTCTTCTTCTTCGATCAGTTCAGGAGGCTCATAAGAAAGCGAGGACTCTTGCCGCCCTTGATCGATCACTAGCGATGCCGCTGCCAGCACCGTGAGCAGTAACAAATGGATTCCCAAGCTGGTACACCATGCCACAGTGTCGTCGCTTGGTAGGGGGAGCTTCCCTGCCAGAGAAACAACACTTAGTGTTGACCACCTGCGAAGGAGATTCATTACGAGCCCAATACCTGTTCCTGTTCCAAGTCGCCCACGCTTCCATTCTGACCGCTGAAAAGTCATGGGGCAAGCAGGCACGCATGCTATGACTTGCAGCTCTGATCTGTTCTGCAATGACTCGCAGCCTAATTCTCGACCTGATTGGCCGTGTCTCGGGTACCGAGGCTTGTTATGATGGGATAATGTGAGCCAACCTTGGTAATCAGTTGGTGGTCACTACACGCTGGACAATCGAGCCATTGAACAATCGACAGAACCGAGGCGCGTCGGACGTAGCGTTGCCTCAAGAGAGTTATCTGAGGTTACTATGTGTGGTTTATCTTTTCCGTTTCGGATGTTTCTTGCCTTGGTCTGCTGCCTCGTCGTTTCGGGGAATTCTGGCATGGCCCAAACCGAAGCGCGTCCAGGACAATCCGAAGACTTGAAGCTCAACACCAAAGATGGCGTTGAATTGGGAGTAACCTATTACCCGAGCAACCAGGGGAAGGAAGCAGTGCCGGTCGTGATGTTGCACGATTACAAAGAAACTCGCGCAGTCTTTGGCGGGCTTGCTCGGGAACTGCAAAACCCGGTGTCGCAGGGACTAAAATCTCACGCTGTGCTGACGGTTGACTTGCGCGGACATGGCGCCAGCAAGACTCAGGTCGGCCGGAACGGTCAGACCCGTCAGCTCGAGGCCGATCGACTGTCAACGTCAGACTACCGAGCGATGGTGCTAGGCGACATGGAAGCTGTTCGACAGTTCCTTCGCAGCAAGAACGATTCGGGCGAACTCAACTTGAACAAGCTCTGCTTGATAGGCTCGGGCATGGGCGCCAACGTCGCCGCTTCGTACGCAGAGTACGATTGGAGCGTCCCACCGCTTGCCAATGTCAAACAAGGACAAGACGTGAAAGCGCTGATACTAGCCGCGCCAAAGAGGAACTCGGGTGGACTGTCCATCATGAATGCCTTGAAGCATCCCGGAGTTCGACAATACATTTCGGTCTTGCTGGTGTACGGCGAGGAAGACTCTGCCGGAGCGAGAGACACAAAGAACGTCCACAAACTCCTGTCAAAATACCATGAAATGCCACCGCCTGACCAAAGGCGCGAGCAGCAAGATCTGTTTCTGTTCGGATTGCCTACCAGCTTGAAGGGGACGCGATTGTTGACGGACCCCAATTTTGCCATGCTGCCGAAACTTGACGTTTTTCTCGACGCTCGACTGGTGCGTCAGGATTTCGAGTGGATCCAGCGCATACAGTGACCTTAGTTGGACTTACGCTTATGCGCATTTTGCTTCAGGGCGAAGTCAATACACAAGTTTGCGGAAGTCTTTCACCGTGTGAAAGGTAATCAGGTTGCCGTCGTGGGCGCTTTTGGCTCGGTGGTCTCCCGAGCGGCTAAGGATGTGCAGGTCGTCGCCATCGACGATCATGCTGGCGTAGTGGCGACTTTCACGCGCCGTCTCGCCCCGGGCAACGAGCCCTGCGAAGCACCAGTCAACGCAGTTTTTCGAGAAATGCAACTGTAGTCGATGCCGCTCATTGTTAGGCAGGTTGTATCTGTCGGCTGGCAATCGTTCGGCACGAGTCATCGAGTCGGTTGCCTGCGAACTAAGCAGCCAATAGAGCTTCGAGAGCTCGTCGTACAGCAGATGGAACCGCATTTGCCCGCCGGGCATCGGCAGGTAGACGTGCTTACGGCCCGAGGGCGCCGTCTCGAGCATGGTAGCCATCGAGCCGTCTGACTGTTCGACAACTTTACACATGGCGGCCAGGCCAGTACCGCCGGTGTGAGCACGCATGAATAAATGAAATGTCTTTCCCTGAGGGTCGAACCAGTAGTGGTCGGGATCGACGATCTGCACAACATTAGTTTCCAACCAACCGATCGGAGTCATCTTGTAACGTGGAACGATCTCTTTCGTGGCGCGTGGCACCATGGAGAAAAAAGGAACACCAAAACAATCCAACTCTTGGAAATCCACTGCATCTTCAAAGACAAGTTCGGAAGCGAAGGTCCAGTGCTCACGCCTGGTCAGGTCGTCTGACATCTGTCCTCGCATCAAGACGGGCGCAAGAACCGAGACAGGCCAAGCATCGATCTTTCGATCCACTTTCTTTTCCATCACCAAGTAGACATAGCCATTCGCATAGTGCACGTTGCAGGCCGATTGATGCCAGTGCTCGCCTTGGGTCAATGCACTTGCTTCGGACCAAGTAACTCCCTCGTCGAGCGAGCGGATAACCATCAAATCGCCCGATTGGCCAAGTACATAGAGCTCATTCCCGGCGACAAAAGGCCTGGCATGCCCGAAGGGAAAATCTACTCGATGGGTCCAAGTGCGACCACGGTCGTCCGAGGTAAAGAGTTTGCCGCGTAATGCCAGCGACTTGCCGTTGGGAGCAGCGACTGTGTTCACCAGCTTCTTTACCCCCTTGCCGCCCAGATCCATCGTAGCGATCAACCTGCCGCTTGGCAGTCGGGTAAGCCCGGGAGTGTAACAATAGATGCTCTTGGGATCGGGAGATTCGTAAACAGTAACAAACTCGTTTGCCAGTAGTTGACGACTCTCCACTGCAAATGTTTGAGTGCAAAAGTACCAAGAGAATCCAATCAGCCACAATAATCGAAAGCGATTCATGGGTAGTTCTCGAACTTTGACTACTGTTCCCAAACTCCAACAAGTGCATAAGGTGATTGTAGTGGCACTACTCAAGATATGAAGCACCTACCGCTCAATTCTCCTGAAAAAGAGCGTAGGGATAGGATAAGTCCATAACAAACTTCGCTGTCGACGATAGCGACTGTTGCGAAGTACTTGCTTTTTGGCGCAGAAAGAAGGCGATCAACTGAACGAAGAAAGAAACTCGCCGGGAGTATTCTCTTCAGTCAATCTCGCGGCCAGGCTGAACCGGAATCCTTAGCTTTGCCCCAATCGGCAGGAGGTGCGGATTGGATAGCAATTCGCGATTAAGATCAAAGATCTCTAGTGCACGACCAGCGTCGCCTAAGTAGCGCTCGGCAAGTTTTTCAAGCGTATCGGTGTTGTGAACGATATGTATGATCTCTCGAGGTTTCTCCAACTCAGGCTGGTTCCGTTCAGCAGTCTTATATGCCGGGCGCGACGCAGGCTGCTTGGTGCCGACTGGCGCAGGTGGAAAAGTCGAAGGAGTAACCGGCTGAGAAATGAATGCAGTCGATTCGTTCGCAAGGGCAGGGTGGTTGGCCAAATCGAAGCTCGCTGCACTTGACTCGTGTGAGGAAGAAGAAATCTCAGGGTCAGTCGTACTGGCCATCATTGCGGCGACATGGCGACTAGGGTCAGTCTGTCGACTGCCACTGGAATTCTCTGCGGGAATGCTCCCCGAGCCTGCCATGGAATCCAGCGTGGCAGGGGTACGTGTGCTTTGTAGATTGGACGATCGATCGGTGAAGCCCGTTTTGCGAAACGGCCAGGCTAGAACCAAACCGACTGACAGAATCAGTCCCGCAGCCAATATCTTTCTTGCTCGACTCACAGCGATTATTCTCCATTGTCCATTATCTATCTGCTTCGGACGGCCGGAGGATCCAGATTGAGTCGCTTCGTCCCAGAGCGAGGCTTGCCCCTTCAGTTTGGTGAATAATTCTGATCGCGCAAGCTCTACTGGCAGATCCAGGTCTGCTGAGCAGCTGCTGCGCCCATGCAAAAAGGCCCAGGGATTGAGTTCCCTGGGCCCAAGTAAAGGTTTTGGAATGTGGGTTGAGTTTGCGAATTTCCTCTCCACGAGTTCAGAGACTCACGCAGCGCGCGAGTTCGGGTTAGTTGAACCGACCTGCGATTGGCGGCTCATCCAGAGAAGAGCCGGCGAGGCGATGAAAATCGAGCTGTAGGTACCAACGATTACGCCAACCACTAACGAAAAGGCGAAACCATGAATGCCATCACCTCCCAGTACATAGAGCAGAATAACTGAAAGCAAGGTTGTCGCCGAAGTGAGCATCGTACGGCTCAGAGTCTGGTTGATACTGTTATTGACGATCTCACTGGTTAAATTTGGACTTTTTCCTTTGACCTCGCGAATACGATCGAACACAACAATCGTATCGTTGAGTGAATAGCCGATGATCGTTAAGAACGCCGCTACGATCGGCAAACTGATCTGGAACTTCTCGATCAACAGAGCCTCGGCAATTCCAGGAATGCTGCTGACGACGAATGCGCTCAGGGCGATCATGCCAAGTGTCACCAACACATCGTGTATCAAGGCCACAACCGCTGCCAGGCCATAGACGACTCGCTGAAAGCGGAACCAAATGTAAGCCACAATTCCGACAAGGCTAATGACAATAGCTGCAATAGCCTTAGTCTTCATGTCTCCAGCAATTCGTCCGCCGATCTTATTGGCCAGGGGGAAGAGCGGTTGGTCGCTGGCGGTCGACTTAAGGCTATCGAAGACCTCTTGGGCCTCTTCGGCAGGTAAGGCAAGTTTCACATCCCAGCGAGCAAAGCGCCGCGCGCTTCCAGGCTGGTACTCGGGATTGCTGACCTCAAGTGCTGTGCCGCTATGGCCCGTAGCTTCCAGGGCATCTTGGACCAACTGCCTGGCCGATTCGTAACCGATACCCGAATCACCTTCCATGTCCTCACCCAGATTGAAATTGAGCTGAGCCTTGGTACCTCCGGCATACGGATCGACGGTTTCGGGCGCGGCGGCGGCTTTTTCGGTTGCTTCGGCTGCCGAAGCGGCTTCAGGTTGCTCGTCAGGCTCAAGGGAGGATTCTAGGGCCTCGTTTGGTGCAGGAGTTTCAGCCTCCTCTGCTTCATCCTGCGGAGCATCTTGAGCTCCTGCCTCCTCCGTGCCTGCTTCTTCCTGGAAACTGGCAAGAGTCACCTGAGGCAGTCGTTGTGGAAGGGGACTGCGGGCCTGACTCTCGACCGAAGCGACGTCTTCAAGTTCGATTTGATAAGTTTTCAATTGGTCGCCGAACGTCTTGTGCAAGATCTCCTGCACTGCTTCGACGTCCTGCTCAACACAACTGACGGTGTAACGGGTCTGTGTTTCTCCGACTTCAACCAATGAAAGGTTTTTGTCGGCCAACTCGGTGTTATCGAGCAGCTGTTTTACTTCAGCGTACGGCATCGACTGATCGTCTTTGAAGACCATCGTCACGGAACTGCCGCCGGTGAAATCGATGTTGAGTAGGTCAGTTCCCCGATCGAAAACCGCCGCGAGCCCGACGGCAATCAACACCAGCGAGACGGCCCCACAGAGAACTTTCTTACCCAGAAAATCGAAGCTCGTCTGGCCAATAAGCTGAGCCATGCTGAGTTGCTTGAGCGAGCGAGTCTTCTCGGCAATATCGAAAACAATGCGCGACAAGAAAATTGCCGTGTACATGCTCATCACGATGCCGATGATCAGAGTAACGCCAAAGCCTTTGACATTGTCGGGAGCGATCTTGTAGATCACGATAGCCGTGATCAGCGTAGTGACGTTTGCGTCGATGATCGTCTGCGTGGCACGGCCGAAACCGTTGCGGATGGCCATACGCAGTGCGGCCCCACGGCTAAGTTCTTCACGAATTCGCTCAAAGATCAGGACGTTGGCATCGACGGACATGCCGATAGTCAACACTAGTCCCGCCAGACCCGGCAGTGTAAAGGCTGCCTTGAAGAGCACCATGAAACCCAGGATGAGCAACAAGTTGGCAGCGAGAGCCACACAAGCGACAACGCCAGCAAAATGGTAGTACAAGAGCATGAATACCATTACGGCTACCAAAGAATAGATAATCGCTTTGCGACCCATCCTCACCGTTTCGGCGCCGAGGGTGGGACTAATCTGTTCACGACTGATGGGCTCTTTGTTGAGAGTGGCCGGCAGGCTGCCGGCATTGAGAATGCCTACAATGAAATCAACTTCTTCCTTACCCATGGAACCGGTGATTCGTCCCTGAGAGGTAATCTTGCTCTGAATCGAAGGGGCCGAAAGCAGTTTCTTGTCGAGAATGATTCCCAGATGGTAAGTCTGGCCGGAACTGTTGGGGGTATGGTTGCCAGAAAGTTGGCCAAAGCGGAAAGCTCCCATCTGGTCGAACGTAAAGTTGACCTGGGGCCGGCCCTGTTCGTCGAAACTAGCCGATGACCGCTTCAGATGTTCGCCCGTTACGTTGTACCCGTCGTTGGTAAGAATCAACGCCTGTGGAGTCTTGCCAGCCATGCGTTTGACAAGAAAACCTACTTCTTCTTCTACCGGCCCGAATTCTTCGAGCTTGTATTCCATCCATTCAGCCACTTTCTGATCGCCGATGCGGACTTCTCTTTCCCCAGGCGGGAGTTTCTTGGCCAATTCGATAATCTCGCGATCCGACTTGAAAACAGGCGAAGCAGTAATACGGAATTCGAGCGAGCCGGCGGTATAAATACGGCGCTCGATATACTCAAGTTCCTGTGTGCTAGCCATGGGAATGATGAACTCGATCTGGCCTAGCCCGTATTCCCGAATCGTCACTTCCTTGGTGCCGCTGGGATCAACGCGTTCGCTTAATGCTCCAATCAATTGATTGACTAGCTGGCGTTGGCCTGAGGTCGAACGATCGGAACCGTCGGGCAGATTGTCTTCACCTTCCACGGCCGCCGAGGTGTCCTGCAATTCATAAATCAGCGTAATACCGCCACTGAGGTCGGGACCAAACTTGATTTCGCCCTGATAAACTACTACTGCAGCGGCGGCGAGAGTGCCTACGGCGAGAGCAATCTTCCATCCATGATCGGGCATCTTCAAAGCTTTGGACATGCGATTGCCAATAAACATTGGCACGACAAAAAGGGCGATCACGATTGCCAGCATGAGTACACCTGGCAGTGCCGAATCCTCGACTACCGCATCGGCCATTGCGCTATCGCCAACAGCAGACGCATCCGAGGCTTCAGTACCTGCCGCAGGAGGGGAAACTGTTTCTGCAGCTGGAGTGTCAGCCGGCTGGGCGTACGCCAGCCCATTTGCAGCGACTGCATAGGCCGTTGCAACCACAAACGCTGTGGCAATCATCCAACGCGAAAGCCAGAACTTGGTGATCTCGAGCGTTCCAGGGAAAAGAGTACACGCCATTGTTGTGTCACCCGTCAATGAGTTTGTGGTTGGCTGTTTGCTTGGGTTAGTATTCATTTTTGCAACTTCTATGTCGCTCGAAGGTTTTGCAACGCTCAATAGAACAGCGTTACTTGGTATTGGTTTCATCGTCGGTCACCACGCGGGCGACGGCAGAGGTGCCGATACGGATTTTTGTGCCCGTTGACTCATCGACGCGAATCGTCACCTCGTCTCGGTCTCGCTGGACGTTGGTCACCACGCCGTGGATACCCCCGACTGTCACGATGCGGTCTTTCTCCTTGAGGTTCTCGATCATTGCCCGGAAGGACTGGTCCTTGTTCTTCTGTGGCCTGAGAATCATGAAATAAAACAGCACCATGATGATCGCCATGGGCACCAGCATACTGCCTCCTAAACCCGGAGGAGCAGCCGGTTCTTCTTGGGCTAACAACAATAGGCTTTGTGCCAAATTGATCACTTTTGCTTACCGTCTAAGTGCTTCGCGTCTGAAAGGGTCTTCAGTGGGGTGGCTGAATCCGATTGCCGGTCGCCCCCCCGTTGCCACGAACAGAAACGGCCCGACACGCACAGACGATGCCGGGCCCAAAGTGTGCCATTTCCACTGCCCAGCCAAGGTGCGTCCTCGGCGTAGGATCGAAACATCATAAATCGAAGCGCCATAAGGGACAAGGGCGGGCAGGGAGCGGAGTTGAGAGGCGTTTCAGCAGGTTTTCCAGCCGGCAAGCTTCTCCTCTCGAAACGAGGCAAATCGATCCTGAACGATGGCCTCGCGAGCCTCGGCCATCAATCGCTGGTAGTAGGTCAGGTTGTGTATCGAGGCGAGAACCGGGCCAAGCATCTCCTTGGCCTGAAAGAGATGCCGGAGGTAACCACGGCTATGTCGGCAAGCAGGGCAAGGGCAGTTGTCTTCCACAGGCCGACTATCGAGTTCATGAGAAGCGTTGCGAAGCCTCAGTGGTCCATTGTCGGTGTAAACGAGCGCATTTCTGCCATTTCGAGTGGGTATAACGCAATCGAACATATCAATTCCGCGAGCAATCGACTCCAGCAGATCCTCGGGTCGCCCAACTCCCATTAGATACCGAGGTTTGTCGCCGGGAAGCTCAGGTACGGTAGCCTCGATCGTACGATACATATCTTCCGGCTCTTCACCCACACTCAGCCCTCCGACGGCATAGCCGGGAAAATCCATCGCCACCAACTCCTGCGCACACCGTCGACGCAGCTCCGCATCGAGCCCCCCTTGAACGATAGCCAACAACATTTGATCATTTCGCGACGCAGCCTTGAGGCAGCGTTCTGCCCAGCGGACACTGCGCCATGTGGCCTCGGCTACCGCCTTGTAGGAATTGGGCAGCCCGATAACGTGGTCGAAAGCCATCGCCAAATCGCTTCCCAGTGCCTCTTGAATGGCGATCGATTTCTCAGGCGTCAGTGCGATCGACGCTCCGTCGATGTGAGAGCGGAACGTAACTCCACGTTCGTCAACCTTGGCGCGCTCAGCGAGGCTGAAAACCTGAAATCCACCACTGTCGGTGAGGATTGGCCCCGACCACCCCATGAAGCTATGCAGACCACCCAAGGCCTCAACAATTGCTTCCCCAGGGCGGAGGGTCAGATGGTACGTGTTGGAAAGCACCATCTGGGCGCCTGTCTCGCCTACGCGTCCAATATCGACCCCTTTGACGGTCCCCTGCGTGCCGACAGGCATGAAAGCAGGCATTTCGACCGCACCGTGAGGAGTGTGCAAAGTCGAACGCCTCGCGGCAGTCCCGGAATCGCAATGCAATACGTCGAAGCGGAAAGGGGAAAGCGGAAACCGGCGAGCGGAGGCCTCGTCTGAGAGGCTTTCCGCGCCGCGGTTTCCTCTTTTGTCCTGCTTCTCGTCGCTTCCGCCCACCAAAGCCTCAGTCGCCCCGCAACTTGAGGTTTGCCTCGGTAAGCTTTTCGCGAACTTCGATTAGGCTGGTGACGCCGAAGTTCTTGCACTCCAAGAGATCGTCGCCGGTGCAGCGAAGCAACTCACCGATGGTTGATAAACCAAGGCGCACCATACACTTACGGGCTCGTACCGAGAGATTAAGGTCGGAGATTGGACGTTCGAGCAGGGCCCGCTCGTCTTCGCTGAGCGAGGAAGTATCGTAAGAAGTTTCCTCTTCGCGCCATTTTGACGCAAACTGCCCCAGTTCAAGCCCTTTTTGGCTGAGCATTTCACGGATTTCTACCAGTGAGGTTTCTCCAAAGTTCTTGCTGGCTAGTAAGTCCTGCTCGGTAGTATTGGTCAGATCTCCCAGTGTCATGATGCCCATTTTCTGCAGGCAATTGCGGCTGCGCACCGAGAGTTCGAAGTCGGTAACTGGCACACTTAGCATTTGGTCCAGCCGGTCCTGACGACGACGGGCTTCTTCGTCGTAGTACATATCGCGCGAAGCGTCTGCATCTTTGAAAAACAGCCGGGCGCGAGGATGGTTAGGGTAGACATCGAGAATACGCTGGTAACACTGCTTCGACCGGTCAAAGTGTTCCATGTCTTCGTAGAGCAGACCTAGATTGAGCAAGGTTCCGACATGGGCAGGAAACTGTGCTGCAGCCCGTTCGTAAAGCTGGCGAGCGTACTCATCGTTGCCGTGACGGTCATTCTCTAACGCCAGCCCAAAGAGCGCGCCAGCATGACGGTCATCAGATTCAACCGCACGTTCGAGCAAGGCGATCACTTCCGCAGAATTGCCGCCCAGGGCCGAAACCGTGGCTGATCGCTGGTAAAGGTACTCAGCCGTTTGCTCTACCGCACCAGAGAGGGCGTCGAGGATAGCCAAAGACGATTGGGGATCGCCCAAATAGCGTTTCGCTTCAGCTTTGGCCAGCGCCACATCATCACGGTTGTACCCCGCCTTTTCGGCCGACTCATAGGCTGTAAGAGCTTCGGCATATTTGTCGAGGGCGAGGTGCGCTTTTCCCAGATAGAAGTTGGTGAGTGCTCCGCCATCGGCACTAGTCAAAGTAGCTACCGCTTCGGAGTAGCGCCCTAGTAGGTATTGGCAAACACCCAAGCGAGCCGAGGCAGCCGGCGTGCGGCCCTCCTGCTGCTGCAGTTCTCCAACCGCATCTCGCAAGGAACGGAAATTATTATAGTCTTCCGAGATAGCTCCAACGATCCTACTAATCTCATTGGGGCCAAACGTACTGTTGGAAACAACTATTTGTCTCAGGTCGACTGCCTCAACTTGCGACATAATCTGACTACTCCTACCGGGAAAACAGACTTAGCCTACCAGGTCACCGGGCCTCGCCATCCTACCAGCTGAAAACGATGGAAAAGGGAGGAACTGGCCTGCACGAAAGAGCCAGCGGTGGGAGTCGAACCCACAACCCCCGCATTACGAATGCGGTGCTCTGCCGATTGAAGCTACGCTGGCCAGCTTTTACCACAGACCCCGGAATGTACCTATTATCGATGTTGTTCACAATGCCTTGAGGAGTGACACGGGCGATCCGGTGCCTGTCGACAGGTTGCGGCTCACGGCTATTCTCTCGAGTTCGATGCGGCCCGTCGAGGCACTGTAAGTCGTGTCCCGCTGAGCCGTTTCAAGGCGCATTTGCTGCTTTTCCTGGACATCCTTCGGTTTCACCGAAAGCCTGGACGGGCGGGAAGTTTTGGTCCCGGAAACCACGATAGACTCAAAAATCAGGTATCAGCCCCGCGATCCGAGCGACGACTACAAGCTGGTGTACGACGCCTGGAACCGGGTAGTGCAGGTGAAAGACGGCTTCGTCGCCGTCCAGAAGAACGAGTACGACGGGCTGAATCGCCGGATCGAGCGGGACGAAACGCGAGGAGACGGCACGAAGCAACACTTCTATTACAACACCCAGTGGCAGGTGCTGGAGATCGAAGTCAGCCGGGGGACCGGCCCGCTTGCGCACTATGTCTACCACCCGCA
>JAGQOW010000132.1 GCA_020427155.1 Planctomycetales bacterium | reverse complement strand
CGTCGCTTTGGGTACGGCTGTCGGCCGAGGTTCCCAGTTCGTAGCGGCGGCCGTCCTTGCGCGTGACGGTCCAACTGTCGGTCGCCGTGTCGTGTTCGATGCGGGCGAACTCTCGCTCCCGCCGCAGGGCGTATGATTCAATACCGCCGGTGGTTGCGATGTGCGTCAGCTCCCCTTGCAAGTCCGGCAGCGATAGCAAGTAGTTGGAACCGTCGTAGAGCGTAGTTGCCGGACCGTGCAGCACGCGGCGAATCGCTCCCAGCTCTAGATCCCAACCGAATCCAACACTTCCGTTTTGTCGCGTTTGGTGTGAGGAGTAGCGCAACGCCAGCTGTGGCGTATGGCCGTTGATCCCCGGCGGCAGTGTCAGCGGAAAGCTGAATTCCGCCGCCCCTTGAAACAGATTGACTAATGACTGCTCGGCGAGTTTTGCCGACAGTGTTGGGTCGTTCGGGCTGGCCAACTGTGGTAACAGGGAATGGATGCCGTAGGCCGGGTCCTCGGGCTCTGCTTCGCCGGCGGCAGCGGTAGCCGCAGCAACTTCGCCTTCGACGGGCGTCGATTGATCGACGGGCACCTCTGCCGGCTGAGTGGTCGACTCTTCTGGCTGCTCGGTTTCTTGTGCGTTCGACGTATCCGCCGCCACGTGTTGAGGCAAGCAAATCGCAGCAAGAAAAGTGAAGAGAAGGAGTCGGGCGACGTAGCGTTGCATTCTGGGGAAGGGAAGGAATCTGCTGGGTGGCGGTTAGTTGCGCCAGTCGCAATCACCGGTCCAGGGGCTGGTCGCATCAGCCCGGTTGCATTCGTACACCTTGTCCCATCCGTTGCCATTATTGAGATAGACAAACTGCTCCCACGTGTTATTCCACGGATGGCGGGCCGACATCACCAGATCGGGAAGACCATCGCCGTTGACGTCGATCGTCAGGGGAATGTTATCATAACCGCCGACAGCATTAGCGGCGCTGCTATGCAAATTGACCATCGGCAGTTCGTAGATTAGATCCAGTGGAGACTGTGCTTCGACCGGAACAAACGTAATCAACAATGCAGAGCCAATCAAACCAGCCAAGAGAAGCACGGCCGGCGTGAAGCGAGGGTGATACTTCATAAAAGAAATGGGAAAGAATCATACCAGTCTAGCACAGTTCGCAGGCCGGCGCAACAGAAAGATAGTAGCCAAGAGGCACAAGGTTCACATTACCACTCGTAGCGTAGCGACATTGTTAAGAAAGGACGTAGCGAGCAAACGGCCCCGAGTGTGCCCGTGGTCGCATTGTCCGCAAGGTTGTACGTCTGCGACGTCTCCACCTTGCGTCCACGCATTACCCACGGGCAGCATGGGTCCGTTCTTACTCGCTTCCCTTTTCTAACCATGTCGCAGTTAGAGAATCAAATTCCGCCACTCAAGGAACAGGAGATACCGTACGACCACCCCGACTCTGCCAACATGTTTCAACCCTCGGCCGAGAAGCCGTTTCTGGCAACACCCGATGCCATAGAGGCCTATAAGCACGAGATCATTCTGGCGTGCTTAGCAGTCTTGCAGCGAAAGGCGATCGATAAACAAGGACTCGACTACCTGCAGGTCTTCGACGGCGAGTCGATCGGCAAACCCGAGAACCTCTGGTACATCGAGGACGGTGAGGGCGGCGCAATCACGGCGCTATTGCCCTCAAACTACTGACGGTCTCCTTCTGATCTCTTCCCACTTTTCTATGGAACATGCGAATGCAGCGTCGCAGCGATACGAAATCAGCATCACGAGTACCGCGAAGTCGTACCGTCCTGACGCCGAGTACCGCATCTTCGATGAGCAGCGGCTGATTGCCGACTCCATCGCGGACGTACGCGATCAGCTGCGGGATATCTACGGCACGTGCAAGCGTGTGCCGATGTACGTTGATCGCCCGAATGACGATCCGAAGCAGGTCGGATGGGTCTATTGCTTCAATAGCGACGCCACCGTACGTGGTGAGCTACAGAAGTGGCGGCAGCAGGACTGGGTACAAGTGCGGCGCTTGCTCGGCGAGATCGTTGATCCCCGTGAATTGAAGCGCTGAGGCCGTCACACGTCAGGATGTGAGCCATCGCCAAGGATGTGCTCCACGTCCTCGCGCACGCGACGCAGGGCTCCGACAACGACCTGAAACGGGCCCTCTTCGACAATGGCGAAGGCATGATCCGGGTGATCGGTGATGTGATCGTAGAGCAGTGTCCGAAATTGCTCGATTGTGAGGGCGGGTTCCGAACTGCGGCCGAGGCCGGTTTTGTCTACGAAGAACCTGTCTGTGACTTCGTAGCCGGTTGGAACTTGGCCGAGGTTGGGGAAGGGGAATGGGGGATAGTCATCAACCTCATCGGCACACCGTGGAACGTACGGCTCAGTGCCAGCCTGCCTCGCTTCTGCCGCGATCTTCGCGTTCAGGGCCACGATCTGTTCGAGTGACATCATGCCTGTCGTGTGCAGCGTGCCACCGAGTCGCCAGACGAGCAAGGGTGAGCTGGTTGCCGCCGGTCTGCCAAGAAGGCATGATTGATGCATGCCTGAGATCAAAGAGTCGCATCTCGAAGAGGAGCTTGCCGATGCCGTTGAGGATCTGCTCAGCTGCACTGAGCTGAACATGGACGACATGGAACAGGAGACACGGGAGGCGATTGCCCGGGCGCTGCGTGTGCTTGAAGCTCGTCAACCGAAGGTGTAGCCGCAGCTGTGTGGCCAACTGAAAACGGTGCTGATTTATGGCTGCCGTTCAACCGATCGGATAGAGAGTACGCACGAATTCTCTACAGGCACGTCAAGTTCCCGAAGTGCGTTGGCCAGTTCGCTGCCTTCTTCCACGCGCATCCCGCGATCATTGAGGACGCCGCACAGTTCGGGCGACGGCTCGACGAGATTGCCATCGCCATCAAGCACTCGGCGGATCGCCCAGGCGATACTGCGGGCTTCAACTTCGTACGTCGTCACGTGCAGTTCGTACTGCTGGACGCGGTAGGTGCCGATGTCGTATTCGTCGCCGGCTTTCGGAATGGCTTCATGTTCCATCAGTGCGGCGATGCTAGGACGGTCAAGACGCCCTGTCAAAGATGATGGCGGCCCAGAGTTTGCTGCGTGCTCTCGCCGCGTGGCCCTGCAAAACCTCCATGCTAGCGGGTTGGTGCAGAAATCGCTAAACTATTGGCTACGTATCACTTACCGCAAATCAGTTGATGGGAAATCGTGGTCAAGAGGACCGGATGGGCAAACGACGTTCGACGAAAAAGACTAATGGCGCGAATCTTGGATTCGAAGAAAAGCTGTGGTCGGCCGCAGACAAGCTCCGGGGTCACATGGACGCCGCCGAGTACAAGCACGTCGTGCTCGGTCTCGTCTTCTTGAAGTACATCTCGGACGCCTTCCAAGAACTCTACGATCGTCTTTCTGACGATGAGCTTGCCGACCCCGAGTACCGCGACGAGTACGTTGCCGAGAACGTGTTCTGGGTACCCAAGGAAGCCCGTTGGCCCGCGCTACAAAGCCAGGCCAAGCAACCAACGATCGGCAAATTGATCGACGATGCGCTTGTCGCCATTGAGCGAGACAACCCAAGTCTCAAAGGTGTTCTTCCAAAGGACTATGGTAGAGCATCGCTGGACAAGCAGCGCCTGGGCGAGTTGATTGACCTCATCGGCACCATCGGACTGGGCGACGCCGAGAGCCGTAGCCAGGACGTGTTGGGGCGTGTCTACGAATATTTTCTAGGAAAATTTGCCAACGCCGAAGGCAAAGGCGGCGGCGAGTTCTACACACCGCAGTCGGTTGTAAAGCTCCTCGTCGAGATGATCGAGCCCTACAAGGGACGTATCTATGACCCCTGCTGTGGTTCAGGGGGCATGTTCGTGCAGAGCGAGAAGTTCGTACTCGCTCACGGCGGACGTGTTGGCGACCTCTCGATCTACGGCCAAGAGAGCAACAACACCACATGGCGGCTGTGCAAGATGAACCTCGCCATCCGAGGCATCGACGGCAACATCGGCGCGCAGAACGCCGATTCGTTTCACAAGGATCTGCACCAAGATCTTAAGGCCGACTTCATCCTCGCTAATCCACCCTTCAACATCAGTGATTGGGGAGGGGATCGATTGCGGGAAGATAGTCGTTGGAAGTACGGCACGCCTCCCACAGGCAACGCAAACTACGCCTGGGTACAACACATGGTGCATCACCTCGCCCCCAGCGGCATCGCCGGCTTCGTACTCGCTAACGGCTCGATGAGTTCGAATCAGTCTGGCGAAGGTGACATCCGCAAAGCGCTGATCGACAAGGATCTTGTCGACTGTATGATCGCGCTGCCGGGCCAGCTCTTCTACACCACACCAATCCCCGTTTGCTTGTGGTTCCTGGCCCGCAGCAAGAAGAACGGCAAGTTCCGCGACCGTCGCAAAGAGACGCTCTTCATCGACGCCCGCAAGCTGGGGCAACTTGTCGACCGCACGCACCGTGAACTATCCAATGAGGAAATCACCCGCATCGCCCAGGCGTACCACGCCTGGCGTGGCGAGAAGGACGCGGGCGACTACGAAGACGTCGCCGGGTTCTGCAAGAGCGCCTCGACCGACGACATCGCTAGCCACGGCCATGTGCTCACCCCCGGCCGCTACGTCGGCGCTGAGGCCGCCGAGGAAGACGACGAACCGTTCGACGAAGCCATGCAGCGGCTGACCAACACGCTTGCCGATCAGTTCGCCGAATCGCGGAAGCTCGAAAAGCGGATCACGAAGAACCTGGCCAGCCTTGGCTTTTCCCCGGAGAAGCGCTGATGGCCAAGAACCTGCCCGCACCGCTGCCTGATGACGCTGGCGAATTCCTACTCTACCAGACGGAGGATGGCCAGACCCGCATCGACGTTCGGGTGGCCGAGGAAACCGTCTGGCTCACTCAGCGGGACATGGCCGAGTTGTTCCAGACGTCCGTTCCCAACGTAAACCAGCACCTCAAGGCGATTTACGAGGAGGGCGAGCTGCAGCCTGAGGCAACTATTAAGAAATACTTAATAGTTCGCGCCGAGGGCCAGCGGCAGGTCTCCCGGCAGATCGACCACTACAGCCTCGACGCCATCATCGCCGTCGGCTACCGCGTCCGCTCCCACCGAGGCACGCAGTTCCGCATCTGGGCCACGGCCCGGCTCCGCGAGTATCTGGTCAAAGGATTTGCGATGGACGACCGCCGCCTCAAGCAGGCCGGCGGGGGCGACTACTTCGAAGAGCTGCTCGCCCGCATTCGCGACATCCGTTCATCCGAGCGCGTTTTCTGGCGCAAGGTGCTCGACATCTACGCCACCAGCATCGACTACGACCCCAAGGCTGAAACGTCGCTGCTGTTTTTCAAGACGGTGCAGAACAAGATGCACTGGGCAGCGCACGGCCACACCGCCGCCGAGATCGTGCATAAGCGGGCCGACGCCAAGCAGCCCAACATGGGTCTAACGTCGTGGTCGGGCGACAAGCCTCGTAAGACTGACGTCAGCATCGCCAAGAACTACCTGTCGGCCGACGAGATCGACGCGCTCAATCGCATCGTCACCGCCTACTTGGAGTTCGCCGAGCTGCAAGCAATGAACCGCCAGGCGATGCACATGGCCGACTGGATCAGCAAACTCGACGACTTTCTCAAGCTCTCCGACCGCAGCATCCTCAAAGACGCCGGCCGCATCTCGCACGAAGCCGCCAAAGGAAAGGCAGAGGCTCAGTACGAAACGTACCGTGCGCAGCTGGCGGCGTTGCCGCAGCCAGTCGATGAGGATTTCGACAAGACGCTCGATGAGCTGAAGCAGATTGAGCAGGAAGCGAAGAAAGCCCCGAAGAAGCCAACAAAGAAAAAGGCGGCCGACAAGAAGCCGAAGGAGGATAAGAAGAAGCCGCCTAAACGGAAGAAACGCAAGCCGCCACGTTCCGGGGAAGAATCATGACCGGAATTGGAAAGAGCCTCACTCTTGGTGCGCTTGTCGAAGAGGGCAAGATGATCATTCAAACGGGCCCGTTTGGATCGCAGCTTCATAAGCACGACTACTGCTCATCTGGCGTTCCTGTTGTACCAACCGAGGCGATTGGCCATCGACGGCTCCGGACAGGTGGCGTACCACAGATTGGTCCTAAGAAAGCAGATGAATTGGCACGGCATCGCCTCAAAAGCGGAGATATTCTGTTTGCACGGCGTGGAGTCCAAGCGACTGGGTATTCCGCGATTGTCGAGCCGCAACATCAGGGCTGGATATGCGGTACTGGTGCGATACTGCTGCGAATACTCGACGACGATATCGACCCGATCTACTTGTCGTTTCACTTGGCATCGATCGAGTCGATTGCATGGCTGAAACAGCATGCAGTTGGCGCGGTGATGCCGAACCTCAATGAAGGCATCCTGCGACAATTCCCCCTGGAACTGCCTCCTCTCAAGGTACAACGGCGCATCGCCGACATCCTCGGCTCGCTCGACGACAAGATCGAGTTAAACCGACGGATGAATGAGACGCTGGAGGCAATGGTGCGGCGGCTGTTCCGCAGCTGGTTCGTCGATTTCGACCCGGTGCACGCAAAAGCCGCCGTCCGCCGTGAACACCCCAAGTGGGACAACGTCCGAGTCAGCCGCGAGGCCCTGCCGAGCCTCGTCCCCGCCATCGCCGAGGCCTTCCCGGATGAGTTTGAGGACTTGGAACTGGGGCCGATTCCGAAGGGGTGGCGAGTGGGGGCAGTGGATGATTTAGCTGCGCTCGACAAAACGAGCGTGAAACCAGCGGAGTTCCCAACCGAAGAATTCGACCACTACAGCATCCCAGCCTATGACGAAGGCCAACAACCCGCTCGTGATTTGGGCGACTCGATCAAGAGCAACAAATTCCTGGTGTCGGAAGACTGCGTACTTCTCACGAAATTGAACCCCCGCATACCGCGAGTCTGGCTGCCGAACATCTCCGCTTGCCGAAGGTCGATATGCTCGACCGAATTCCTTGTATTGCGCCCGAAGGACAGCGTATCACAGCCTTTTCTTTTCGCTCATGTATCGTCCTCCGCGTTCTTTGGCGTGTATGCGACCATGGTGACTGGCACCTCCGGCAGCCATCAGCGAATACGCCCAGACGCACTACTCGCCATGCCTGCCGTGCTTCCGCCACAGAGTGTTGTTGACGCCTTTACCAAAACCGTCGCTGACGTTCTGGAAATGCGTGCATCGTTGCGAACCGAGACTCAACAGCTAGCGTCTACCAGGGATAGGCTTCTGCCACGACTGTTGTCGGGTGAGCTAAATACGGGGGTGGCGAAGGAGTGATGTAGTGGCGACGAAGAAGGTCAAAAAGAAGAAAGCGACGAAGGCTTCCAAGCCGTCGAGTCGGTCGGTCCTCGACCTGACGGCATCGGAAGCCCGCGCGTTTTTCCTCAAGCACGACAGCTACTGCAACTTTGACCTGCCGGCTTACTTTGGCTTCGACAGCCTGCTGCAAGCGGTCTCTAAAGAGGTCGCCGGCTGGACTTGCTCGAAAGCCGAACGACGCGACGTGCGCGATGTAGACGACGCCAATCACACCATTCTCAGCAACAAGGACGGGCGATTTGCTTGGCGTCCAATCGAATTGTGCCATCCGGTGCTCTATGTCGATTTGGTGCACCAGATCACCGAGCCATCAAACTGGGACACGATCAAGAAGCGATTCGCCAAGTTTGCGAAACCCTCTCGCATTGCGTGCATGAGCCTGCCGGTCCAGTCACGCTCGAAAAAGCGGGACAAGGCGGAACAGATTCTCAAATGGTGGCAGGCGATAGAGCAACGTTCGATCGAGCTTTCCCTCGACTACAACGTGCTCATCCACGCTGATATCAGCGATTGCTATGGCGCAATGTACACCCATTCAATTGCCTGGGCCGTGCATACCAAGCCAATTGCAAAGCAGAAGCGGCGAGATCTCAGCCTCCTGGGGAACATTGTCGACAATCGTATTCAAGACATGCGACGAGGTCAGACCAACGGCATTCCGCAGGGCTCGGTACTGATGGACTTCATCGCTGAAATGGTCTTGGGTTACGCAGACCTGCTGATTGACAAAGCTATCCAGCAGGCAGGCATCGTGGACTTTCAGATACTACGGTATCGCGACGACTATCGTATTTTCGCTCAGAGTGTCGTCGATGGAGAGGCTATTCTCAAGTGCATCGCCGAATCACTCGTCGATCTCGGCTTCAAGCTAAACACTCAGAAGACCAAGATCGACACCGATGTTATTGGTGGATCGATCAAGGAAGACAAGCAGACTTGGAATGCGTCGATTAAGAGCGACGCAAACCTTGAGAAGCACCTCCTACTGATCCGCAATCACGGCATGCGGTTCCCCAATTCGGGAAGTCTCCAAACGGCGCTGGCTGGTTATCTCAATCGTATCAACGCGCTGACTGATGCGCCCTACTGCCTGCAAGCCCTCATAAGCATTGTAGCTGACATCGCCTTCCACAGCCCCAAGACGCAGCCATCAACGATGGCGATTCTCAGCAAACTACTTAGCCTGCTAGGGTCAACACAGGAGAAGAAATCGGTCGTTGATCGCGTGCTCAGAAAGTTCGAGAGTGTACCGAACACTGGGTACTTGGAGATTTGGCTGCAACGCGCAACTCTGCATAGCGGAACAGGGCAGGCTTACACGGAGCCGCTCTGCAAGCTCGCCGATGGTGACGCGGAGCCAATCTGGAACAATGCCTGGATCAGCTCCCCAACACTCGCGAATGCAGTCGATGCGAAGAAGCTAATCAAAGAAGCAAAGAAGAAGAAGCTTCCTCCAGTCATCGATCCAAGCGAAGTGCAGCTGTTCGACGTCTATTAGAATTATTCTGGAAGTGCACAAAGGAAATCAACTTATGGCGAAAGAGATCAAGACGAAGAAATCATTCGGCAGTGTTCGCATCGACCATACCAGCCCGGCCGTCCCCGAGGCGATGCCGAAAGCGCTGAACCTGCACATCAGCTTCGAGGAAGCCATGCGGCTGCATCTCGGCTTGGGGCAGGCGCTGGCGAAGCTCAACAGCTACGACCGCTCAACCAAAGCCGGCAAAAAGTCAGCCGTGAACCTATGCGTCTATGCCCACGCCGGGCGGATCACGATCAATGAAGGCACGGTCCGGGGGGTCACGTCGACCGGCTCCGAGAAAGAGTGACGACCTATGGCCAAACGAACCAGTAAAGAGCAGAAGCCCCGTAAGACCGCGAAACCCAAGCAGGATTCGCCCAAGCCAGGACCGCACTTTTCCGAGTCGGTCATGGCCGGCATGTTCGGCGGGGCAAATAACGCGCAGGAGCTGGCCTACGAGGCGATGGACGCCATGGCCGATGGCGACTATGAGCGTGCCGCCAACTTCGCTGCCAAGGCTGCCGAACTCGACCGCAACTGCATCGACGCGATGCACATCCTCTCGCAACTGGGCAGTGAGACCGAAGAAGACCTGATCGAGAACCTTAGCCGCACCGTCGACCGGGCACAGCACGTGCTCGGTGAGAAGTACTTCCGCGAGAACGAGGGATACTTCTGGGGACTGCTGGAGACGCGACCCTACATGCGTGCTCACGCCGAGCTGGCCGGCGTGCTCTACTCCTCGGGCGACGTCGCCCAGGCCATCGAGCACTGGCAGCGACTGCTGCAGCTCAATCCCAACGACAACCAAGGCCTTCGCTACCCGCTGCTGGGCGCGTGCCTGGAGCTAGGCGACCTGGACGCCGCCGAGCAAGTCTTCAAGCAATACGATGAAGAACATAGCGCAGTCTTCGCCTGGGCACGGCTGCTATGGGAGTTGCTGCAGGACAACCAGCCAGCGGCCAAAAAGACCCTTACCGCTGCCCGCAAGATTAACCCCCACGTCGAGCAACTACTCACCGGCCGCAAACGCCTGCCCAAACAACTCCCCGGCTACTACAGCCCCGGCGAACCCAGTGAGGCGTACATGTGCTACGACTCGATCGGCGCGGCGTGGAAGAAACACCGAACGGCGATCAAATGGCTGAAGGAAAACGCAAAGGACAAATGAGTGAGTGGGGAAGATGAGCGTGCGCTAACATAGTGGTTTTGCTAGGATGATGAACATGGCCAAAAAGAAAGCAACTCCCAAAGCGAAACAATCGCCGGCTATAGCGATACAACCGGCGGGCGATGATCATACCGATGAATTTGCTAGCTTGCGCAATCCTGAGCTAACCGAAGTCTTGACCGAGCTTCGTGACCATCTCTCACGTAGTCGAAAGGTATTCCTCTTTGGAGCCGGTTGCAGCAAGTGTGCTGGGCTTCCATTGATGCCGGAACTCACCTCACAAGTTCTTGCTCACCTCGAAAGCCAAGGCCTCACCAATACGCATGGGCTGCTTGCCGATGTCGAAAAGCACTTTGATGGCGCTCACCAGCCAAACATCGAAGACTTCATGAGTGAGATTGTTGATTTCTCTTGCATTGCAGATCGCCGACGTGGGAGGAAGGCAGCGAAATCGTCGGTTCAAATCGGCTCGGCAGAATATGAAGCAGAAAAGTTGCAGCAAGCCCTTATTGAGATCAAGTCGTCGATTGCTCATGTAATCCAGGATGTCGATGCGGAGATTCAATGGCACCGAGTGTTCTGCAATGCAATTCACAGGATCGGTTCTTCTGGTAAACCGGGGAGAGGAACGGCCGTAGATTACTTCACGCTCAACTACGACACGCTGATCGAAGACGCGCTCTCGCTCGAAAAGCTCTCAGTTTGCGATGGGTTTCATGGCGGGGCCACCGGATGGTGGAATGCGGACCTCTACAACACAGAAACGGCAGATGCCAGGGTGTTCAAGGTGCATGGTTCGATTGACTGGTGTCTTGGAGAAGGGGAAACACTCCCAAGCAGACTCCGTCACGGTATGCAGCTCCCTGGCGATCACGAGCGCGTGTTGATCTGGCCGGCTGCAACAAAGTATCGGGAAACCCAGCGCGACCCCTATGCGCAAATCATCGACTATATGCGGCGATCGCTGAGGCCTCCTGGTTCAGACGAAACGCTGCTCGTGATTTGTGGTTACGCGTTTGGTGACTCGCACATCAATCTCGAAATCGAGCGAGCATTGCGAGAGTCAAACGAGAGACTCACAGTCATGATCTTCACGAGCGACGATGAACCGGCTGATTGTTTACGAAAGTGGCAAGACCTGGCCGAAATACGAGACCAGGTGCAGGTGTACTGCAATAAAGGATTCTTCCATGCGGAGCGCGAGATTCGAACGACCGAAGCATTGCCATGGTGGCGATTCGAGATCTTTGCCCAGATTCTTGCGGGTGCACTATGAGTAAGCATGATACATGGCCAGGGAATCCAATTGAGAATCTGTCGTTTGGCACGATCATCGAAGTCGATGGCACGCATATCGTCGCCGAACTCGATACAGACATTGCGGAGCTTTCACGGGTATACGGCGGCGTCATCTACCCGATCGGTCAATTTGGATCCATCATTCGTATTCACTTTGGAAGGCGAGTACTGTTCGCCTATGTGTCTCGCCTCCGAATGAAGGTCGAGTATGATCGTGAACGAGGAATGCTGCCGGACAGCAATCCGACG
>JAGQOW010000131.1 GCA_020427155.1 Planctomycetales bacterium | reverse complement strand
CTGTGCCTCGGATCGGCAATATGCTATGGACCGATCGCTGCGTACGATCGACATTGCCCGCGAAGTTGGTACCAAAGCCGTCGTGCTCTGGTTGGCTCGCGAAGGCACTTACATTCGCGAGGCGAAGAATGCCCGGCTTGCTTACCAGCGCATTCTTGAAGCCCTCAACAAGATGCTCGACTACGATAAGGAAATCCATATCTGGATCGAACCCAAACCCAACGAACCCACGGACCAGGCCTACGTTCCCACGATCGGCCATGCGATTGCTCTTGCCTATCAATCCAACGACCCCACTCGAGTTGGCGGCCTGATCGAAACCGCCCATGCGCAACTCGCCGGACTCGACCCCGCCGACGAGATGGCCTTCGCCCTCGCGCACGACAAGCTTGGCAGCGTTCATCTCAACGACCAGAACGGTCTGAAGTATGATCAAGACAAATCCTTCGGGTCCGCCAATCTGCGCGCTGCCTTCAACCAGGTGCGAGTCCTCGAAGAAGCGGGCTATGGCCAGCGCGGCGAGTTTATTGGACTCGATGTCAAGTTGATGCGCACCCAAAAGCAGGATCATTCGACTGCCCATCTTGCCAACAGCCGCAAGACGTTTCTGAACCTTGTCGAAAAAGTCCGCACGCTCGACAAAAACCTCGAGCAGCAATACATCGAGACTCGCGACTACGAAGCGCTCGACGCTTACATCCTTCGGCATCTCATGGGATTGCCTCCGGAAGCCTAGGGCCGACCGGATCTATCGGCGTTCGACAGCTAGCCGCGTGAAACTCCAATTCTTAGGTGGTGCCCCGCAGCCAAAGGCAAATCGCTTATGCAAGCCAAATCCCTTGACACGAAGCTTCAACGCATCCTGGCTGACCCTACTTGCGACGATTTCTTGCTGGCCGACGCCAAGGATGCCGACATGGCCTTCGGCATGGCTGCGCCGGGAACCATCTCCCCTGAAGAAGCCAAGGCGGGCCGATATCGCACTCTCGAACAGTACCGCGATTTGATCCGCCAGAATGTCGAGCAAGGGCTGCTCGACATCATGCTCATGAGCGTCAGCACCAGCGAGGTGCTGACTGTCAACGAACGGCTGTTTGAAAACAGCACCATCACGCCTGCAGTACGCATGAACGACACCACCGATATCTGGTTGGCTGCCGGCGGCAACTACCGCGCGCATCCCGCGCTGCCTTTTCGCACAGCTTTGCTCGACCATGCTGCTTGCGGAAGGCTCAACATCTCTGGCGATCTGAATCGCGTCGGCGTCGACCTGGGGCTCTATTCGATCACGTTCAACAACTGCGCTGACTACGATTCGGAAACTCTGGCCGCCTACCGCGAGTTTCGTATCGAAGCAGAACTGGAGGACTTCCGCCACTTTCTCGAAGTGTTCGACCCCAACTGCATGCAGGCACATGTGGAAAACCTGGGGCGATTCATGAACGACAATATCGCCCGCACACTGGCCGGCGTAGCCCAAAGCGGCCGACCCATCTTCTTGAAAATCGCTTACCACGGTCCCGCCGCCATGGAACAGCTGGTTCAATACGATCGCTCGATCGTAGTGGGCATTCTGGGCGGAGCTTCCGGAACGACCTTCGATGCCTTCCATCAACTCTGGGAAGCCAAGAAATACGGAGCCCGCGTGGCTCTTTACGGCCGGATGATTAACAACAGTGAACACCAGCTCACGTTCATTCAACACCTGCGCTGGCTCGCCGATGGGGAGATTCGCGACCCGGCAGAGGCGGTCAAATCTTATCACGGCGAACTGCAAAAGTTAGGCATTGCACCATACCGCCCACTGAACGACGATTTGCAAAGTGCAACTGCGTGATGACTACCGACGCCGCCAAGTCCGCCATCCCCAAGATTGTAGTCGCCGGGCATATCTGCCTCGACATCATCCCCAGCTTCCCCGCTACCGAGGCCGGTGCAGCTATCGAACCGGGCTTACTCTACATAGTGGGCCCCGCAGTCCGCGCTACCGGCGGAGCCGTCTCCAACACTGGGCTCGCTCTGCACCATCTGGGCGTCCCCACCTCGCTCATCGGCAAGGTTGGCGCCGACCTCTTTGGCGGCGAGACGCTGCAAATCCTGCATGCCATCGATCCACTGCTGGCGGAGGGAATGATCGTCGCACCAGCAGAAGACAGTAGCTACACCGTGGTCATCAACCCGCCGGGCGTCGACCGTTCGTTTCTCCATTGCACTGGAGCGAACGATACGTTTCTCGCCAATGACATCGATTACGACAGCCTGGCCGGTTCGAAGTTGATCCATTTCGGCTATCCGACCTTAATGCAACGCATCTATGAAGACAGTGGCCAACAAATGAGCCAACTCTTCGAACAATCAAGAGCACGCGGCCTGCTCACGTCGCTCGACATGGCCATGCCCGACGCCAACTCTCCCGCCGGACGCGTCGACTGGCGAGTATGGCTCGAACATGTGCTCCCTGCGGTCGATGTCTATTTGCCAAGTATCGACGAAACCCTGTTCATGCTCCGTCGACCTCAGTTCAATCAGCTGTCGCAGGCAGCTGGTGGAGGCGATCTGGGACGGCTCGTCGATGCCAATCTTCTGCGCGAGCTGGCCGAAGAGTTGCTCAGCATGGGTGCCGGCACAGTGGTGCTTAAGCTGGGGGATCAAGGACTCTATCTCCGCAGCGGTAAGACAAATCGCCTCGCCTCCGGATGGCAAGATCGCGAACTTCTTACACCATGTTTCCAAGTGAAGGTCGTAGGCACTACGGGTGCAGGCGATTGCACCATTGCCGGTTTCTTGGCGGCACTGGTCGAAGGCACCAGCCCAGAAGAAGCCCTCGTCGACGCTGTGGCGGTCGGAGCATGCAGCGTAGAAGTTGCCGACGCCACCAGTGGCATCAGCCCTTTGCCAGACGTCCGCAACCGGATCGCCGCCGGATGGCAACGCCACACTCCCGCACTAGATCTCCCCGGCTGGACTTGGAACGAAGCAGCAGGCGTCTGGAGCGGACCAAGCGACAGCAAAATGTGAAAGAAGCTTACTTGCGGGCTTGTACAGGTTTCGCAAGATCGTCGAGGAAGACCTTGGGGCAATCGCAAACGCATGGAGGCGGGCTTACTGCTACCAAGCAAAGCATACCCAAGATTAAATGTACGTAACTCGACTGGAGCAACCACTGGGAGGAAGCGATCAGGAGTAATGATCATGTTGAGCAGGCCATCAATCGCAGCCTTGTTACTATCGGCAATACTGCCTGCCTCGTCGGCGGTTGCACAAGTTGCTGGATTGGAGCGATCCGCAGACCAAACATTTTCGGTAGCTGCAGTCGGTGTCTATCCTCATGCTGCGGAACCGATCGGATCTGTTCGTGAAATCTACGACGGTGCTCTGTCGCCCAAGATGGCTGAAAGCACTTTTCGAAACATCGACCGGCTCTTTCCTACGCGCACCATTCCGCGTTCATTGACCCCCATGCCGTTGCCGCCGGCTGCGTCCCCATTGACAAACGTAAGTTTCCAGATGGGCGGCAAACAGTACGACCTCATCGACTACCTCAAGGTGAACAGGATCGCCGCGATTCTGGTGCTCAAAGACGGGCGCGTGAAGCTCGAATTGTACCGTTTCGGCAATACCGAACGAACCCGCTGGATGTCGATGTCGATTGCGAAGTCGATCTCTTCAACACTCTTCGGTGCGGCTGTAAAGCAAGGCTATATCCAGAGCCTCTCGGACAACGTAACCAAGTACGTCCCTTCACTCGCGGGCAGCGCGTACGAGGGTGTCAGCATACGAGACGTTCTGATGATGTCGTCCGGCGTGGGCTGGAGCGAGATCTATACCGACCCCAAGTCGGATCGCCGGCGCCTGCTTGAGGCGCAGATCTCTCAAAAAGCAGGAGCGGCGATGGCCTTAATGAAGAGCCTGCCCAGGGTGGCGGAGCCCGGTACCGTCAATAACTACAACACTGGAGAGACGCAAGTCGCCGCCGAAATCCTGCGCGGTGCTATCGATCGGCCGCTGGCGACTTACCTCTATGAGCGCATTTGGAGCAAGTTTGGGATGGAGGCGGACGCCAACTGGTGGCTCGAGTCGCCCGACGGCATCGAAATCGGAGGCAGCGGATTCAGCGCGACGTTGCGAGACTATGGCCGCTTTGGCCTATTTATGCTTAATGGCGGATTGGCCGGGGGAGAAGCCATTCTGCCTGACGACTGGATTCGTGAGGCAACCACTCCTAAGATTCTCAAAGGCGGCGCCCCTTTGGATTACGGCTATTTGTGGTGGCCGGGAACGACTCCCGCTGCGCGGCAGGACAAAGCCTACATGGCCATCGGCATCCACGGTCAGACGCTCTATGTAAATCCCGCCGCGAAGGTCGTCGTGGTGGCATGGGGCGCCCGGCCCCAACCAATGGCAGAGAACATCATCGACGACTGGCCGTTCTGCGATGCCGTGGCAGAGGCACTGAAGTCGGAGTGACGCTTGGGAAACAGTGCTATGCAGCACTACTGAGGAAGATTCCTAGTATGCCACTATCGCCACACATTCACAAAGGATCTTCGCGCTATGCCATACATTATGGTTGACATCGAATCCGATGGCCCTATTCCGGGCGACTTCTCGATGATCTGCTTTGGAGCCGTCATTGTTGAACCAGAGTTGAATCGTACCTTCTACGGCAAGCTCAAACCAATATCCGATCAGTACCTACCTGACGCACTTGCAGTCAGCGGATTCACACGTGACGAGTGTCTTGCTTTTGATGAACCGCAACAGGTGATGGAACAGTTCCACAAATGGCTATCTTCCAATTGCAGGGGGCGCACGATGTTCATCTCGGACAACAATGGCTTTGATTGGCAATTCATCAACTGGTATTTCCACCATTACATCGGAAAGAATCCATTCGGCTTCAGCTCGACAAATCTCGGATCATTGTACAAGGGCATGCAAAAAGACACTTTCGTAAACTTCAAACACCTCCGAAAAACCAAACACACCCACGATCCTGTTGATGACGCACGTGGCAATGCCGAAGCGCTATTGCAGATGAAGGAAATGGGATTGAAAATCAGTTTCTCGTGACGCATACGCGAACGATAGCCAACAGTTTTTATCCCATAAATTGATTCAAGCAGTTCGCCCGATTCACCAGCCTCTTGCCCTCACACCAGAATCTCTTTCACCACCCGCGACTCTTCTACTCCAGTCAGCCGCATGTCGAGTCCTTGGAAGGGTACGCTGAATCGCTGGTGGTCGATCCCTAGCGTGTGCAGCATCGTCGCGTGCAGATCGCGGACGTGGACCACGTTTTCTACCGAGTTGTAGCCCAACTCATCCGTGTTGCCGTAAGCCAGGCCCCCCCGGACACCGCCGCCTGCCAGCCACATCGAAAAACCTTTGATGTGATGATCACGGCCGCTCTCGGTACCCTTTCCCTGGAACATCGGCGTTCGACCAAACTCGCCGCCCCAGACGACCAGCGTATCGTCCAGCATGCCGCGCTGTTTCAAGTCGGTAATCAGCGCCCAGGTTGGTTTGTCGGTCAGGCCGCAGCAAGTGTTCATATAGCGAACCAAGTCGCCGTGATGATCCCAGCCGCGATGATAGAGATGAATGAACCGTACGCCGCGCTCGGCCAGCCGGCGCGCAAGCAGACAATTCGAAGCGTACGAGCCATCGCCCGGCGTGGCGCCGTACATGTCGAGTATCGATTGGGGCTCATCGGAAACGTCCATCAGTTCCGGCACCGAAGTCTGCATCCGAAACGCCATTTCGTACGCCGCGATCCGGGTCTCAATTTCCGGGTTTCGAACTATCTGATTTCGGTGAGCATTTAATTGAATCAGCGTATCGACAAGTTCCCGCTGCTGCGCCTTCGCCACACCAGCCGGATTGCGGACGTAATGCACCGGCTCGCCGCTCGAGTTGAATTCGACGCCTTGGAACCTGCTGGGAAGAAATCCGGCCGACCACTGCCGCGACGCGATCGGTTGTGGATTGCGTCCGCCGACGCTTGTCAGCACCACAAACCCGGGCAAGTCGCTCGTCTCACATCCCAAGCCGTAGTTCACCCAAGCCCCCATCGAGGGCCGACCACTGAGCGCCGTACCCGTATTCATAAACGTGTGGGCCGGGTCGTGATTGATCTGCTCGGTCACCATCGAACGCACAATACAGATGTCGTCGGCAATCTTGCCATGCCATGGCAGAAAGTCGCTGATCATCTGCCCGCTCTTGCCATACGGCCGGAACTCGGTCATCGGCCCCTGGCACTTCAACTCCTGCCCCTGCAATTGCGCGATCGGCTGCCCGGCAGTAAACGATTCCGGCATCGCTTTGCCATTCATCCGCGCCAGCTCGGGCTTGTAATCAAAAGTCTCCAGGTGCGAGGGACCGCCAGCCATGCACAAGAAAATCACTCTTTTAGCAGTTCCCGAAAAGTGGGGAAAGCCAGGTACGCCCGCATAGTCCGGACTGCCCGACGACTCTCTCTGCAGCAGCGATGCCAGCGCCAATCCTCCCAAGCCAACGCCACCCGATCGGAGGAAGGTCCGGCGATTCAATGTCGTTGCATGATCAGCTCGTATCAGCATCGTACTAATTCCTGGTAATCGTTTCGCTCATATTCAGAATCGCACGCGCAACCGACGTCCATGCAGCCAACTCGACGACGTTCACACCCTCTGCGACAGGCTTCAAGCCGACGCTCGTCAGTTGAGCGGCAGCAGTCGGGTCGGCTTCGTACTGCCGTTGATTCGACATCAGGAGTTCGCCGAGCAACTCCGTCTCTCGCTGATCGGGAGCACGCGAAACCGCCAGGCGGAAGGCATACTGCAACCGAGCGTCTGTCGACTCACCTCCTTCCTGAACAATCCGCTCGGCAAAAGCCCGGGCCGATTCCACAAAGGTAGGATCGTTCAACAACACCAGCGCAGCCAGCGGTGTATTCGATCGCGGACGCTCCGCCGTACACTCCTCGCGCTGCGGTGCATCAAACGCTTTGAGCATCGGATGCAAAAACTGCCGTTGCCAATGCACATACACACCGCGCCGCCATTGTCGACGATCGCTGTGCATCTCGTAAGTCCGCGTCGGGAAATTCAGGTGCCTGTAGTAGCCTGCCGGCTGATATGGCTTGGCGCTAGCGCCGCCATAATCCAACACCAGCAGACCGCTGATCGATAACGCGCTGTCGCGAACCATTTCCGCCGGCAGCCGATAGCGCGACTGCCGGGCCACCAGCCGATTGTAAGGATCGCGATTCAACAGTTCGTCGCTCATCAGCGATTGTTGCCGATAGGTGCGGCTCATCACCAGCAGTTTCACCATGTGTTTTACGTCCCAGCCGCTCTCGACAAACTCCAACGCCAGATTGTCGAGCAACTCAGGATGAACCGGTGGCTCGCCTTGCCCGCCAAAGTCGTCGAGTACCTTCGAAATCCCTAATCCGAAGAAGAGGTACCAAAACCGATTGGCAAACACCCGTCCCGTAAGTTGCCCGACCCCTCGCTCAGGGTCGGTCAGCCAGTTGGCAAGATCCAGCCGCGTGGCGCGTCGCTCACCTAGATCAAGCGGCCCAAAATGGGCTGGCACCGCAGGCAGCACGACCTCGCCGCTGTCGTCAAGCCAGTTGCCCCTCGGAAGAACCCGCATCGTCCGCGGCTCGATCGCAACACTGATCATCGTCACGCGAGCGCTTTCGCGCACCGATGTTGCCTGCTCCCTGAGCTGCGTGAGTTTCTTCTCTAGCAATTCTCTGGTGACAGGGTCGCTTTCGCTATGGGTTACCAGTTCATCTTCCAATCCCACGACCTGAGCTTCCAACTCGGTTAGCTGCTGCCGCTCGCGTTCGGTCAGCAACTTTTCCTCGGGCGGGCGATTCGTTGGCAGTGAATTCCCTCCCTTGGAAAAATGCTGAGCTTCATCAAGATCGGCGAAGAAGGCAGCCATCGAATAAAAGTCTCGCGTCGTCAGTGGATCAAACTTGTGATCATGACACTGGCAGCAGCCCATCGTTGCTCCCAACCACACTTCCGACAGATTGCGTACCCGATCTGCAGCGTAAATCGCCAAGTACTCCTTCGGCTGCACTCCCCCCTCGTGCGAAGTTTGTAGCAATCGGTTGTATCCCGATGCTATCTTCTGAACGGTCGTCGACCCGGGCAGCAAGTCGCCCGCCAGTTGTTCTCGCGTGAACTGGTCCAGCGGCATGTTGTCGTTGAAAGCATCGATCACGTAGTCGCGATAGGGCGAAATATTGTGGTCCTGATCGCCGTGATAGCCCACCGTATCAGCAAACCGCACCAAGTCGAGCCAATACACTGCCATCCGCTCGCCGTAACGCTCAGAGGCGATCAACCGATCCACCAGTTTCTCGTATGCTTGTGGATCCTTGTCGGCAACAAACTCGTCAACCTCCTCCGGTTTCGGAGGCAAACCTGTGAGGTCGAAACTCAATCGCCGAATCAACGTCACCCGATCGGCTTCTGGCGCCGGCTGTAACCCTTCGGTTTCGAGACGCGCAAGGACAAAATCGTCGATCCAATTCAACGACCAGTCGCCGCGACCGGGACTCGGAGGAGTTGTGCGACTGGGTCGAACATAGGCCCAATGATCCGACCACTTGGCACCTTCAGAGATCCACCGTTTGATCACCTCAATCTCTGAGGCTGAGAGTGATTTCCCCGAATCGGGCGGCGGCATTTGAACGTCAGGGTCGATGCTTGTTATCCGCTCGATAATCGCGCTCCGCTCCGGTTCGCCCGGTTGAACAGCTTGATAACCGCCCAGGTCGGCCTGCAATCCGTCTGCCGTATCAAGTCGCAATTCAGCCTGACGCTCCTCGGCATCCGGACCGTGACAGAAAACACACTTGTTCGACAAGATCGGCCGCACCTGGCTGCGGAAATCTATCTCTTTCTCACCTGCGTTCGACAGAGCGCTTGCCAATGAAAACCCGTATACGACCAGCCACGTCGTCGCGAATGTTTTTGGCATCCTGGTGGGTCCTACGCAATGGAGTGAAAGGCAAAGCAGCCAGCGGGTAAGAGCCCTGATTATACGCGTACGAACTTGGCCTCGCAAACATCGTACACCCCCTGGCTTAGCTCGCTCGACTCTGGCCTGAGCCGCTGAACGCTTCATTCTCGACGAGAAGCGCCCTCTCCACTTGCGTCAGAAAGTATAGAACCTGCACAAACAGACAAGCTTCGCGTTCACGATTCAACAATCACGGCTGGAAATCGCATGACGGTCCTGTAAACTCTTGGACTGACCCCCCGTACACCCCGCGTTGCAGTGAATCCGGATGGGCGAACTACAATCGATCGACTATCTCATCATCGGCACCTACATGCTCGGTGTGCTCTCTATTGGGAGTTACTTCGCCAAATACATCCACTCGACGGGCGACTTCTTTCTCGCCGGCCGCGCCTTGCCCTTCTGGGCTATCGGCATGTCAATCGTAGTCACCGATATCGGAGCAATCGATCTGCTCACTGGCGCTGGCGCTGCCTACGATCGCGGCATCGCGCAAGCCAATTTCGATTGGATCGGCTCCGTGCCTGCCCTCCTGCTGGCCGCATTTATTTTCGTACCCTACTACTGGCGAGCTGGAGTCTACACTCTTCCTGAATTCCTAGGACGTAGATACAATTCTGCCACACGTTGGGTCCATGCCCTCGTGTTGCTCTTCTTCATGCTGGCCACCGTCTCGATCATGCTCTGGACTTCGGCTGTCTTCCTTCGAGAAACCCTCGGCTGGAACGAAATCACTGCCATCTGGGTGACCGCCGCGATCGTGGGTTGCTACGCCATCAGTGGCGGTTTGGCGGCGGTCGTCATGACCGACGTAATGCAACTGGTAGTGATGTTCGTAGGTACGGGCGCACTACTTGCGCTAGCCCTGTGGGAAGTCGGCGGCTGGTCGGGATTGAGCCAGAAGATCCTGGCTCAGCCAAACGAAACGGAGGCCTACTTTCAACTGTTGGTCGAACATCGTGAAGGAACTCAATACCCCTGGCCTGGCATGGTCTTTTCGCTCGGCATCATCATGTCGACCGCCTACTTCGTAGGCAACCAAGCCGTCATGCAGCGAGCGCTCGGCGCCCGATCTGAATGGGATGCCAAGGCTGGCATGCTGACCGCCGCTCTTTTCAAGTTAGCGATTCCGATTCTCGTCTTTTTGCCCGGCATGGCTGCACGAGGACTCTTCCCTGATCTCGAATCTTCCGTCGCCGCGATTCCCACGCTCATCGATCGGCTCTTGCCCCCCGGGCTTAAAGGGCTGATGTTTGCTGCCTTCTTTGCCGCACTCATGTCGAGCGTCGACTCCTACCTCAACTCTTGCGTAACCATTTTCACCGGCGACGTTTATCGACCGCTCCACAAACAGGTCACCGGACGCGACCTTTCGGGTCGGCTTGGCTTGATTCTGGGAAGATCGCTCACAGCCTTTGTCCTCGTTGCTGCGGCCATATACGCACCAAGATTCAAAGAGTCCGAGACTCTTTACGACGTGCTTCAAACCTTGCTCTCTATGTTTCAAGGCCCCACACTCGCAATCTTGCTGCTAGGGATTTTCTGGCGCGGAGCCACCGCCTGGGGCGGTTTCGCAGGACTAGTGATCGGCGTTGCCCTGACATGTGTACTTAATATTCTCGGCGATGCGGTGTTCATCTCCGACAATCCTTACCTTTTCGTTTCCTTCTGGTCGTTCTGGGTCTCCCTGGGAGTTACGATCAGTATCAGTCTGTTTACCAAGAAGAAAACTCCCATGGAACTCGAAGGCTTGGTTTACGGTTCGGTCCTTTCCCAGGTGACAAACGACAATGTGTGATATTATCCAAACACTGAAGTCTTCTGTTTACGAGGGTTATCTTCTTTGAGTTTTATATTTGCTCTCATCGAAACTGCGCAGTCAGACTCAGACGATTGGTGGCAGTCCGTCCGCAACTGGATCCGCGAAACTCTCGGGCCACCCCTCAAGTCGCTACACGAGCCGATCGACAACTGGCTGGCCAGTTTGCCTATGTGGGTCGCCGTGGCCTGTGCCATCGGTCTATTCGTAATCGCCGGCTTGTGGGTTTGGACGCTCCGAACCGAGTTCATCTTCCGTGATGCCCCAGATCGTCACTGGTGGCGCGATCTGCGGCTTTGGGCCATGGTCGTTTTGGCTCCCTATATCACGATCTACCTCTTTCTCGGGCGTTAGCCCCTTGCCTCATCATGCCTGAACCTCCCAAGCTCGACACCACCGACCACACCGAGCGCGACTGCGCCTCGCTAAGTATCCTGGGCTACTTTTTCGCCATCCTAGGCGTCCTTGTCCTGGCTGGCACCTTCTGGTCACTGGACAACTACCGCGCCGTAGTCGTCAACCTTATTAGCGGCGCCTCGCTGACCTTCGTCGGCTTAGGAATGATCTACTACGTACGTCGTAAACGTCATGTTGGCCGGTAGCAACAGCTTCTCTATTCCGACACAAGTGAAACGGGAGTTGCCTCACTCTGTGGGAATGCCATCTGCCCTGGGAACTCATGTTGCGATTGGCCGGAACTCGTAAAGCGCCGTGGTAAACTTGCGGCGTGGAAGGGAAGACCCTTAGGCCAGAAGTGGCTGGTGGTCTTGGTCGATCAAGCTACAGATCAACAATCGCACACCTCGATGTCCATCGAGTGGGTAATCACGGCACCTTGTCGATCCATATCGATTCCTCCAGCCCATCCTTGTGATCGA
>JAGQOW010000130.1 GCA_020427155.1 Planctomycetales bacterium | reverse complement strand
TACGTGCTATCAGGCCACCGCCGTGGCTGCCGTAACTCCCTCCAGAACTTCCGTAGCTGCCGCCGGAACTCCCATAGCTACCGCCAGAACTTCCATAGGAACCATAGCTTCCCGAGGAGCCCCAGCTACCGTGAGACCAAGCCATGGCTTCGCTGCCAACCATAGCTGCTGCAGTTACTGCCACCAGGGCTAGCTGACTGAAACCTGCTGCACCAAACACTCTCATCATGGATTCTCCCATACCTGACCCCAAAACTTGCCGGACACGGCTTTCCGCATGCCATCTGCCACAGGATAGCAGCAAGCTATCGTAATTCAAGTAATCTGCGCAAGAATGCTCTATTTTGAGGGTTAGGAGGCTTTAGGGCCCCGGCGATATACAAGTGATGCAAAAAAACCCCGCCGGGTGGTTCCGGCGTACCCTTCGCCGGATGTCTTAGCCGGAATCACTGCTCACGCTGACAGAAAAGAGCAATTCGAATCATTTGAGGTCGCCAGGGCCTGCTGAGTGAAGAGTGAAGTAGAGTTGCAATAGCGCAGTGTCTTGATCGAGGCCGCCTGCCTATGTCTCTTTCCTTCAAAGGGGGCTCCTGATGAAAAAAATGGTGCGGAGAAGAAAATACTACGTGGACAACCAGGTTCAATCTGCCCTGGTTGGGAGGGTCATCCGCTATTGGCTGTTGAGTTTGTTCATCGTAGGAACCCTGACCTTTCTCGGGTGGATGTTTGTTTACCCAGGGATTGGCAGTCTTGTAGGGCCAGGGGCGGTCTTACCAGAGGCCGTTCCCGTTTTTGTGATGGGGATCATCTCGACTTGCTTGCTGCTGCCCTGGGCGCTGAGAGATCTGATTCGGTTCAGCAATCGCTTTGTCGGTCCCATCCTGCGAATTCGGCGAGTGATGAAGGAGTTTGCCGAGGGGAAAGCAGTCGCCGCAATCCACCTTCGCGAGGGAGACTACTGGCAAGATTTGGCAGACGTTTTCAATCAGTTGCTGGAGCGTTATCAAACTGATGAGTTGGAGCCCAATGGTGTCGATGCGTCCGAAAACGATCCTAGTTTGTCGCAGGTCGGCGTTTAGGCAAGTTCGACTTCTGCCAGTGACGCGGCTTGGGATCCCTACTTGAGAACTGCAGCAGAGAACCTCCCATTGCCGAGAATCAGTATTTTCGAAACGGTTGTTGGACTCACATGGAATTGTGACCTATGTTTCAAATGGACTGGATTGGTTCTTCGCCGTTTGCGAATACGCTAACGGAACCTGCGACTCCGATGGCACTGGTCGATATCGGCCGGTGCTAGCCTGCCTTTCAAACCTGCCTTTTCGTTAGTTCTTTTCCCTTGTTTCAGTCGCGGAGCGACTCCCACGCTGTTTTTGCGCTCTCGATATGCGCTGAAAGGAGTTTGTCACGATGTTCTCTGAGTCGATTCGTCAATGGTCTCGCTGCTCACTCGCATTGACCCTCGCTATTGGTTGCACCTTGTTCTTCAGCGACATTCCCAGCTTTGCATTAGACGTTTTGCGAATCGAGGAGCATTGGGAGCTTAGCGTTGGCGGGCCCGACGAAGCGCGTTGTGCGCCACAGGTAAGTATGGTCATGGCGCCCACCTCGAATCTGAACTCTGATTACTTTGTTTTCTCATTGAATCACTGGAGCTATCCCGAGTTCTCGCCCGGTGGGCTCGAAGTACAGCAATGGGACGGCGAGCAATGGGTTTCGTCTCACCACGGGACGAACTTCAGCTTGCTGCAGTCCGACGGCGAGATTGTCACCTGGATCCAGCGGCTCGAATTAACAGGCTCGCTCCTGAGTTTCGAAATCGTGGACGGACATTCACAAACGTGGGGCCAGTTTGGCGGGCAAGGGCACTTGAGAGTGGTTGCGCCCACAGAACTGACGTGTCTTAATGATTATCGACCTTCCGTATCGTTCGACGGTTCGGGGATCGGGTACGCAGGCAATCGAGTTTCTTCGTTGACTCTCAGGAAACTCGTTTGGGTAACTTCCGACGGCGTTGAGCACGAGTTGGCTGCTCCGATCGATATTGATACAGACATCGACCCCTGAGTGCAGCCCTACGTGGCTTCGGTCCCTTAAACACCTATCACCTGAACGTTTCATCCCTTAATAAACACCGATCTTAAGGCCTCTAACATGTCACACCTTCAGCGATTTCCCAGAAACTCGTTATTCTCCCGACAAGCCCACAAGCGGCACGGAGCCATTACGATCTTTGCCGCGATCCTGTCGATCGTTGTCCTGAGCATGGTGTCCTTTGCTGTGGACATCGGCTACGTTCTTTCGAGCAAAGAAGAACTCCAGAGGACTGCTGATGCGGCAGCCTTGGCCGCGGTTTGGGAGTATGGAAAACAGCTTTCCATCGGCCGAGATGCAGTATCAGCGGAGTACGACGGCCGGTCGACAGCCGTAAGCTATGTCGGCTCCAACCCCGTTGGGAAGTTGGGCCTCGACATCGATGCGAATTACTCTAATTGCTCCAACGGAGAGGTTGTTTTCGGGTATATCAACGACTTTAACGATCCGAATGCAACATTGAATACCGGTGCCACCTCGTTGTTTAACGCCGTCAGGGTCAAAGTCCATCGCGACAGCACGCGGAACGGCAATCTGCCACTGTTTTTTGCGGGCGTGTTTGGCATCGACGGAACGGGTATCCATACAGAAGCTACGGCAGCACTGGTGCGCGACGTCAAGGGATTCGAGATACCTAATGGCGGCGGCAACCTCGACATCTTGCCCTATGCACTCGACCTCGATACTTGGAACGACTGGATGGCTGGCTGTGCCAGCGACAACTGGACCTACAACGCCGATGGCACGATCGAAGCCGGAGCCGACGGGTACCTGGAAGTCAATCTGTTTCCTCAAGGCACGGGCTCCCCGGGAAACCGCGGCACGGTCGATATCGGAAGTTGCAACAACAGCACCAATGACATTGCCAGGCAGATCCTTCACGGAATCTCTCCCGCAGATCTGGCTTACCATGGCGGCGTGCTGCAATTCAATTCTTGTGGCTATCTGATTCTCAACGGCGATACCGGCATTAGCGCGGGCGTAAAGGATGAGCTAGCCGACATCAAAGGCCAGCCAAGAATCATCCCCATCTTCAGCGATGTGAGCGGGCCAGGAAACAATGCCGACTACCGTATCGTCAAGTGGTTTGGCATTCGCATCATGGAAGTCAAGTTGACGGGACCAATGAACATGAAGCGAGTCACGATCCAAGCTGCTCCGATCGTGACCCGGGGAGTGATCCCATCTACTGTTCCTGGTACGAGTTCCTACGTTTATTCGCCTGCCGTTCTGGTTCGATAACCTCCAGGAGTCTCACTAGGGAAAAGTTCTCTTTGTTTCAATAGACGTCTACTGAGAAAAGGTTGGAATGTCCAATGAACTTTAATCGGGGCTTACAGTGGTTCGATCCTGCTCGACATGAGCGCGATCTAGAATGCTACGATGGCAAGCGGAAGCGTCTGGCGAGGCGGCGTCGGCAGCCGCCGCTGCGCAGGGGAGTTGCCGCAGTCGAGTTCGCGATTGTTGCACCTATTTTCATTCTCTTGATTATCGGATTCATCGAGCTGGGCCGGGCAATGATGGTGCAGCAGGTGATCACCAACGCTTCGCGCGTGGGTGCTCGCAGTGCGGCCATGCTGAATGCCACCGAATCGCAGGTCATCAATACGGTGAATGAATACACAACCAATGCCTCGGTGCCGACGACAAGTATCGTGGTTTCGCCCTCGCCCGCGGCCGCCGCGGCTGGCGACCCCGTGACGGTTACGGTCTCGGTTTCTTACGATGCAGTCAGTTGGCTTCCTTCCCCCTGGTTCTTGGGCAACTCGACGCTCTCGGCGTCGTCGATTATGCGAAAGGAAGGTTTCGAGTAGCGCGACGATTGCGGGAGTCTACTTGTCGAAAACCAATTCCAGTTGGACTTCATCCAGGTCCAATCGTCCGGTACCCCCCAGCAAACCCAGCCGGACGATTGCCTCGCGCGACGCCAAAGGAACTCGTAGGGTCTTCGACTCGAGTCGCCAGTCGAAGGTCCCATGCCAGTTTCCCAGCGATTCGCTGTCGATTACCGCCCTACGCTGATCGTAGTAAGTGATGATTGCGGCCGGCTGCTGTTGAGGGGTTGGCCCCGGACCAAGATCACGGCCGCGCACTTGAACTGAGAATCGCAACTGGCTGATCGCCCGGCCATCGAGGGCCAATCCTTGCAAGGCTCGGCTTGCTTTGCCAGGTTCGCTATTGGCAAACGAAAGGTATCTACGTCCGGCAGGCGCAGCTTGATGTTCATCAATGACACGTGCTTGTCGTAAGTAGTGCCAGGCCGCGGGAAGGGGCCCCTCTTCGAGCACATCTTCAAATCCGCCATTGACGATTGCTGGTCTGGTCGGATCGGGTAGCACCTGACGCGCCTGCTCCGCTGTGCCGGTCATGGGGACAAAGAGAGTGGCTCGGAGCGTTTCTTGCTCAAGCTTCCCCTCTCGCTTTGTCATTCGAAAGAGATTCTGCTGGTAACGCTCGCCGACGGGGATGATCATCTGCCCCCCTTCTTTGAGTTGATCAACGAGCGGCTGCGGGACACTTTCTGGCGAACACGTGACGATGATCTTGTCGAACGGCGCGTGCTCTGGCCAACCTAGGTAACCGTCGCCGACGCGGACGTGAACGTTCTTGTACATCAACCGACTGAGAGTACGTTCGGCGCGGCGTCCGAGGCGCCCGACGATTTCGATAGTGTAAACTTCGCTCACCAGCGGGCTGAGCACCGCTGCCTGGTAGCCGCTGCCAGTGCCAATCTCCAGCACCCGATCGGTCGGCTGGGGGTCGAGTTCTTGGGTCATATAGGCCACGACAAACGGCGGCGATATGGTCTGTTGATCGCCGATCGGCAGAGCCGCATCGAGGTACGCAAGATGTCGGAATCCTGTGGGCACAAACTCGTGGCGCGGCGTCGAGCGCATCGCGTTAAGCACCTGCGGGTGCGTCACGCCGGCGGCTTCGATTTCTTGGGCGACCATCTGGGCTCGCCGCTCGGAGTAGTCCTCGGCGGCATCGGCGGCAATTGCCGGCGGCAGCAGGAATAGCGAATACCAGATGATTCTGCTGGAGTACATCGTCTATAGCGTGCAACGGTCCGTTGCGACCGGTTGGGGGTGCAGTAGGTTCTACTTTCGCTATTATGTCGTGTATCCGACGATTGCTCCAACGCCTCTTTCACTATGACCGTTGATCCCCAACAGCTTGAATCCACACGTTCGCAACTTCGCAAAGCGATGCCCGTGGCGACAAACTGGGCATACTTCGATCATGCAGCAGTTGCGCCAATTTCGGGGCCCGCGGCAGAAGTGCTACGAAACTGGCTTGACGAAGCGGCAGAACAAGGAGACACGCGCTGGCTCGATTGGGCCCGTGGCCTGGGCGAAATGCGCAGCGCTGCCGCTGCTCTGCTAGGCGCCGAGACCGGCGAGATTGCACTCGTGCCGAATACCACCGCCGGCATCAATTTGGTGGCCGAAGGATTGGATTGGCAATCGGGCGACAATGTGGTGACGCTCGACGACGAGTTTCCTGCCAACGTTTATCCCTGGCTCAACCTGGAATACCAAGGCGTGGAGACCCGCCGTGTGGCGACAAACGATGGTCGGGTAGATCTCGATCAACTCGCCGCTCATTGCGATGCGCAGACACGGGTCGTAAGCGTCAGCTGGGTGGGCTACGGCACCGGCTGCCGGCGAGACTTGGCGGCGATCGCCGAACTCGCTCATCGGCATGAGGCCCTGTTTCTCGTCGACGCCATCCAGGGCTTGGGAGTGTTTCCACTGGACGTGCGCAGCACGGGGATCGATTGCCTGTCGGCCGACGGGCACAAATGGTTGCTTGGGCCCGAGGGAGCAGGCATCGCCTACGTCAGCCACGATTGCCTGGCGCGTTTGCGGCCGATCGGCGTCGGCTGGCAAAGCGTAGTGCACGCCCAAGACTTCAGTCGCATTGAGTTGAATCTGAAACCGACCGCCGCCCGCTACGAGGGAGGCTCGCACAACATGGCAGGCTTCCTGGCTCTGGGAGCCAGTATCCGCCTCCTGTTGAGTCTGGGAGTAGATAACGTAGCGGCGGCGATTCTCGACATCACCGATCGAGCTTGCGAACAGCTGCAGTCGATGGGTGCCAAAGTCTGGTCGCCCCGCTCAGGAGCCGAACGGTCAGGGATCGTCTCCTTCGAGCTACCGGGCCGCGACCCGGTAGCCGTACGACGCCATTGCCTCAAGCAAGGAGTCGCCCTGAATTGTCGCGCAGGCCGCCTGCGTATCAGCGCTCACGCATACAACGACGAGCAGGATCTGGCAAAGCTTGAGGATGCCCTGCGGAGCGCGACGTAGCAGGCCACCATTGCCAAAACCGCCCGCTGTTACCATGATGTCGATGCTTTCTCCTTCAAGTTTAAGGAATCAATCATGTCCCCACGACGCGCTGTCTACACTGGCTCTTTCGACCCCATTACTTTGGGGCATCTGAATGTCATCGAGCGAAGCAGCAAACTGGTGGACGAACTGATCGTCGGCGTAGGCATGAACATCGATAAGCAATCAATGTTTACTGCCGAAGAGCGCTCCGAACTGCTGCAACGCACGACCAGGCATCTCGACAACGTCGTGGTAAAGATATTCAAGGGTTTGGCCGTGCAGTTTGTCCGACATTGCGGCGCCCATGTCATCATCCGCGGCGTACGGTCGCTGACCGACATGGAGTCGGAGTTTACCATGACGCTCGCCAATCGCAGGCTCGATCCGGGCATTGAAACCGTCTTCCTGATGGCCGACGAAGAGTACTCACACGTCTCCAGCTCGCTGATCAAGCAGATCACGCCCCTGGCCGGCGACGAAGAACTGTCCCGTTTTGTGCCGGCGGTGATTGTCCCAGACTTGCGCGCGAAACTCGCGAAGAGCTGAATGGTTCGCAGAGGATCGTTTAGCGAGCAGCGCGGAGGATGAGTACCGCCAGCGAGAGGAGCCCGATGGCAGCCAGTACGGTTTTCATCTGCTCGAACGTGCCGTCGCGCGATACTGACTGCAAGTGCGCCGTGGCGATGGCCTCAGCTTCAGGTTCCTCGGCAGGTGCTTCCGTCTCTGCGGAAGCGGGCTCTTCCGGCCACATCGCGGCCAGATCCTCGGGGGGATGCTGAGACGCCTGCCATTGATCGCTTTCAGCAGTTGCGGCAGACGACGGTGTTTGTTCCAGTCTAGCTGTTTGTACCGGAGGCTGGATGTTCTGGGGAGGAGCGCAGCTTCCATCCTGGCAGCATAGCGTGCCTCGGTCGCAGGGCGGAGAAAGGTTCGTCGCAAGCTGGCCCTCCGGCTGGCAGTTCTCGGGCTGACCAATATCGGGAGCAAGGCTGGCGAGAAAACTATCGACCCGGCCACCGAAGCTGCCGAGCGTAGTCCCCTGCCCTGCCCCGAAAAGCACGCCGGCAAGTTCGCCGTGGCGATTGAAGATCGGTCCACCCGAGTCGCCTTGCCGAGCTTCGACGTCGAGCTCCACCATGTGCCGCGGGAAATCAAGCCGCGGTGCGTAATACTGGGTACAGTGGCCGGTGGCCGAACGATACATCCCCTGCCCGTAGCCGCAGATCGTGAGCTGATCGCCCGGTTTGGGCGCTACCGAGGCGATCGACACCGGTTCGACCGGCGGTCTCCAGATGACCAGGGCAGCCAGATCCCAATCAGGATCGACTTTCAGCGCACGGGCTTTCGAGGTGAAACCGCCCGGAAAGACGACCTCGACCATCTCTTTGGCGTCGCGTACGACGTGCCAATTGGTGATTACGAGGCCAAATTGGTCGCGACTATCGACAAGCGTGCCACTGCCGTATGAAGTGGCGCCGTTTTCAGGAACGATGATCCTCGCTACCGCCGGATGAGGCTGACTGGAACTTAGGTGGAGCGTATTCGAGTTAGGATTGCTTGAAACGGCCGACCTAGTATCGGTGGGCACAGAAAACTCTTGCTGCCAAATATGCGACAACTGCTCTTGATGCGAAAGCTCGGCGGTTGCCCCTCGACACTCGCGCGCAGCTGCCAAGATTACTGCCGTAACTAGCAGGCACCTGATCGCTTTGTTCAGTTGATGGCGGGCGAATCGTGTGGGCATCGGTTTATCGTTGGCTAAGCGATTCTGGAAGCTGACCCTTGCGATGCTGTTCGTTCTTAAGAATCATTTTCAGCAAACGCGAGCGAACCTCGCTGCTGCTTTCGTTCGGCTGTGATGGAACCGGACCTCCGATAGTCGCGGCTTGCTTCACGCGGGGTGACAAAGAGCTGCTCTGCTTCCCGTCGTTTGGATTCATTTTGGTCTTCTCCCTCTAAGCGGCGATCGGCCGCCCGCCACGAAGTTCCTCGTCGCGACGAGGAAAATCCTGGCCGTTGTTGTAAAGTACCTTCAGTCGCCGCAACTCAGCACGAAAGGCATTCTCTGCCAATTGGGTCAACGTCAGTCGAGCTGGATAGCCGGCCAGGTGGACAGCGGCATCGCGGGCTTCATCCAATACCTCGCGAGGCAAGTAGATGGTTGCGCGGGTTTTTGCCTGGGGGCCTTGCTGCATGGCCAAGCTCCTCTGATTCTGCGAGTAAGCAATTATGCGCTCTGACTTGGTGCGCGGTTTTTCTCTGTAAAGATTTATCGGGCATCGTCAGACATTGGTTCAAACGTCAGACGTTTCGCTGCAGAGCTTCCTCAGTTGGAGCAATAGGCGCCAGGCGATCAACCAGAAAAGGCCGCAGAGTTTGCCAAATGCATGCCAGGCTGCACTAAGTCTGGCTACTAAAGCAGACGCTTGGGCGCTGTTGTTGGCTAGGCAGAGCTCTCATCTTGGACGATGGCATCGATCAGGCCGTCGGTAGTGTATTGCGACGCCACCACTGCGGCAGGATAGCCGGCCCCGGCGAGCACGTCGGCAGTCAGCGGGCTGATGGCGGCTAGTTTTGACTTCCGCAGGTGGTCGCCAAACAAGCGGATTAGGGATCGGGCAATCGCCGAGCTAGTGACGGTAACCCAATCAAACTGGCCCTCTGCCAGAGCGGCCCCAACTTCCGGGGCTGCCTGCTGGACATCTTCGCTTTGATAGACAACCACCTGTTCGACCTCAGCCTGCGCCGTGCGGAGCGTTTCGGATAACAATTCACGTCCTCGGCTGGCTCGGAGCAGCAAGAACCGCTTGCCCGAGGCCTCAGCAACCAGTTGCTCGGCTAAAGCTTCCGCCCGGTATTCGGCCGGTTGCAGATCGGCCTTTAAGTGGTAGTCGTACAGTGCTTCGGTCGTCGCAGGCCCGATTGCCGCCAGTCGCGCATTACCCAGCTGCCGCAAGTCTCGGCCGGTTGCAAGGATGCGATCTAGAAAAAAACGAACGCCGTTGACGCTGGAAAAGACGAGCCAATCGTAAGAACTCAGGCCGTCGATCGCAGTATCGACGGGAGCCCAATCGGTTGGCCGGGATATCTCAATCGCTGGCTGAACGAGCACCTCCGCTCCCAAGCTGGTAAGCCGGCGGATCATATCCGTGGCTTGATGTGCGGGCCGGGTGACCAGGATGCGGCGGCCAAAGAGCGGCCGCGATGCAAACCAGTTGGCCTTGGCTTCGGCTGCGATCACCTCACCCACAATACAAATGGCGGGAGGGCGGATCCCCTCGGCCGCAATGACCTCAGCCAGTTGGTCCAATGAGGTCTTCGTAGTCGTTTGCGCAGGCAAAGAGCAACGACGGACGACGGCAACCGGAGTTTCGGCCGGCTTTCCGTGTCGGATCAGTTCGGCCGACCAGCGCTCGGCGCTCGTGACTCCCATATAGAAAACAAGCGTCCCCGGAAAGCTTGCCAGATTGGCCAGATCGAGTGACGTGCCATTCTTGTCGAGGCACTCTTGCCCCGTGATAAAGGCCACGCAGGAGGCAGATTCTCGATGTGTGAGCGGAATGCCCGTGCAACTACTAGCCGCCAGAGCTGCGGTTACGCCAGGCACGACTTGGTAGGGAATACAGGCGGCCTCTAAAGCGTCGATTTCTTCGCTTGTGCGGCCGTAAATGGCAGGGTCCCCCCCTTTGAGCCGAACCACCGTCTTTCCCTCCCGGGCAGCGGCGACGACCTGAGAATTGATTTCGCTCTGCGACAGCAGGCGACCGTGGCCATGCCGCCCCAAGCACACCAATTCTGCATCAGCTGCCGCATGGCTCAGCACCAGCGGATTGACCAGGTAGTCGTAGAGCACGATCTGGGCCTGAGCGAGCACTTCGCAGCCGCGCAGCGTGATCAGCGCTGGATCGCCTGGCCCCGCCCCCACCAAGTACACCTTGCCGACATCTCTCGCCATGCTGTTATTTCACTCCAAACCCTATTCGCAGCCTGCTCGTTGTCGCTTGCTGGCTTACTGCTAGAATAGCGTGGACTGGGGGCCGTGCGTACCGCTGTAGTGCCATCCCTGTCTAACTAGCATGATTCTGGAACAGAACCTGTCGAATGGATCCTGATCGACGAGCCGCCGAGAGCGCGCAACCGCGTGGGCTGGCCCCCTTGACCCCAGCTTCGCGTCAGCGGTTGCAAAAGGTCTTTGAGCACGGTCAGCGGTGTGCTGAGAAAAAAGACTACGATTATGCCAACCAACTCTTCACGCAATGCGTCGCGGAGGATCCGGCGAGCTTGGTTTACCTGCAGAGCTTTTTTGCCAATTTGCAGCAGAAGTACGGCGACAACAAAAAAGGCGCAAAGCTTGCTGGCCTGAAAATCAAGAGCCATCGTTCCGCGGTCAACCGCGCTGCGGGTAAAGGCAATTGGGAAGCGGCCGTGCAAGCAGGATGCGCGGCACTGGCGCTCAATCCTTGGGATATTCCCAGCCTGTTGGCAGTGGCAAGCGTCTGCGAGGAATTGCGGCTTGACGAGTGCCGGCTGTTCTTTCTTCGTCAGGCCATGGCAGGCGATGCCAAACATGTCGAAGTCAACCGACAAGCGGCTCTTACGCTCGAACGAATGGGCCAATTCGATCAGGCTATCGCCTGTTGGCGCCGAGTCGACCAGGCCCAGCCGCAAGACGAAGAAGCTCGCAAAGCAATCGCCCGGTTGTCGGTCGAAAAGACTATCCACGAGGGAGGCTACGATTCCGGACTTTTGAGCGCCAATCCAACCGACTCTGACGAACCGAACCTTTCTGTCGCCCGGTTGTCCAAAGCCGGGGGTTCAGAGGACGTTGACGAAAATACAGACTCTGCTCACCAGAACTTGTCGCCGGAAGCAAGAGTCATCGCCGCGATTCGTAGCGATCCGGCCAACTTGGAACACTATATTCAACTGGCCGATATTTGTATCCACGAGAGCCGCTTCATCGATGCAGAGGATGTGTTGGGCAGAGGCTTGAGTGTCTCCGGGGGCGGCGACTTGCGATTCCGCGAAAAGCTTGAGGATGTTCAGGTTCGGCGGGCCCAGTATCAGTTGGCGGTTGCTGAACAGCGACACTCACAGGCCCCAACCGAGGAAGCTGAGAGACTGATCACCCAACTGAGGAATCAGGCAAATCAAGTGGAGTTGGAGGTTTATGCCGCTCGATCGGGCCGTGAGCCCGGAAACCCACGGCTACAGTACGAGTTGGGATTGCGGCTGAAACGGGCGGGCAAACCCAAGGACGCCATTCCCGCACTCGAGGCGGCGAAGGCTGACCCCAAACGTCGAGGCATCGTCCTGCTGGAGTTGGGCGA
>JAGQOW010000129.1 GCA_020427155.1 Planctomycetales bacterium | reverse complement strand
AACACTTGCCGCAGCATTTCGATAGCCGCCAACTTCAAGGCGCTGCCAAGCAACGACGTGGGCCTATGACGCTTCGAGACATGGAGATGGAGGCCATTCACGAAGCGCTCGAACGCAACGAGGGCAACAAGCCCAAGGCTGCTGAGCAACTTGGCATCAGTCTCAAGACGCTCTACAACAAAATCAACCAGGCCAACGAACTCGAAAAGTCAGCCTGACATCCAGGGATCGGGTTTCGAAGAAACTTCCCCCATGTGCCTTTTACACCGATAGCCGGAGACGCAGCCGCCGGCAAGGGCTCGCCCGCAAACACTCCGTCCGCCAAGAAACGACGCAGCGACGCCCTCAAGAAACCTTGCGCACCACGCCGGTCACCACGCCCAGTACCTTGACGTCGCGGCAATAGATGGGCTTCATCGACGAGTTGGCGGGCTGCAAGCGAATGCGATTCGCCTCGGGAAACCAGTACTTGAGCGTCGCTTCGCCCTCATCCGTAAGCGCCACGACGATATCGCCTTTTTCGGCGGTACGTGCCCTGCGGCAAATAACGAGATCGCCGTCGGCGATCGCCGCCTCGATCATCGAGTCGCCTGAAACCTTCAACGCAAAGAGATTCTTCTTGCCAAACCAATCGTTGAACTCAAACCGCTCTGCTTGTTCGATCGCCTCGGTCAGGCTGCCTGCGGCAATCTGTCCTACCAGTGGCAGGCCGCGATCTTCATGGGCGGCTTCAGTCAATTGAATCGCTCGCGACATATTGGGCTCGCGCGAAATCAGTCCCTTCTTCTCCAACGCCTTCAAGTGGCACATCACACCGTTGGGCGAACGGATCTTGAACTTCTCGCCGATCTCACGAACCGTCGGGCCGTAGCCACGGCCTTGAATTTTGTTTCGAATGAAGTCGAAAACTTCGCGCTGTCGGGTGGTAAGTTGATCAAGTGACATCTTTTTTCCCCGGGGAAGGTCCTCTTTTGCTACTCGTCATGGGGCCTCATGGCCCTACTGGGATGGCCAGTTTCGCCAAGGGCCATCCTCGCTACCGCCAAGCCCATGACCTCAATCCTAATATACGGGCGTACACATAACAAGAGCGTCTGTACAGGTGTTGGATTCTCTCCCGCAATTCGTGCCGTTGCCGCAGGGCCCATACCTTGCGAAAATGGTCTGGGCGGGTCAAATGCCCGCGTTTAACCGGTTCGGAGGGGTTCGGCTTGACTAGATTGCCAACATGGTTTGTCCTACTGCTGCTGCCCTTTTCGAGCTCGGCCGCTGCCGAGCGAGTCGAGATTCCCTCGGCCGTCGCTCAGGTCTTAGAAAGCCGCCATCCGCGGTCCGCCTCCGATTTGCGGCTCTTAGAGTCCCATATTCGAGCGATCGTCGAGCACATCACCCCTGCGACTGTGGGCATTGAGGTCGGGCAGAGCATCGGTAGCGGCGTGATTATCGATGCCAGCGGACTCGTGCTTACCGCTGCCCATGTCATTGGCCAATCGAACCTGCCGTCAACCGTCGTCTTACCCGATGGCCGACGTCTGAAGGGCCGCACTTTGGGGGCGAGTTTTGAAGTCGACGCCGGGATGGTCCAAATCATCCAACCGCCAGACGATCTTCCCTTTGTACCTATAGCGGAGTCTTCTCGGCCGGAAATCGGCGCTTGGGTGGTTGCCACGGGGCATCCGGGCGGTTTTTTTGAAGATCGTTCTCCGCCAGTTCGCTTGGGCCGAGTCTTGGCCGGCGAGGAAGGTTGGATCTGCACCGACTGTACATTGGTTGGCGGCGATTCGGGCGGGCCTCTGTTCGATATGCACGGCGCTGTGACCGCCATCCATACGAGTATCGGACCTTCGATCGTTCACAATTTCCACGTTCCAGTGTCTCTGTTCCGTCAAGACTGGCAACGTCTGCTCGAGGGCGAAGTCTGGGGGGGCGGTGCGGACGGAGACGAACACCCGGCGGGTCGCCCCGTATTGGGAATCTCGGGACGCACGGTCGACAACCACTGCCTTGTGACTCAGGTCTTTCCGCGCTTGCCGGCCGCTCGGGCAGGTGTGCTGGTTGGCGATCGCATTCTCAGCGTTGATGGTCAGCAGGTAAACTCCTTCGACCAGGTGGCGCGGCGCGTTCGCGCTAAGCTCCCCGGCGAGACGATGACCTTGACCATCGATCGCAACGGCGCCTCAATCGTTCTCGAAGTTGCGCTCTCAGCCATCCGCGCTCCCTTGCCTGACGCAGCACCCTCGGCGCAAGACGATCAATAGGACTGCCATGCCAACGCTGATTCACAATACCAACTGCCGCAAGGCCCGATTGCTGGCGACCTTCGCTGTCTTGGTCCTGGTTCTGTCGTTTCTAGGGCCCCAAACCGAGACATGGGCTCAGACCGAAGGGACGGTTGACGACGCCAATCAGTACGAACGGATGCTTCCGTTTCCGGAAGATCGCATTACCGTCCCCAGTTGGCGCTATGCAGGAGGCCCCCATGTTCGAGCCGCCTTTCGCGACGTCGTGGCCGAGGCCAGCCGCGCGACAGTTCGCTTGTTTGTCGATGGCGAACCGGCCGCCTTGGGCGCCATCGTAGACTCCGAGGGTTGGATCCTTACCAAGGCCAGCCGGCTCAGTGGCGACATCACTTGCCAGCTTGCCGACGGGACGGTCTTCGATGCGCAAACCGTAGGCGTGAATCGCGATTTCGACCTTGCCATGCTCAAGATCGAAGCCACCCAACTGCCGGCACTTGCAATTTCGGAAACTCAATCGCCGCCGGTCGGTTCCTGGTTGGCCAGTGTCGGTACAGGACGCGATCCGATTGCCGTGGGCGTCGTCAGCGTCCCGCCCCGGGCCATTCCCCATCGCTTCGGCATCCTGGGCGTACTTCTCGACGATCGTGCCGAGCAGGCACTGGTCGTGCAGGTGTTTCCCGAGTCCGGCGCCGCGCAGGCCGGCCTGCAGGTAAACGACATCATCGCCACCGTCGACGGCGTCCAAACACCAAGCCGCGAGCAACTCATACGCACAGTTCGCACCTACAGCCCGGGCGACAAACTGAAACTTGAAGTGAAGCGGCAAGATGAAACCCTGCTCGTCGAGGCCCTTCTGTCGAGTGATTTGCCGGGGGTGCACCCTTCGCGCGATGAATTCCAGAACCAGCTAGGCGGAGAATTAAGCCAACGCCGGTTTGGCTTCCCCAATGCCGTTCAGCACGATAGTGTGGTTGAGCCTGCCGACTGTGGAGGCCCGATTGTCAATCTCGATGGCGAAGTAGTCGGATTGAACATCGCCCGCTCCGGTCGCACCGAAACCTACGCCATCCCGTCCGCCTCGCTCACCTTGTTGATCGACAAGCTGAAGCCCAGTCGATAGCTTCGAGAACAAGCGATCGCGTTGCGAGAGTCGGCCAGACTTCCAGCGCGTGCATCAGTTCCATAGGCGGTTTCTAGCGAGAAAGATGCAGTTCAGAAAACGGACTGCCCCAGAAAATCTATGCCATCCCTTTACAGATCACCTGAAGAATCTGGGTCAGGCAGTTGAGGGAATCCTACCGCAGTTTCTACTGACTCAGCAATGAATGCCAGGTCGCCCAAGAGCCGAACGTAGAGCGGTAGGGATGCTTCTACGGCGTGATCGCAACTCCGGAGAATACTGCCGATGTCGTCACTAATCGGCAATTCGGGTATCAGATACTTACCTAAAGTGATTTGTTGCTCGACGTGATCATAAGGGTACGGGCATCTTGACCAAGAGCTATGTAATAATTTGATCGACGGGAAGACCTGCTTGGCAAGGCCTCCGATGGCGTCGATCAACGAAGAGTTGCTCTCATTCCCCGGCAAGTGACCAACCAAAGCGACGCTTACTCCATGGAGACACGCAACCTTGAAAAGTGTTTCCACTTGATTGCCCATAGCGGAGTATGCTTGGAGCAATTTCGTAGACTGCTTACGCAACTCACGAGAGTTAGCGATTCTCCTTGCAACTTGAGAAACATGTAGCAACTGGAGTGCTAAACCGACACGTTGAGATGCGAGGTTTTGGTAGGTCTCCAAGGAGCGATTCATGGAGATGAGTTGTTTCTTGGCGGAATCCTCAATTCTCTTGGCCTGTTTCGAGTAATCCTGGGAATAATACTTGCCGTCAACTTTGATCTTCAGTTCGGCTCGACCAAAGTACCTGATTCTCTCGGCCTTAGAGAATTGATCAAGCAATTCACTTTGCGACTCGAATAAAGGTTCTACCACCTCCATTTCCTTGAGCATGAGCTGACGTGTGGATCTCAATTCTAGAAGAGTTGCCTGTGGGTTCTTAGGTGCTTGAGAATACTTGTGGGAAAGTGTCAGCGGGCTTGCGACACTCCAATTCCCCTGGAAAAACCTATCGAGAGAGGCTCGAGCTGCTTGTTCCTTCTCTTGCTTGGCGAACATAACGCTTACAGGAAACAATTGGCTTCGCTGAAGCGACTCGCCGAATTGTTGTCGATAGAATTCCCAAGTTGTGTTTTTCGCTTGTGCTCCAAAGTCTTGGAACAATACAGTTGCTGGCAACTCGACCTTGAACACCCCGTCGGTTTGTTCTCGTTGAGCACTGGCAATCCGGTCGCGGTCTGACGGATGAGTGTCCATCCAGCCGGTAGGAGTGTTTTCGATGAAATCGGATATTTCCTTGACCGTCTCCTTCGGGAACTCTTTGGCTTTGGAAATGATGAGTTGGGGTAAGTCGTCACCCAATCGCCCTTCACGGTAGAATTCTCCCAAGTCGGCAAAGGCACTCCGGGTTGCTACGGCCAGAACCTGCAGTTTTCTGGCCGTCTGAGCGAAAGCCTCTCCTCCGACAAGTCGGGCTTCGTAGCGGTCAGCGTCGTATTCCATTTGGCGGAGAAGATAACTGCCGACGACATTCCCCATTTTCATTAAGACCCATAGTATTCCCCGCGTTATCCACACGAATAGCTTGGCCAAGTGAAAGATCCAACCAATGCGGATATCTAATGAATCTGCTGTCTGCGAAAGCCATTCGTCTGCCGCGTCGCGCTGATAGACGACCCTGAGCAACCAGTGGCTGATCGAGCGAATAACATAGGTTAGCCGCATTCCAGCGCCTTGTGAGAAGTGTCCAAATTCGTGTGCCAGTACACCCGCGAATTGACGAGTATTCAAGCCTGCCACTAAAGGAAGGCCAATAGTGAGGACTAGGTCGTTGCCAAACATGCTCATCAATCCGCGGCGAAACCTCGCAGAGGCATTTACCTGGCAATCAAGATCGATTCGCTGGGGTTGCGTGGCGCCGACGGCATCACATATTCGGTCTACGAAGGCAAATAGTAGCGGCTCACTTTCTCGTTTCAGTGAGCGTGTTCGGGCGTGACTTGTAGACCGAAAGAACAGAGGCTTGATCATGAATGCGACCAGAATACAACCGCAGACCATAGGAGCTAGGTAAGCCAGCAGTAAGAAAAACTGTGCTCGTCCGCGGACATTGGCACTCATGATTCCTGTGTGGTTGACCGCATGATAATAAACCCCGTAACCAACCAACCCAATCAAGAGAATATAAACCATCGGTAGAAGCACCATCACCAGGGCAACTACTGCCGCGGCGAGTTGGTAGGTTATTGCAGGCCGAGTTCTCTTGATTGGCCCCTGGAAGCCATCTAAAAGTTTATTTGCGATGTCTTGTTGAGAGGCTTGCCTTTGAAGGCCTTCTGATTCGACCTGCCTTCGGACTCCTGCGCTTACATTGCCCCGAGTAGTACCCGGACTCAATTTGGGCTGTTGAACAGCCTTTTTCCCTCGGGTTGAGCAGTTCGTTGGTGCAACTGTTTTCGATGTCGCTGCTAGGTCAGAACCGGGGATCAATAATTGCCCTTTGCAGCTTGGGCATTTGGCCACCTTACCAGCATGGCGGTCGTCGACCTTGAATCTCTCCTGGCAATTCTCACATTGGACTCTGATCGGCATGCTAGAACCTCAGTGTCGCATTGCAGTTTGAATGGTCGAGAAGTCTAATAGGAGACCACTCCGAAACTGAGTATGGTAGAATCAGTCTGATCCTTTGCGTAGTGTGTCTAGTCTATCAGCAATCACCAGTTTTTAAAACGGATTGCGGGATATCGAGGAATAGCGATGCCAGACCTTGTGCGTCAGGAAGTGATGAATGCGGCCGATATGGTCGTTGTGAAAGTGGGAACCCGAGTGCTTGCTCGGTCCGATGGTTCCCTGGACGATGCTCAAGTGGCAAGCATCGCCGGACAGTTGGCTCGCTTGTGGCAGGCCGGCCGGCGCGTGGTGCTGGTCAGTAGCGGGGCCGTCGGCGCAGGACTGGGGCGTTTGCAGCTGGCCGCTCGTCCCACCAACCTCGCCCAGCTTCAAGCCGCCGCGGCCATCGGGCAAAGCCTTTTAATCGAATCGTACAATCGTGCACTCGAACCCCACCGCCTCCATGCGGCTCAAGTGCTTCTTACCGCCGAAGACCTTCAGGACCGCACTCGTTATTTAAACGTACGCAATACCCTTCTGGCTCTGTTCAAGTGTGGGGCGGTTCCGATCATCAACGAAAACGACACGGTTAGCGTCGACGAGTTGCAGCGCCGCTTCGGCGACAACGATCGCCTGGCCGCGCTGGTAACCAACCTGATACGCGCGCCGCTCCTGGTGCTACTTTCCGATGTCGACGGACTGTTCGATGGCGATCCTGCCGATCCGACAACGCAGGTGGTTCCTGTCGTCACCAACATCGCCGCCCAGGCCAATCTCGTACAAGACCGCAGGACTGGAGCCGGAGCCCATCTGAGTCGCGGTGGCATGGCCAGTAAACTGCAAGCCGCGCGCATCGCCACCTCGGCTGGCGAAAATGTCGTCATCGCCAATGGACGCCAAGAGGGAATACTCGACCGGATCTTGGCTGGCGAAGACGTCGGCACTCTCATTCTGGCCGAGGGAAGGGCGATCGATTCACGCAAACGTTGGATCGGCTGGAGCGCGTATCCCGCCGGCCTGCTGACACTCGACGACGGCGCATGTAAAGCAATCCGAACCGGGGGCCGCAGCCTGCTCGCCGTGGGGATCTCCGCTGTTAAAGGCAGTTTTGTCAAGGGCGACGTCGTTGGGCTTTGCGACCTTGCCGGCAAAGAGTTTGCACGCGGGTTGATCAACTACACGGTCGAAGAGACGCGCACCCTCGCGGGCCAACCCACCGAGCGGTTCGCCGAACTCCTGGGGCACTGCCCTTACGAAGAAGTGGTCCACCGCGACAACCTGGTGATTCTCTAACACCTTGTTATTACCCAAACATACCGACACTTGATGTCGGTATGCCGTAGACCAGCGTGTCCGTTTGGCGCGATTATGCGGCCTGCCGCTGCCGGCAGCCTCTGCCACAGAAAAGATAGCGATCGCTCGACCGCCCAATTACTCTGGAAAGATGGGCAAAGCGTTCGCCCTCTCTCTTCTCTCGTACTGAGGTCGATCGATGCGATATCTGTTGGCAATGGCTCTATCGGCAATCTTGGCGAATCTTTCCGCCCACTCACTCTACGCCCAAGAACCGGTTGTGGGTGAGCCCGTGGTTGAGTCTGCACCTGGACAGGTTCTCACCGTAGAACTCATCGAGGCACATCAGCAATACCAACTGGCGAAGCTCCGTCAGCACGAATACCGCTTCGTCACCTTGCCCCGAGTACGGCGTCAACTCGACGATCAAATCAAGGCCACCGCAGCCGAGATTGCTGTCTTTCAGCGCCGGCTACGCGACTACCGGCCATTTCTACAGGTGGGACACAACTCGCCGGTTCGTACCGCAGTCGAAAGCCACTACTTGGCACTGGTCGGCGCCCAACAGCGACTCACCCAATTGAGAGACGAACGCTCCGGCCTCAATCGGCTGACTCGCCAGAACAACCAACTCTACCAGCTCGAAGTGCTCAAAGCAGCGACGCGCCTGGCGCTCGCCCGCAAGGCAGTCGAACAACCGTAGCGCGCTTAGCCACGAATCCGTACAGTTTGCTCGGTCACGATCCATAGTTTCCGAGTCAAAGTTTCTCTTTCAAAATGCGGTATTAGTAGCTTGAGAACGGCCAAGACATGGCGCTTGTCTTGACTCTTCAAGCGAAGAACCAGGATTCCAGAGTGGTCTTCTGGTGGGTATGAACGAATGTCGGAGAAATCCATGTCGAATGTGACGATAGTGCGCTGCTCATCGTGACAACGCATCGCGATCAACTCGTCAGTATGACCTCCCAGACCTTGATCAAGAACGGTCATCGCATCATAGCCCGCTGACCGGAATAGTTCTGCCGCTTCGACGGGAAGATTCTCGTCGAGCTTGAATCTGGGCATCGCATCTATCATATCAGCTGCCAGGGGTCAGGTAGCCGTTGAAGACAGTGGCACAGTACGTTCTCGTGCAAGATCTGCTGCATAAGAAATAGCTGCCAAGACATCGTCATGTGTCAGCGAGGGATAACTCTTAAGCAGTTCTTCTTCTAAAACCCCTGAGGCGAGATTGTCGAGCACCGTCGAGACCAGTATCCGTGTTCCCTGGATACACGCCTTGCCATGGCAAATCGAAGGATCGACCGTGATTCTTTTTTGCCAATTCATGCTACAGAGTTCCCCGTATGTGAAATCCCAGCTATTGACGGCCTCGCCGTGGTCAAGAAGTCCATCGAGATCAGTTCGGTACGGCCGACTAGTCTATATTGTACCGGCACAGGTTGATTGGGCCATAACAATTTCCAGTTACACGGTTGGCACTACTTCGGTTAGGCTCTTGCAGGAAATGTTAACAGGTTGCGTCGCTAGAGTGCTGCCGGAGGAGTCGCTGCATGGCTGTGGAAAAGGTTTTTCTCACGACCGAGTGGACGCACCTGGCCATGCTCAACTTTGTCGTCGAACCCAAGATCCTCCTGCCACACGTCCCGGCCGGTACGAAGCTTGATACCTTCGAAGGACTGACCTTCGTCAGTATGGTCGGCTTCCAGTATCAACGCACGCGCGTCCTCGGTTTGCCTGTGCCGTTCCATCGAAACTTTGTCGAAGTCAATTTGCGGTTCTACGTTCGCCGCTTAGCTGACGAAGGCTGGCGGCGGGGGGTCGTGTTTCTTAAAGAGATTGTCGCTCTGCCGGCGGTTGCTTGGGTCGCGCGGCGCTTCTACGACGAGAATTTCTGTGTGCATCCCATGCGGTATGCCATCGACACTTCAGACGGCAATCCGAGCGCAGTCTGCGGAGCCTGCTACGAGTGGAAGTTCCAAGGCCAATGGCAGCAGCTCGACGTGCAGTCCGTCGGCCAGCCACACGATACTACGCCTGGGAGCGAAGCAAACTTTATCGTTGAGCACTATTGGGGATACACTCGTCGGCGCGACGGTTCGACTTCAGAATACAGGGTCGAACATCCCCCGTGGCGAGTCTGGACCGTCTCGGCGTCTCAGTTCCAATGCGACGTGGCACGGTTGTACGGCCCCGAGTTTGCCCAGCCGCTTTCCGTTGCCCCCCACTCGGCGTTACTGGCCGAGGGCTCCAAAGTCGTGGTACGTAGCGGGCGCAAACTGGTCGTTTGATTTATGTTGTTCGCTTCTAGAACTCAGCTGTTCCCAAGCTACAAGGCTTAGCCCTCTGGGCGCCGCGTGCTACATTACGGTCGTTGCCGTTCCCCTTTTTGCTGCCAATGGAAGCAAGTTCGCTATGAAAGAGCCGATCCAAACCATTCCTCTCGAGAATCTCGCTCTCTCCTTCTTGCCGGTCGTTGTCGTCGTGGTGATTCTCTATCGCTGGTCCTTGGGCGCGGGTTCATCGTTGTACGCTATGGCACGCATGTTGATTCAGCTCTTGCTGATCGGCTATGTGCTTGCATTTATCTTCGAGACCGAAAATGCGCTCGTCGTCCTCTCGGTGCTCACGGGCATGCTGCTGATTGCCAGTTGGATTGCCCTGCGCCCGTTCAATGAAAGGAGTTTTTCCAAAGCGCTCGGGGCAATCAGCCTGGGGGGAGTGACCACACTCGTGCTCATCACGCAAGCCGTGATGGATTTCCAGCCCTGGTTCAATCCAGAAAAAATGCTCCCCCTGGCGGGAATGATCTTTGCCGGCTCCATGAATGCCGTCAGCCTCGCCGGCGAACGCTTCTATGCCGAAATGGGCCGCGGTGGCTCCTACGAAGACTCGCGCCGCACCGCCCTGCGAGCGTCGTTGATTCCGATCACCAACTCGCTCTTTGCCGTCGGCCTGGTCTCGCTGCCCGGCATGATGACGGGGCAGATCCTTTCGGGGGTCGATCCCTTGGTTGCTGCCCGTTATCAAATCATGGTAATGTGCATGCTCTTTGGCTCGTCGGGCATCTCAGCCGCTTGCTATCTGGTCTGGGTGCGACCGACGGAAGTCGACCCTGCCAGGGGCGAATGAACCTATTGACCAACCAACTCAACGTTTTGCAAAGGAGCGATGATGTCTCTCTGGAAAACAACAACCTGGTCGCCGCTCGACATTGCCTGCCTGAAGTGGAGTTCGTTGCTGGTGGGCGTAGCGGTCGGTGCGCTTCTGGCGCCGCTCCCTCAGGCTGCCATCTGGATACTGCTAATCGTGGCAGTTGTCTTGGCGATCAAGCCGACAAAAAACTACCTGCGCAGCACGTAAGTCGATCAGCGCTTCTCCATCACCCAACGCACCAGCATCCCCATCCCGTCGTCGAAATATCGCCACGAAACAGGAAAGAACGTCAGATAACGGTTGTACGTGTGCACATCTACCAATTCGAGCGCACGCTCGCGATTGGCCACTAGGTTGTCGAACCATGCTCGCAGGGTAGGGCGGTAGTCGTGAATCGTACGCTGCACGATTCGAAACCCTGCCTCTTCAAATGCCTTCACGTTCGCTCGGTAAGGCGAACCGATCGATCCCGGGAAGTAAATCTGCGAGCAGATCGCAGTAGCAAACAAACGATCGGGCACGCGGCAGAAGAAATGCTTCACCAGTTTTCCTCCCGGCTTGATCGCCCCATACAGCTTTTTGGCTAATGGGGCCACCTCCTTCGGGCGCACATGTTCCCAGGCACCGATCGAAAAAATCGTATCATAAGTTTCCGGTTCGTATTGCCGCGTGATGAAATCGTCGAATTCTACCTGAAAACCGTTGTGCTCGTCGTTGTAGGCTACCTGCTCTTTCGACAGCGTAATGCCGTGGAGATTCTCCTTATCGCCGGTATGCTGGTGAATCCGACGCAACATCGAACCCCAACCACAGCCAAGCTCCAGAATCTTTTGCCCAGGGTTTGGGTCGATCATCTTCAGAATAAAGTCGGCCTTGTTCTGTTGCGCCTCTTCCAGCGTTTCGTCCCCTCGATTGAAGTCAGCACACGTATAGAACATGTACTTCTTGTCGAGAAACAACTCATAGAACTCGTTCGATACGTCATAGTGCGCCGCGATGCCCAGCACGTGGTCTTGCTTCATCTTGGCGTACAGCAACGGCCAACGCAGGGGCCATAGCGGCCAATGGCCGCATACCAGGTTATAGAGCGCAGGCTTCTCCCCGGTAATCAATTCCCACGTAGACTCCGCCTCCAGCGGCTCCGGCGACCGGATCAGATTCTGCAGGCCCGCATAAGGAGGGCCATAGACCAATGCTTCCAGGGGGAATAGTAGCGGACGCATAGTGTACCTACGGGTTCGAGGGATGAGCAGCGCTTGCTCGGACACGCAGCCAGTATGATGCCTGTTGCAGAGTATGCAGAACCACACCGGATACTGCAAGTAGCAGCCCGCTCAGGAATCGGTATAATCGAGACGTGCCAAGATCTTCGGCCCCCTTCCTGAGAGATCGATTTCCATGCCCAAAAACGTATT
>JAGQOW010000128.1 GCA_020427155.1 Planctomycetales bacterium | reverse complement strand
ATCTGTGTGGCGGGAGACAAATGGGGGCGTGTTGAAGGTATTGTTGGTAAGGTTGGGGAGAGTGGATGTGTAGTGGAACAATTGCAGCTTACTTTGACAGTAGTCGATTTTCTCGGCGACATGGAAAGCGACGAACTTGCCAAAGAGATGCTTAACAAGGTGATGCCCGGATTTCGGCAGAGCAAGGACGAGCAGGTACAAAGCAATCTGCCCATGATCGAGGGCATTGTCCGGCGAATCAACTTGCCGGGGCAAAGGATGGAACTCCACGGCACGATGCTCGACGGGACGCCGCTCGATTGGGAGTCGTATCGCGGCAAGGTCGTGCTGGTCGACTTCTGGGCTACCTGGTGCGGGCCTTGCCGGCAGGAAGTCCCCAATGTATTGAAGCAATACCACGCTTATCACGACAAGGGATTCGACGTTCTGGGAATCAGCCTCGACAAGACCGCCGCAGACGCCAACTCCTATATCGAGCAGGCAGAGATTCCCTGGGCCACCTTGTTCAGCGAAAACGAGACCGAGCGCGGCTGGGAACACCCTATGGCTCGCTATTACGGCATCAGCGGCATTCCTCGCGCGATTCTCGTCGACCGCGATGGCACGGTTGTCAGCATGAACGCCAGGGGCAAGGAACTCGCCCGCCTGCTGCGGAAGATGTTGGGCGAACCGCTCGCCTCGACAGAAACTGTCGAAGACAATCTCGTCAAGCAAGTTTCTGACCAGTCGGAAGTCAAGTAGCCAACCGGGAACGAGCAACCACGGTCAGCGCGGCGTCCGCCATGGAACCTTCCATTTCTCAGGACGAAAGAATCGTTCCTGCTGAGTATCGGGGCGTCTTTACCGAGCGTTGGTCGCCGGCCAAGTTGTTTCACTTGCTGGCAGTCTTTGGTCCAGCGGCGATCGTGGCCTCGGTTGCGATTGGCGCCGGCGAGACGATCGTCGTCGTACAGGCCGGATCGTGGGCAGGCTACGATCTGCTGTGGCTTGTACTGCTGAGCGTACTGGTCAAAGGCGTGTTCGTCACGTATCTGTTGGGCCGGTATACCGCGGTGAGCGGCGAACCCATGAGCCAGCGGCTGGCTCGGCTGCCGGGTCCCAGGGGGTGGCTGCTGATCGCCCTGGTTCTGCTGGAGATGGCGGCCACGGGGCCGCTGTGGGCAGCCGTGGCAAGGCCCTGCGGAGACCTGCTTCACTATCTGTTGATCAGCGAACCTTCGATGCTCTGGGCCGTTGGCAACCGGGTACTGATCGAGCGCATCTTCACTACGGTCTTCATTGCCGCCGCGGTGGTGTTGAGCCTCTATCTCTCTTACGAGAAGCTGGAGATGCAGCAAGTACTGATTTGCGGCATTCTGGTCGTTGGCACCGTGATTGGGACATTGATGGTCCGCCCCGATTATGTCGCGGCGATCAAGGGGAGCCTATCGTTCGGAAGTGTTCCGGACTTCCCCCTCTGGGCTCCGGCTAGCGCTAGGGAACACCCGCGATTGGCCTTGGCGACAACCTTCGGTTACGTAGGTGGCAGCGTGTTGGGTTACATCGTGTATGCCAACTGGATTTCATTGCATGGCTGGGGATTGACTAGTCATCCGCAAATCGATGAGATTCGCCGTCGTGCGGCTGCAGGTCGACCTGCCGATTACTTACCCGTCGACCCTACGCTCATCCAGCGAATACTGCGTTCGATAGCGCCACTGAAGTGGGATGTCGGTTGCGGAGCAATCGTGCTGTGGATGGTGAGCGCTTCTTTTATGATGGCCGGTGCAGCAGTGCTGTACCCCAGGCTCAAGTCGGGCGAGCTCGAGGCGGTGTTTACCGGTTGGAGCTTGCTGACCGATCAGGCATATATATGGCGCAATGTTCATGCGTCACTCATCTGGGTGTATTATGTCTGTGTACTGCTTGCGCTCTGGGGCACATTGCAGGCGTTTCCAGAGATCTACACGCGCGTGATCGTTGACTTTGGCAAGGCCGTTTGGCCGGCTCGGCGCTGGGCCCGTTGGCGCGTGCAGGCGGTCGTGTCAACCTATATCATTGTTTCCAGTTCGCTGGTGGTATGGAGCGAATTGAAATTCGACACGCTGACCCACGTCGTGGCCTTTCTTACAACGAACCTGGCAGTGGCCCTGGCAATGGTTGCCGCCCTGTATCTCAACTTCCAGTTGCCACCGGCCTACCGGACTCGCTGGTGGATGCTGGTAGGTGGAGTCTTCTCCGCAACAGTCTTGCTAGTGATTTCGCTTTTGAGCGGAATTGGTGTGTGGCGCGAGCTTGTGGCGGCGCTCGACTGGCGTTGAATTCGCGATTCTGCGACTCTGTAGGCACCACCTGTGCGCGACATCGACACTTGCTAAAATAGTCGGCTCGTCAATTTCACAACTGATGCCCGTAGGATCAAGCCATGCCATCATCCAAGTTGAACGTTTGCCTCATCGGCTACAAATTCATGGGCAAGGCCCACAGCCAAGCGTGGAGAACGGTTGGCCGATTCTTTGATCTCGACGCCGAACCGGTTATGAAAATCATTTGCGGTCGCGATGCCGCGGCTGTCGCCGAATTTGCCGAGCGTTGGGGTTGGGAGCAGTCGTCGGGCGACTGGCAGTCGGCGGTGCGTCAGGACGATGTTGACCTGGTGGATATCTCTTCACCGGGGAGCACGCATGCCGAGATCGCAATCGCAGCTGCCCAGGCAGGTAAACATGTGTTTTGCGAAAAACCGCTTGCATTTACCGTGGCCGATAGCAAGAAGATGCTGGCGGCTGTGCGCGAAGCGGGCGTCAAGCATATGGTCAACTTTAATTATCGCCGGTGTCCTGCCGTTTCGTTGGCAAGACAGATGATCGAGGCGGGCGAAATCGGCGAGATTCGCCATATGCGATGCACTTACCTGCAGGATTGGCTGGTCGACCCCAACTTTCCGATGAACTGGCGGATGCGAAAAGAAGCAGCCGGCTCGGGTTCTCATGGCGACTTGGGCGCGCATTCGATTGATTTGGCCCGGTTTCTCACCGGTGAGATTGACGAAGTCGTGGGCATGAAGAAGACGTTTATCACCGAGCGCCCTGCCGAAGGTACTTCGCACGGCATCACCGCAACAGCCGGCGAGGGGACCGAGCAAGTTACGGTCGACGATAGCTCGGTCTTCCTAGCCAAGTTTGCCAACGGCGCATTGGGTACTTTTGAAGCGACACGGCTGGCGCCGGGGCGCAAGAATCACAATCGGTTCGAGATCAACGGCAGCAAGGGTTCGCTCGTTTGGTGTTTCGAACGGCTTAATGAGTTGGATTATTACTCGACAAGCGACCCCGGCACCCAGCAAGGATTCCGTACGATTTTTGCCACCGAAGGCGCACACCCCTATGCCGGAGCCTGGTGGCCGCCAGGGCATATGCTCGGTTACGACCACAGTTTTTCGAATGCAGCGAGCGATCTGGTGCAAGATATTGTCCACGATCGCCCCTGCGCGCCTGACTTCCACGACGGCGCCCAATGCGTCGCCGTGCTTGAAGCGGTCGACCAGTCGATCGAAAGCGGCAGTTGGGCTCAGGTCGAGCGGATCGAATAGCTCGTCGTTTTCTAGAGGTGCTCGATGACTGACACCGAGTTGCTAGAGCGTTTTGAGAATTGTACGTTGCCTGCGGAGCAGTTTACGCATCGTGCCCATGTAAAGGTTGCCTACTTGTATTTGAAACAGGATTCGTTTGAAGGAGCCTTAAACAAGATTCGTAGCGGCATTCAGGCATATCAGCGGGCCCAGGGAGTACCAGACGACCCGACCATGGGCTATAACGAAACGACGACGCATGCCTTGATGCATTTGATCGGGGCAATTATGGCCGCCTACAGCGAGGAGATACCGACAGTCGACGCCGAGGCCTTTTGCGATGCTCATCCGCAGTTGATGAGCAAACATGTGCTGCGATTCTTTTACTCGCCCGAGCGGCGCATGCTACCTGAGGCGAAGCGCCAGTTTGTAGAACCCGACCTGACATCACTTCCAACCATCCTTTCTAACAACTAATTGCGAATCACGGCTATGAAAACAATCAAGACTGGAATTATCGGTACTGGCTTCATCGGCCCAGCTCATCTCGAGGCGCTGCGGCGACTCGGGTATGTCGAGGTGGTGGCGCTAGCCGAGCGCGATCAGGAACTCGCGAACGCCAAGGCCAAAGAACTGTGCATCCCGAAAGCTTACGGCGATTACCGCGAGCTGCTGGCGGACCCTGAGATTCAAGTGATTCATAACTGTACGCCTAATCACCTCCATTTCGAAATGAACAAAGACATCCTGGCGGCAGGCAAGCACGTTATTTCCGAGAAACCACTGGCAATGAATTCAGCCGAGTCTCGCGAGCTGGTGCAGCTGGCCGAAAAAGCTGGCGTGGTGAATGCCATCAGTTTCAACTATCGTTACATGCCGTTGGTTCAGCAGGCTCGGCTCATGTGCCAGGCGACCAACGACGTTGGCCGCGTGCTGGCGGTGCATGGTTCGTACCTGCAAGACTGGTTGCACCAGGAAACCGACTGGAACTGGCGGCTGGTGCCTGAGCTAAGCGGCGAGTCGCGTGCTATTGCCGACATCGGTTCGCATTGGTGCGATCTGATTCAGTTCGTAACGGGCTTGAAGATCGTGCGCGTGATGGCCGATCTGGTAACGATCCATCCGATTCGCAAACGCCCGAAGAAGGAAGTTGAGACCTACAGCGGCAAGGAATTGACCCCATCGGACTATGAGGACGTCGAGATCAAGACCGAAGACTACGCTTCGGTGCTATTGGAGTTCGACTCGGGAATGCATGGGGTGATGACCGTGAACCAGTGTGCTGCCGGCCGTAAGAACCGGCCTTCGTTTGAAATCGATGGCAGCAATTGTGCCTTGGCATGGAACCAGGAACGGCCGAACGAACTGTGGGTGGGGCGTCGCGACGGTCCCAACCAGATCATCATGAAAGACCCCAGTCTGCTCTACGACGAGGCCAAGCAGTATGCCGACTATCCAGGCGGGCATAACGAAGCGTATCCCGACGCTCCCAAGTTTTTATTCCGCAATGTGTACGGTTTCATCGCCGGCCAACGGCCTGGCGGCGATTTTGCAACGTTCCAGGATGGCCACAACGAGAATGCGATCTGCGATGCGGTGCTCAAGAGCGGCCGCGAGAAACGGTGGGTCGACGTGGAGTATTGATCTTGGCTGCCGAGCCTCATGGTGAACGGCATCAAATTGTGCGGCTGTCTGAGATTGCGCCTGTCGACTGCCCTTGCGGCAAGTCGCGGCGCGCATTTGTTGACGATCTCGAGCAGGTTGCTTCATTGCATCTGGTTGAAATCAGTGTCGATGCGCGGGCTCACTATCATAAACGAATGACCGAAATCTACTTTGTGCTCGAAGGCGCGGGAGAGATCGAATTGGATGGCCTGCGGCAGTCGATTCGGCCGGGCGATGCGATTCTCATCAAACCCGGTTGTCGGCACCGGGCGATCGGCAAGTTGAAGCTTCTCAACACTGCCATCCCTGCCTTCGATCCGGCTGACGAGTGGTTTGATTGACCTGACTGCGCAGGGTCAAGCAATCCGCATCGACATTATGGCCATGGCGAAAGCCTGGTATGGGTGGCTAGTCTCGCTTCGGGACCATATCAACGCTTGGCGCATGGTCTCAATTCAACGAGATTCTCGCACTAGTGCGGCAGGAAGACCGTAGCGACTTCGCTGGAGATCTAGCTGCAGTTGGCAGCCACTGCAGCGCTATCGATCATCTTTTTGCTGATGGCGCCGTAGGCGGCAGTCCAGGCTTCTTCCAGCTCGCTGCCCCACACATCGCCGGCGTACTCGGCTAGTGTTTTGAGGAGCGTGCTGCCAACGGCATCGTAATGTGTAGGAACTGCCCCGTATTCGTTGTGGCGCGCGCCGAGCTGCTCTAGCGCTGGCCCCAGGACTTCAGGCTTACGCAGGTTTTGCACCACCAGCACTAATGAAGACAAAAGCTTCTTCTGTTGCTCTGCAGGAGTTGTGTTAGCAAACATCGGCTTGACAGCCGGGAAGTCGTTGAACAACCGGTCGTAGAAGCTAGCTACCAGTTCGGCTCCTTGAGGCGCAACGGCCGCAAAGCTTTCTTCAATGAGCTGGATTTGGTTTTGAGTTAGTTCGGCCGCCATTTGTCACCTCGCAAGTCTTATTCCACAATGTACTTTCAGAGAGTCATCGGCCGCGATCGCGCGCGACACAGCTGAAGCCTAGGTTGAAATAGAGGGCAGGAATGGAAACTTGCCATTTCCGAGCCCTCAGAACCGGAATAATCACCCGAACTGCTCGGCGAGGCAGGGTTAAGCAATCAAGCGAGCAATTCTTCGGCCCGTCGTGCTGAGTGGCAAGTCGAGAAGTTGCTGTGGGGACAACCAGCTGACGGGTTGGAGTCTTGTCGACGAAACTCTGCCCGACAAGTACGCCGCCTCATAGCAGTCGAGCGTAATGCGGTAGCGGGTGACGCCGTGCTTGATAGTCTTCAGCAGTCCGCCAGGTTGCACCTCGATGCCAGTTTGTTGTCGCACTTTGGAGATCAACTCTTCACGGACAAAGAGCGGGCCCTCGCTTTCGATTTCGAAGCGGGGAAAGTCCCAAAGCCCGGCCCAGCGCTCGCCAGGGGCACATTGGCGCATGAGGACTTTGCCGTTCTTTCTGACAACGACGGCCGCTTCGGAAACGTCAAGAAACTTGGTCTTTTTGGCAGCTCGCGGGATTGATTGCTGGAGCCCAAGTTCGTTGGTTGCACAAAGCAAAGCGACCGGGCACCGGTCGCAACCAGGCTTGGCAGACGTACAGACAAGCGAACCGAGTTCCATTAGGGCTTGATTGAAGGGGGCAACATCTTTGCGAGGTAAAACTGCCTCGGCCGCTTGCCACAACATGCGCTGGCCGGCAGCTTTCATCGGATCGTCGCGATAGGCCAGGAGCCGGGCAAACAGTCGGACGGTGTTGGTCTCGAGGATCGGCGCCCGGCGATCAAACGCGATCGAAGCAATGGCCCCGGCAGTGTAACGGCCAATGCCGGGCAGCGATTGCAAGGCGGCGACATCGTCGGGAAATCGGCCGCCAAACTCGGCCACGACTTGCCGTGCGGCGGCGTGCAGTTGCCGCGCACGGCGGTAATAGCCGAGGCCCTCCCACAGCCGCAGCACCTGTTGCTCGTCGGCCGCAGCCAGTTTCTTGACAGTAGGGAACGCCTTAACGAAACGCTGGAAATAGGGTTTGACAGTTTCGACCTGCGTCTGTTGCAGCATCACTTCGCTGAGCCATACTCGGTATGGGTTCTTCGAGCGCCGCCACGGCAGGTCGCGCCGGTGCGAGGCATACCACTTCAGCAAACGCTGTCGAAATCGTCGTTTCCAATTGGCCTCGATTGCCGCAGGCAGTATGCAGTCGTTTGCCATGGGTCAGGAAGTTGGCTCGCGGGATTTGATGCACAGTGGTGCTCTGGGGCTTGCAACCCGGAAACCCTGATAACGCAATGCAGCTGCCGTAGCGCAGTCAGTTTTCTTTCAGGGCGGCGACCAAATCGACGAGGGCCTTTTTGCCGTCGCCGAAGAGCATGAGGCAGTTGTCGGCGGCGAACAGAGGGTTGGGGATGCCGGCGAAGCCGGGACTGAGGCTGCGTTTGATCATCACGACGGTGCGTGCTTCGTGAACTTCGAGAATCGGCATGCCGGCGATGGGGCTGGTGGGGTCGGTGTTGGCCACCGGATTGACCACGTCGTTTGCGCCGATGACAATTGCGACGTCGCACTGGGCGAACGTAGGATTGATTTCGTCCATCTCTTTGAGCTGATCGTACGGTACGTCGGCTTCGGCAAGCAACACATTCATGTGCCCGGGCATGCGACCGGCGACGGGGTGGATGGCGTACTCGACTACCACGCCGTTGGCTTCAAGCAAATTGGCAAGCTCACGAACCACGTGCTGGGCCTGGGCTACAGCCAGTCCGTATCCAGGGACGAAGATGACGCGCTGGACGCCGTCGAGCAGCATGGCAACTTCTTCGGCCGAGGTGCTCTTGATCTTGCCGGCATAAACTTCGTCGGCATCGGGCGCTGTGGCGCTGCCTTCAAACTTTGCGAACAGCACGTTGGCCAGGGAACGGTTCATCGCCTTGCACATGATGTTGGTAAGAATCAGCCCGGATGCCCCAACCAGCGAACCGGCAATAATCAGCACGTTGTTATTGATCACGAACCCGGCTGCCGCGGCAGCGAGCCCGGAGTAGCTATTCAGCAGGGCGATGACGACGGGCATGTCGGCACCGCCGATGGGAAGCACCAACAGCGTCCCGAGGACGAGCGCCACAAGAACGAGCAATATATATTCACCGCCAGAGCCGTCGACCATCATCCAGGACAGCAACAGGCAGAGCGCCAGTAGCGCGGCATTGGCAATTTGCTGCCCGCCGAAACTCCACGGTTTTTTGAATTGGGGCAGTTCTTGCAACTTGCCAGCGGCGATCAGCGAGCCGGTGAAGGTGACCGAGCCGATGAGCCCCGTAAGGCCGGCCGCCAATCCAGCAATACCAGGATTCGAGGCCTTGGTCAGTTCGGCGCCAGCGACCAACACCGAGGCGATTCCGCCAAAGCCGTTGAATAGCGCCACCAGTTGCGGCATTTGGGTCATTTGAACCGTGTTGGCCAGCCAGACTCCTCCGGCCGAGCCGGCAAGCATGGCAATCAGAGCCACGGGCCAACTGACGACCCCGCCACCCAGCATGACGACCAGGACCGCCACCAACATGCCCAATGCGCCAAGTTGGTTTCCGCGGACGGCGGTGCGCGGATGGGTCATCCCCTTGATGCCGAAGATGAATAGCGCCGCGGCCAGCAGGTAACCGAGGTTGGACCAAGAGATGGCCGCCGAAGTCGAGACGGTTTCGGCAGCGGCTTCGATTGCCTCGACGGCCTCGTTGGGCATTTGCAATAATGGCCCTTCTTGGGCGAGCAGGAGTGTGTCGAACAGGTTGTCAATCACGGGGCAATGCCTTTGTTGAGTCGCGAGTCTGGAGTCGTGAGTTGCGAGTGGTTCTCCAATGTCTCGTAACTCATGCCGTGCAACGGGTTAATTTTTCTTTTTGAACATTCCCAGCATGCGGTGGGTGACCAGGAAGCCGCCTACGACGTTGAGCGACGCGAAGACGATGGCTGCGAATCCCAGCAGCCCGCTCCAAAAACCGCCGCCGGCGAGCAATGCGCCTACCAGGGTAATGCCGCTAATGGCGTTCGAGCCGCTCATCAGGGGCGTGTGCAGAGTAGGAGGGACCTTGGTGATGATTTCTACGCCAATGAATAGGGCAAGAACGAAGATCGTGAGTGCGGTGACGATATCCATGGCAGGCTTAGGGGGTGAGAGGCCGGGTGTCAGGGGTCGAGATGAGTGTCCAATGATTGCGGGAGAACGGATGTATTACTGCTTTGGGCATTCGTTCATTGGGGATTGGTCATTCATTTGCTAAGTGGTCAATGGGTGGCGAGGTCTCGGGCAATACTAGCGGCTCGAGGCCGAGCATGTCTCTGAGGCGGTCGTTCTGTACCTGGCCGTCTTTGGCGGCCAGCGTGTCACGGATGATTTCATCTTTGAGGTCGATGTCGAGCTTTTCGTCTTTGGTCATGTGCAGCAGAAAGGTCACCAGGTTCTTGGCGTACATCTGGCTAGCGTGTTGCGGTACTTCGCTCGGCAGGTTCGTCGGACCCAAAAGAGTGACACCCCCTTCGACGACGATTTCGTCGGCCACGGTAAGTTCGCAGTTGCCGCCGCGCTCGGCGGCCAGATCGACGACGACCGAACCACGGCGCATGCGGCGGACGGCGTCGGCGGTAACCAGCAGCGGCGACGGCCTGCCGGGAATGGCTGCCGTGGTGATGCAGACGTCGCAATCGGCGACGATATCGGCCAATTGCTGCTGCTGCATCTTAACTTGCTCGTCGGTGAGCTGCTTGGCATAGCCGCCTTTGTCTTCTGCGTCGCCAGTGTCAAGCTTAAGCTCGACAAAGCGGGCCCCCAGGCTTTCGATTTGCTCCTTCACGACAGGGCGAACGTCGTAGGCTTGCACGACCGCGCCGAGCCGACGCGAAGATGCAATCGCCTGGAGACCAGCCACTCCAGCGCCGATCACGAGCACCTTGGCAGCGACTAACGTTCCGGCGGCCGTCATCAACATCGGAAAAAGCTTCGGCAGATGGTCGGCGGCTTGCAAGACGGCCTTGTAGCCGGCGATGGTAGCCATCGACGAGAGCACGTCCATGCTTTGAGCTCGGGTGATACGTGGGATCATCTCCATGGCGAAAATCGTTGCCTTTTGATCGGCCAGCTCGCGTACTGCCTGCGGATTGCCCAGCGGATCGCACATGCCGATTATCACCAGACCGGGGCGCAGCAAGCTGAGGTCATCTCGCCCTGCATCGGGATTGGCCCCCAAGCAGCGAACTTGAAGCACGACCTCGGCCTGATCGAAGGCGGAGCGGCGGTCGGCGATGATCGTTGCCCCCGCGGCTTCATAGTCGGCATCAGCAAATCCTGCCGATTCGCCAGCGCCTGACTCGACAAGGACTTTCCATCCCGCTTTGGTGAGCATGGGCAAAACCGTGGGAACCAGCGCCACGCGGCGCTCGCCGGGAAAAGTCTCTCGAACAACGGCAACGTTCATGGTGCTCCTGGCACGTAAGTCAATGAAGTCAGTGTCTAGGTGACGGAGGGCGGTGGGCCGTTTGCTTTTTAGGGTTGGTACAAACGGCTATGCAAGGCCACGACCACCTGGGGCAGGTCGATCGTAAAGCCCTGCAAGTTGCTTTGGGGCTGCGCGACAATTCGGCCAACGACAACTATCCGCTCGCCATTCTCGCCGGGCGGCTGCTCGAGCAGCACCGGAATGCGAGTGGCGGCGGCAGGCTCGTCGAGAGCTACCGAACAGAGCGCATAATTCCCCAGGGCCTGTACGTTTTGGATTCGACCCACCAAGAAGATACCCTGATTGGGCCTTGCTTCGTAGCCCCACCAGCGAGAAGTTATCGAGGCCCAATCGGCAAGGGCTGTCGTGTGGCTTGGCAAAGTATCAAAAAGGTCGACGGCGGCAGCGGCCTCGGCTTGCGACTCAGTGTCGAGCCCAGGCAGGGAAGCCATTTCTAGCTGCTGGGCCAATTGGCAAATCGTCATATAGGCCCGACCCTTGCTGGCCACAGCTTCGTTGCTATTCAGATCGCCCGTAACCAGATTTGGGAGGGCCGTCTGCGCAGCGGAGAGCAGCTGACCAAAAGCCTCGGGCAATGTGTTGGCAGGCTCAGAGGCTGGTTCCACGGCGGCGGCCTGCTGGACAGCTTCGTCGCGGCGAGGCTCACTCGGCTCGGATTTCGGCAAAGCGGGGGGAGCGGCCGGAGTATCTTCCGCCAACAGCCGAATCACATCGGGGGCGACTGCTGAGTCCTCGGAAGCCTCTGGAGCAGGAAGCATCACTGCAGGGAGGTATTGGGCGATATTTGCCAGGTCGCCGCTGGGACCTTTGATCCACAACAAAGCATAGAGCCCCAGGAAGATCCCAATGACGCCGGGGCCGACCACCAGAGCCGCAACCTTGAGAGCCGAAAGTTTGCGCGAGCGTTTCTGGGGAGGAGAACTTCGAGTTATTCTCGGCTCATCACGATTGGGGGCTACTTCCTTGTGAAACGATTTCTTAGTGATCGTCTCAAACTCTTCGTTGAGCGAATCGTTGTTTTCGGTTGGCAGGGGCTGGGCGGGCAGATTGGGCGGCACTGCTTCGGCAACCTCTGATTGCTCAGCGGGCGGTGGATCAAGGTGGAAATCGAACTCGGGGCGAGCAGACAAGGGGATCTTGTCAGCCGTCGATTCGAGCGCGTCGCACTGTTCCGTCAATTCAGCGGCGTCTTGCTGGATGGCCAACTTTAAGCGGCTTTCCC
>JAGQOW010000011.1 GCA_020427155.1 Planctomycetales bacterium | reverse complement strand
CGGATCCAGTGCATCGGCTTTCGTCTCCGCTGCCTCGACCAGTGCAGGCAACTTGGCGACAAGGGAAGCGTCGAGCGCATTAAATCGGTCCGGTCCGAACACTTTGCGCAACGCTTCGACATCGGCCTCCAGCTTGTCGACCCGGTTCCGCGCTTCGAGAGTACGCGCCTGCAGCGCATCCAACTCCTTGAGCTGCCGAGCGAGCTGCGTGTGATGCGCCAAACCCTCCTCGTAACTGATGCGGTCGTCCTCGCCAACCCGCCCCGAGAGCATGGATGTAAGGTAAGTGGCGAGCTTGGCCTGGTACTCCTTGTTGCCCAGCCGGAGCAGAACGGGCCGGTTGCCCAGCCCATTGACGCGGGCCTCCACCACGTCGACCGCTTTGTTGTTCTTGCTGGCGAACAACACCTTCATGCCCCGCCAGGCGGCATTGACCAGCAAGTTGGTCACTACCTGCGACTTGCCGGTCCCCGGCGGACCGGTCACCACGGTATGCGGTGCCGTCAGAGCCGATTCGACGGCCGCCCGTTGCTCCGAGTTCATGGGCACGACTTCGATCAGCGGTTGTGTGTCGCCCTGAACCGGGCCACCCGTTGCGCCGGACAGCCACTTGCCCAGAGCGGTTTCGGCGAGGCGAACGTCGGGAATCTCCGCCAGTTGCTTAAGTTCGGATTCCAGACCCTGGGTGTAGGGAGAGCGCTTGCCCGGAAGAATCACCGCACGGTTATAGATTCCGGCCTTGCCAATGCCAGCCAGCGGCTGATCTCCAGCACAATTCTCCGGCGTAAGCGCCTCCTGCCAATCCCAATCGGGGCGAATGGCGACCAAGCGCTCCAGCAGTTCGTCGATTTCGGGACGGTCCTCAAGCGGACTGTTCAGGCCGAGCTCTTCATCCAGTCGCGCCGCCTCCTCGACGACTGCCGACGCATCGCCCATGGCCATGGAGCGCAGCACCGAGAAATTGGGGACCGGCAGATCATCGACGATTCGCGGCAAGTCGCCCGGCTGCTCCGGCAACTCGATGGCCCAGAGCATGACAGGCTCGACGAAGAAGCCGCGCCACTTTGCCGTTCGATGCTCGCGCAGACGCACCGGATAACCCAGCCATGCGACCAGATTTCCCCGGTCGGCACGGACATTCCCAAGCACGCGCTGAACCCCCGGCGAATTCCACCATGCATCGGTTGGGTCGAGCACCGGTAGCGCGGGCAGCTCAGTGTATTCCGGTTCGCCAAACTTGGAGGCCGCGAACACGCTCACGCCTTCGCCGGTGTCGTTTCCGATGCACTCAAGGTAGTAGCGGCAAAGACGGGCCAACTCGGTCAGCGAAGTCCCTGCAGTTTGTGCAACAGGAGTCTGCACGCCGCTGCCATGCCGCAGCGACCATCGATAGCCGGAATCCTGTACCACGCGCCCCGCCAGCTCATGGGCCAGGCATCGATTGACTTCCTTGCGATCCACGCCAAGCCGGCTTGCCAGATCGCTGCCCCGCTGGCCGGGTTGCGCTTCCAGTGCGGACAGGATTCGTTTGGCTAGCCCTTCAGGGCGCTGCGCTTCCGGGGATGCCATCGTCGCCCCTAAATAAGCGAACCAGATGCCAGCCGATCCCATGCCTCCAGCACCAGCCGGCGGGTGCGGTATTCGCCGAACTGGCGGGTTTCGTTGTTCTTGAGGACGCGGAAGGTTTCGGAGGGGTAGTCGTCGCCATAGATGTCGGCGGGGTCGAGGATGTAGCGCAGTTCGTCGCGGGTCAGGCCGTAGAGCTTGGCGTAGTAGGCGTCGAGTTCGGCGCGCAGTAGGGCGCGACGCTCGGGGTTCCACGGGAAGGGCGGGCCGTCATAGCCGAGGTCGAGGGCGAAGGGCGCGAGGTCGTGGGCGGTGTAGGTGAGTTCGAGGACGCGGGTGACGATGAAGTCGAGGTCGTCGATTTTCTGTGGGAACGGAAGTTGAGAAAATGTTGTCACGTTGAGATGCCGGCCTGAAAATCTTTGTCTGGCAACAAAATCGAGCGTAAGACTGTTGACTGCAGCTAAGACCAATGCCGCTTCAACGGCAGTACGAGTGGTAATGCCATTCAGCGGCTGCAGTAGTCCCCAAGCAGGACAGATTGCAGCTATTGCTGTTCGCTCATTATTTACGTTTGTTACGTCACGAATGCCAAGAATCCATTGGCTCGTAAGATTCTTCCTTGCATAAAAATCTTTCACGATTTGTGGTTGCATGAAATATCTTGTGACCGGCATAGATGACTTTTCGATCAATTCAACGTGTCTGGGATTACCTTTCTTTTTCTGGTCAACTGAAACATCTGCGAATGTTGCAAAAGAGCAATCAAACTGGTTGATTAGCTTTGCCTCAAGTACTGGAACAACATGGGACACGCCCACAATTTCGTCGTCTCGGATGAGTGCATTTGAATATTCGGCTGACGTCATCGCTACCCATGCTGTGGCAACAGGAACGCTGGGGGGACAATTCATGACTCTCGATCTGCGATAAATGCTCCTAAGGAGCTCGTAGTCAGCAATGGTTCGTGAGAAAACTGGCTGACTTGTTCCGGGGCTGATTACTTGTAGATCGCCATCAGCAATTAAATACCCACGACGTAGGTCATGAATTTGGCGAACATTGGTTAAGGCCAATGCAAACCGTGTGGGCACGTTTGAAAGTGAGGCTCGAGATAAGGTCACAAGCGAAAACTTCTGCTCAGCGTGAACTGCAGGGAATGCACTTTCGGAGTTATCAAAGTCCACAAACCCTTTTATGAGGTTTTCCTGAAACAGGAAACGACAGAAATCCTCCATCGGGGCATCGGTCAGAATCCCGCTGGGCACTATGAAACCGGCAACCCCATCGGCATTTAATAAACCGATGATTAGTTCTGAGAATAGTGGGTACGTATTTAGTCGGCCACGGGCCGTGTAGGCAAAACATCCACTCTCAGAAAAGAACTGTCCTTGCCTTTCCGAACTGTTTTTTGCCCGTAGGTACTCTTGCCAAATGGGTGATAAATCCCGCTCCAATTGCCGTATCAAATCTTTGCGACGACTTGTTATGTTCGTCGAGGCAATCTCGCAAGAACGTTCAGCGAAGAACTCTTCGTCTTCAATTGCAATACGTTCCCACGGCGGATTGGCCAGCACGACATCGAAGCCGCCCTGCGTGAACACCTCAGGGAACGCCAAGCGCCAGTGGAAGAAGTGGTACTCCTCGGCCAGTTCGTTCGTCAGTTCAGCCACGCCGGGGCGCAGGGGCTGGCCTTCGGCGGCGCGTACCAGATCGCCGGAGAGCGGTACTTTGTTGGCATTGGCCGTGGTCTTGGGGGCAAAGAAGGCGGCGCAGAAGAGATCGCAGCGCAGGCGCTCATGGGCCAGTTGCTGGTCGGCCTCGGCTTGGGCGAAGGCAGCGCGCTTGGCGGCGATGGCCTCCACCGTGTCTTCCGGCATGGCGTCTAGGGCGGCGTGGGTGGTGGCGAGTTGCTGGGCGACCTCGGCCTTGAACAGTTCGGCCTGCCGGCCACCGGCTTGCTTCTTGTTGGTCTTCTTGAGTTCGGTGCAGGTGGCTTTGTCGTCGCCGGAGAGTGCCGTGTAGGCTTTGTCCGGAATGCCCTCTTTCATGATCACCGGATCGAGGATGCCGACCAGCGAGTTGCCGTGGCGCACATGGTGGTCTAGGAAGCCAAGCGGCTTGCCGGGTTCCAGCGTTTCCAGCCACAGCGCGGTCTGGCAGAGTTCCACAGCTAAGGGGTTCAAGTCCACGCCATAGATGCAATGGGCCACCACCTCGCGCAGGGCATGGCGGAAAGCTTGCGCCTCGGGGATGTCGCTTTCGGCATCCAGCCGTGCCACCTCGGCGGCAATGCGGCGGGCGGCGGCGAGCAGGAAGTGTCCGGAACCGCTGGCCGGATCGATGACCTTGAGCGCCAGCAGCGCGACACGCGGGTCGGGGGCCTTGAGGGCTTCGGCGATCTTGGGTTCGAGGGCGGACTTGATGAGTTCCTGCACCAGCGAGTCGGGCGTGTAGTAGCTGCCGGTGAGCTTGCGGGCGGAGCCGCGAGCCTCACCTTCCGCCTCGTCACCGATGAAGCCGAAACGCCACGGGTTGGCATCGACGTTGATGGCCGGTTGCAGCTCCAGCAGGCTCTCATAGACGCTGCCCAGCTCCTCGGTATCCATGTCGCGGTAGTTGATGCGAGCCAGCACCGCCCCGGAGCGGAAGAAGCACAGCGCCCGCACGGCGGCGAGCAGTGCCTTGTTGGGCAGCTCGGCGGCATCGAGGTCGGGGCACTTGTCGGCAGAGAATAGACCGCCCAGCGCCGGCAGGCCCAAAGGTTCGGCTCCATTGGCCAGCCCGCGAAGGGTGACCTGCAGGCCCTGCCAGAGGTCGGCATGGCGGTCGGCGCGGCTTTTCAGGGCGCGTTCGCGCAGCAGGTTGGCGCTGTAGCCCTTGGCGTAGAGCTCGCGCTGTTCCGGCGTGGCGTTTGGGGCGTGCAGCAGGCCGCGATCTTCAGCGGTGTGGAGTAGGATCAGCCGATAGACGAGGCGCAGCAGCTGCTTGAAAAAGTCGCCGGTGGCGAGACGGCTATCGTTGAGCGCGGCGCGTAGTTCGGTGTTGGCAGGATGAGCGAGAAAACCATTACCGAGCTGGCGCAGGGCGTCGGTGACCCCGTCGCGCAGTTTTTCCAGCGCACGTTCGCCGGTTTCCTGTGCCTGGCCGTGCCAGTGTTCGAGGATGGGCAGGTGTTCGTGGTGGCCATCAGTACCGTTGCCGAAGCGGGTGCCGTGGGCGAGCAGCCAGAGGGCGACGAAGTCGGCGTATCGCTCCTCCTCGAAGATGCGGGCCAGGTCGGCTTCGATGTAGGCCGGGCGCGTCAGGCTGGGGTTGTCACGCAGGATGCGCAGGGTGTGGCCGTTGCAGACGATGCCCCAGAGCGAAGCATGGCTGGCGTTTAGGAGTTCTTGTATGGTCGCATGGGGTGAGCGGCGACGGCCCTCGGGGGCGAAGCGGGCGTCGCTCCTGTCGAGATCGACCGTATGAGGAACCAGCAGCAGCGGTGTCGCCCCAAGCTTATGGGTGAGTGGGAAACGACGCTCGTCGATTTCCTCACCGGAGGTGGGCGTCCATGCCTCGAAGCCGAGAACTCGGGTGAAGAGCGGAGTAAGCCAATGCGACAGAGCCAGCTTGTCGGGGTTGGCTCCCGGTTTTGCACAGCGGGCCTTGAAGTCCGCCCAAAGGGCGGTGGCGATGCGCCAGTAGCGACCAACTTCGTCCTTCAGGTTGAGCCCGGGAGGGATGCCATAGTCGGTAGCGGACTGGTGGTCGGCCTTGAGTTCGAGCAACTTGCTGACAAACTCGGCGGGAAGCAGACTGCCTTCAATGCGCAGGGCGTCGAGGTTGAGATCGGGCTTTTTCATTCTTCGTCCTCAAACATTGAGGATTGCTTCGACTTCTTTCCAAGGCTCTCCTTTGCTTGGTTCAGGAGGATTTGAAACTCGTCTAAGGTTTTCTTGCGTCCTCGTCTGAAGCGGACCATGGCAAGACGAATGTGCTCCGGTGTTGCGCCTTCTTTAATCCATTTCTCTTGAACTCGATAGTCATCGGGCTGGTGTTTTAGCAATTCTGAATAAGCCTGCTCTGCCTCCGGCATGCGATTCCTGAGTCGAACCAGAAGTTGTTGGGTGTAGTACTGGGCAAGTCCTTCCTTGACAGCACGCTCTGTATTTTTGAAGTCGCTGTTATCCCACCGATGGCCGTCAATATCGGCACCGAGATGTGTGTATGCATGCGCCAGTTCGTGAGCCAGAACTTTCACCGTTAGACCTTCGACCGAGACTCCCAGCGAACGGGCAACCAAACCGATGACACCCCAGTACAAATGGGTGCTGGCCGATGTCTGGTCGTTCTTGTGTGACCAACGGTACTGCCCGAGTATGTCGTCATCTATCGCATGCAACTCTTTTACCAGATCAAATTGCGCGGCGATTTTGAGTAGATGGTCGGCAAAGCTGGCGGCATCATTGAGCTTTAGGCCGATTCCAGCGAACTGGCCTTCGCAAACCAACTCTTTTGGGAGCGATCCCAGTAGATTCGACCGGACGTCAAGCGAGCTGGCCTGGAGCTTTTCAAGTTGCGTCCGCCACGGGGCGATCAGAATTGCCAGCCACTTGTCGTCTTCAAGTTGAAGATTCTGTAGTTCGACAGGAACACCGGCCTCAACGAACACGCGAATCGCATGCGTTTCCTTTTCATCGTCTTCGGTGTCCTTGCTCCTGGCCAGTCGTAATCCGGTTTCTTGGCGCAGCATCTGCCTGACTGCGTTATTGAATCGTGACCTTGTTTGTGCAACGACTTTTTCGGTATCGCTCGAAATCTGTTCCAGAAGGTCTTTGATGCGAATCGGCATGGATTAAGTCCCTCTGAGGCTACAGCGTTGGGGCAGGTAGCAAAACGTACAGGCCGATAACATCCACCGGCAAACACGGCGTGACTTCGTACTTGAGGAACCGTGCTTCGGATGCCTGACGGACGCGGTTGTGGTCATCAAGCAAGCGGTCGGCACGCCGCTTCGCCAGTTCTGCCAAGGCGGGCTGCGCAGAGGGGATGGCTGCCAATGCTTCGGCAATCTCACGATCGCGGCGGGCCGGATCGATGTTGCGCGCCGGTTCGGCGGCCATCAGGGCTGCGGCATCGGTATCGCCCAGTAGTTCAGGAGCAGATCCGCCACGCAAGGCCACGACGATGGCCTCCTCCGCTAGCGCGACGCGATGGGTGCGACGGTAGGTAATCGACAACTGGGTGCGCAGGCGCAACAGGGCGACAACCGTGCGGGTCTGCACATCGCGGGTAAACACAGCACCACTACGCGCAATCAACTCGGGGGCTGCACCATCGAGTGCCCGTTCGGCCAGATAGTCGGCAAAGGCGGCGACGAGCGGATGGCTACGATGGATATGGCGCGGGTCTGCAGGCCGCTGAAACTCGATGCGCAGGTTTTGGCCGGTGATGCCGGCACCTTCGAGGCGTTCCTTGAGGATGATCGGCAGGTGTTGCAGTGGTAGCTTGTAACCGCCCTTGTGGGGTTCCAGCGCCGCCTGCATGCGTTCAGCAGCACGGCAAATGAAGCGCTCGACGTCGCCCTGACTGCCAAGCGAGGCAATTGCCTTGTCCCATTCCGGCAGGACATCGGCGGGCTTGAGACGGCGCTGTGCGAATATGGTCTGGCTCTTGGTGGCTTTTTCCTTGGCACTTTCCCAGTCCTTGGCGACAGCCGCTTCAATGTCATCGAACCCGAACAGGTCGCCGGTCTTGGCTTGCACCTTGCCGGATCCGCGCTTGAACAGCACGCCTTCCATCACGGCCTGCATGACCTTGCCGGAGTTGTCGGGCATCGGGACGGAAACGCCGAGTTCCTTGCGGATGCGCTCGGCCTTGCGCAGGATGACCTGCAGCACCGCGCCATCGACGGGGTTGTTCTCGCCATAGAGCAGGACGGTGCGAACGACCTTGGCCGACTGGCCGAAGCGATCCACGCGCCCTTCCCTCTGCTCGTGACGGGTGGGGTTCCACGACAAGTCGTAGTGGAGTACGGCATCGAACACGCCCTGCAGGTTGATGCCCTCGGAAAGGCAGTCGGTTGCCACCAGGATGCGGCGGTCGAACTCGCCGAGGCCATGAACCTTTTCTTCGCGTTCTTCGGGGGCCAGTTCACCGGTGACGACTTCAACCGTGAAGTTGTCGCGCCCATACTTTGCACGCAGATATTCGCCGACGTAATGGGCCGTCGGGATATAGCGGCAGAAGACGACCGGGTTGTGCCCCGCCTTGACGACTTCGTCGATCTGGGCGGTCAGGGATTTCAGCTTGCCATCTTTGTCCGGGCCGCGCAGGGCCTCGGCACGACGGAGGAAGTCAGCAAGAATGGGGGCGTCTGGATGAGCAGCGGTATCGTCGGCAAGCAATGCGCCGGGCTGGCTGTCATCGGTAGAGAGATCGCCATCCACATCGCCGTCAAAAACGGTCTCAGCACCGGCACGTTCGAGCTCTTCCAACTGTGCTTGCTCATTTCCATCTGAAAGGGCGCGAATGCGGGTACGCAGCGAGGTAGCCGCAGCCGCCGGGCTGGAACTGATACAGCGCAGCAGGGCCAGGGCGGCCCACCAGTTCATGCGCTGCTTGAGGATGGATTCGTCCTTGACCGACTCCACCATCTTCTGGGCGTAATCGAGGACATCGTTGAACAGGGCGCCCCACTCCCCACCGAGCTTATAAGCCGCCTCGCGGCTCAAGCGATCCGGGAAGACGGAGGTGTCCTGCCACTCGGCAATGTCGGCACGACGCCGCTGCACAAAGTTGTTGGCCAGCCGCTCGCGCAGCTTGTCGCGACTATCGCCGGTCAGCGTGCGCAACTGGTGGAAATCGGGGTTGAGCAGGCCGAGCAGGTTGTAGAAGGCATCTTCATCGCCGCTGTGCGGTGTGGCGGTGAGCAGTAGCATGTGACGCTCACGGTTTTCAGCCAGCCCGGAGAGAACCTTGTAGCGTTGATGCCGCGTGCTGTTGCTGGCCTGAACGCAGGTGTGGGCCTCATCGACGATGACCAGTTCCGGGCAGGCGCGCAGGAACTCGTCGCGGCGGCGATCCTGCTTCACATAGTCGAGACTGACCACGGTCACCGGATAGGTGTCGAACAGCGAGGTGCCGGCCGGCAGACCACGCTCCAACCGCGAGGCGGTGCCGGTGGTGACGACCTCTGCCGCGATATTGAACTTGCCCTGCAATTCCCCTTGCCATTGCTCACACAAATGCGGCGGACAGAGGACGGTGAAGCGTGCCACCTCGCCCCGATCCAGCAGCTCTCGCACGATCAGCCCGGCTTCGATGGTCTTGCCGATACCCACGTCGTCAGCGATCAGCAGGCGTACGGTGTCCATCTTGAGCGCCATCAGCAGCGGCACCAGCTGGTAGGCGCGAGGCGCAAAGGCGAGGTTGCCGAAACTGCGGAATGGGCCGGCACCGGAGCGGAAGGCGAGCCGCATGGCATCGCGCAACAGCAGGCCGGCGGCTTGCGTGCCGGCATGCGCCAGATCCGGCGGCGGGAAGGTCGCCGACTCTATCGCCTGCCGTTCAAGCGGAACGTGAATGTAGGTGGCTTCCTCGTCGCCGGCACCGAGGGGGCGCAAGTGCAAGGTCTCTTCCGAGGAACCGGGTAGGACAATCCACTCGCGGCCACGTGCCTTGACGAGACTGCCGGGCTGATAGCCGAGATTCACGACTGGACTCCCTTGCCAAAGACATCCGGATATTGGGCGAAGATGGCTGGCCAAGCCGATTGCTCTTTCTGGAAGCGGATCACCTCATAGCCGGCATCGCGCAGGACGCGGTTTTTCTCTTCGTCGAGTCGGTGTTGATGGTCAGATTCGTGGTGCGGGCCATCAATGAAGATCAGTGCCGGCGAGTCGCCGCCATAGCCGAAATCGGGGCGCACCTTAAATTCCCCCATCGAGAACTGCGCCTTGTCCGGCAGACGGTAGCCGGACTTGCGTACGGTTTCGAGCCACGCCTTTTCGAGGCTGCTACCGGACAAGCGGGACAGCTCCTCGAATTGTTCATCGGCATTGCGGCCCGCCGTGCCGCGCTTGGCTTCGGCGTTGGTCAGGCGGCAGAGGATGTCGAGCACGATCTCGTTCTTGCGCTGGATGATGCGGTGATCCATCTGGTTGCCGTAGGACAGCAGGCAGCGGTAGCAACCGGCTTCGCAGGTTTTGTCGACGTCATTCAATTGATCGACAGCCCAGACACCGTTCTTGGGTTCGAAGTGAGCCACCTTTAAGGCGCGTTCAGCGACACGGCGCAAGGCGGTTGGATCGTTGGCGATGCGTGTGAGTACCCCTGCCCCGCCTTCGGCAGATTCGTAGAAGAGAATGGCATTGCGTTGATCACGGCGCGGTAGTGGTTCGGCGGCCAATTCGGACTCTTCGAGCTGGAACTCGGCCTCAATGCCACGCTTGAGCATGTACTGCAGCGTGACCATGGCGTCCTCTTCCAGTTGCTGGTCGGGATAGAGGACGAGGATGTTGCGGCGATCCTCGACAAAAGGAACGATGCGCTGCACGGTCTGGCCGGTCTCGTTGGCATCGTCGTCTTCGGGGGCCTGCGAGTCTTTTGACCAGATGCCGGTGGTGGGGTCGATGTTGAAGCCGTAGATCGATTTTTCCTTGCGGCGCTTCCAGCCCAGATTCATGCGCCAGACGGTGGCCGCCGGGCCATAGTGCACAGTCAGCAGCGGTGCGCCCGCGTGCTCGAAACCTGTCTTGACGACCTGCGCGACGCCGTTTTCCTCGGCGTATTGCAAGGTGGTGAGCATCTCGTAGCCCTGCCGGACACGCTCTTCCTCATCGGAAGTGATGCGGGTTGCACGGCGTGTGCTGACGTTCTCGATGCGGTACAGGTTGGGCAAGGTCAGCCCGCCTTCGAGCTGGCTACCGCAGGCCACGCACTTCTCCATTTGCAGTTGATCGCCGAAGTGGCCATAGCCGCAGACTGGACACATCCTCGCCATGCGTACCGGCAACAGAGCTCCATTGGCCTCTGGAGCCGCCTGTTCCCGGACACCGAGCATGACCTTGCGCACGCGATATTGGCTGCCTTCATGGTAGATGATGCTGCGCGGGCCTAATTCGGCGAGCCCAAGGAAGCGCGGTCGTGTCAGGAAGGAGTCCTTGCCGATCTTTTCCTTGCGTGCCGGGATGAAGGCCATCAAGGGCAGGCGCGGGAAGTTGTAGCCGGGCAGGAAGCCCTGGCTGGCGAGATAGCGGTAGGTATAGAAGTCCGAGTTCATCGACTTCGAGGATTGCAGCAGCAGGTCTTGCTGTGTCTTGGCCTCGTAGTAGCGGCGGTCGGCTTCGGAGCGGTCTTTCTGCGTGGCCGCCGCGTTCATGCGCACCGCGTGCGCGGCCTCCATCTGTTGCGTGGTGGTTTTGTAGAGGGTGCGCCAGCGTTCGAGCGCGAGATCGAACTGACGGAAGGCTTGTTTGATCATCCGCTCGGCCCAACCGGCGGCGTACCAATGGGCATTGCCCGGTGTGAGTTCGGCGGCCAGCATGCCCAATACGCTGGAGAAGACCTTGTCGGCACGGTCGCGGGGGGCTGTCGTATCCATGGTGCCCATCAGATCGTCCCGCAGGGGCAGCTTGGCATCTTCCATCTTCAGCAACTCACTGACCGCACCCGAGAGCTTCTGGTGGGTTTCGGCGAGCCAGACGGCGTGCAGGTGGCTACGGATCAGGTCTTCGTTGGCGAGATCGAGGAGCGGCGGCGTCACACTGCCGGCAACCATGCGTACCGGATCGGCAAAGTAATACTGGTCGTGCGGACTTTTGGCGGCGCAGTAGGTAAAGACCAACGCCGGTTGGCCACTCCGGCCAGCACGACCGCTGCGCTGGGCGTAGTTGGCCGGCGTCGGGGGCGTGTTGCGCATGTAGACCGTATTGAGATCGGAGATGTCGACGCCGAGCTCCATGGTCGGCGAGCAAAAGAGGATCGGCAGATCGGCGGCACGAAAGCGCTTTTCGCGATCTTCTCTGTCGGCGGCATCCACCTGGGCAGTATGTTCGCGGGCTTCCAGCGATTGCAGCAGGCGATTGTTCTGCCGGAGCGCCTTGGCGACATTCAGGTAAAGGTCGCGGAAGAACTCGTTGTTGCTCTTGCGCTGGTTGCCGCTGCTGGGGGCTTCATCATCCGGGTTGCCGAGTTGCCAGACCAGGGCGGCAGCCGTGACCTGGTAGGCCGTCTTGTTGCCGGGCGCGTCGAAAGGTTGAACCAAGCCGCCCTGAATCAGCGCGTCGAGCATGGCTTCGACCAGCTTGCCAAAGAATTCCTCGTTAAATTTGTCTGGCCAGCGGCTTTGGGCAGTTTCTCCCCAGAAGCTGGGTTTGGAGAGATCGCGCTTGAAACTGGAGCGATAGGACAAGTAGGCAGCGCGGTCATCCTGCTGGTTGAGCTGCGCTGGCTTCGAGCCGAGGATCAGATAACGAGCTGGTTGGAGGTTTTCGTACTCGCTGAGCGCCCACGGATCTCGCAGATGGCTGAAACTGGACTGGCGGATTTGCTCCTGCTGGTCGGCATCGAGATAGCGCGCCTTGATGCAAAGCTGCCGGCGCATGTGATCGAGCAAATGGCGGGTGGCATGCTCGCGCTCCTCGGGGCTGGCCTGGGCCAGCAGCGGAGGGGCTTCATCCCACAAGGACTGTTCGGCGCAAACCTCGGGCAAGGACTGATAACCGATCTTGAGCAGGCTCAACTGTTCGAGGTTCGGGTTGGTGACGCGCCAGCCGCGACGCAGATCAAAGTACAGGCGATAGCCGAGGACATCTTTCAACGCCTTGCGTGCCTGGTCTTCGGCAAGGAACTTCGCCTCGGGGTTGGCCATGAATTCCGGCTTGGCGAGCGACAACACCTCGTAGATCGCCTGCGCCAGGACTTCGTCGGTGAGCTGACCGGACTTTTCAACGGCGGCGAGCAAGGCTCCGCGCAGCAGAAGGATCTGGATGAAGTCATTGAAGTGACCTGCTTGCAGCGAAGCATCCTGACGATTGTCGGTGAATCCGAGGAGCTTCTTGGCCTCGGGCTTGAGCTCGGCTGCGTCTTCGAGGAGATAGCGCATCGCCCCCAAGGTAAGCACGGTCGTTGCGGAGCTGCGGCCTTCCGAACTGAGGCTCGACAGCTTCGAAATATCGCTGCGTACCGAGGCGTCGTAGCTGACGCCGCAGCACAAGCAGAAACGGAATGAGCCAGGAATAAAGTAGGCACGGATGCCGTCGCCGGAAACTTCTCCGGAAGGTGCAACTCGCACCGGAATGGGCTTGTAACGCTTGTAATTGCTCTTCAGGCCGTGATTGGCGCGGGTGAAGTCGATCCAGTCTTCGGGGTAGCGCTCCAGATTGACATCATCAAACTTGAGCGCAGGATCAGGCATCAACAGGCCGAACTTGGAGCCGTCATCGTCGTCCTGATCCTCACGGCTACGATCACCGATTTCTCGCGGTTCGAAGGTGTCTGGCGCCCCCTTGGGGCCACTCGCCCAAACCGGGAAGTATTCCTGGCCGCACTCACGGCAGAACACGGCGTTGAACAAGCGTTTGTCGGTATGGCCAGGTTGATATTGCTGACCCCGAACATCGAGGTAGCGATTGCCTTCAGGTTCAAGGGTGGCGAACAAGTCGCCGGCACCGGATATGAACTGGTGGAGACGGAAGGCGAAGAGCCGGCTGCGGTCGTCGTATGGTTCGCGCTTAGTGCGGTAGGCCAGCAGGAGGAACAGCTTAAGCTGCTGCAGACAGTGCAAATGATCGAGCCCAGTATCGTTGACAAGCTCCGCCGCAGCATCATTGAGCGTGCGCGGTTTGGCTCTTACCCATTTTCCGGCTTCTTGCCGCAAACCCAGATTGAGTTCGATCCAGACCGACAGCGGGTGGGCGCGTAGCGATTCGAAATCGGCGCTGGCGGGTATTTGTGCGTTCAGGACACCCTTCAAGGTGCTTGCATGCGGCGCTGCATCACCGACAGTGACCCGCTGCAAGGTTTCCGTGATGACGTTGGTCGGATTGACCAGAGTGCCGAAAAGCTTGCTGGCCACACCGGCAACGACGGCGTTACGCTCTTCTGGCGTGCCATCGGTAGCCATCGTTGCCGAGGTCCCGACGCATAGCAAGTCCGTATTCAGAGCAGCACGGACACGCCTCACCAGAAGGGCAACATCCGCCCCCTGACGGCCACGGTAGGTATGAAGTTCATCGAGAACAAGGAACTTGAGGCCCTGCGCAGCGCGCACGATGGTCTTGTCGACCTCGTCTTGCCGGGTCATCATGAGTTCCAGCATCATGAAGTTGGTCAGGATGATGTCCGGCGGATTCTTGGCGATTTCATCGCGTTCTTCGCCGCTTTCCTGGCCGGTATAACGGGCAAAGGTAACGGGGCCATTGCCGCCCGGATAACCAAGTTTCAAGAAACGGGTCAGTTCCTCGCGCTGGCTGTTCGCCAGGGCATTCATCGGGTAGATGACGATGGCGCTGACGCGGGGTGTGTTGTTGCCCGCTGCGCGCTCCCGAAGGACGTGATCGACGATGGGGATGAAGTAGCTGAGTGACTTGCCCGAGCCGGTGCCGGTAGTCAGTACATAACTTGCGTTTCGCTGCGCGGCCCGGATTGCTTCTTCCTGATGCTTGTGCAGGCGCAGCGTGACACCGAAGTCATCGGCAGCCTTGCCTGCCCGAAATATCCGGGCGCACTCCTTGTGAAGCAATTTTTCCTCTACGAGTTGTTCGACGCTGCCACCACTAACAAAACTGGGGTTCAGCTGAACAAGGGGTGCGGGCCAAAACACGCCTTCGTCGTACTGCGTCTGAAGGTAGGCCCGGATGTCTTCCGCCGCTGGCTTCGTAAAGCTGCGGGTAAATGACTCATAATCGCCAATCAGGCGCTCGCGAAACTGGAAAACGTCCATTGGACTCCCTTTTTATTTTTCTTGATATAACTGGTAACAACGACCAAGCGATGCAGGAATTTATCACTGGTTAAAGCAATCGGAATTGCTGCATATTTGGTATGCCGAAGCGAATATATGACTAAGGTTGTAGAAAGTCGCAAGGAAAAATGAACATTTGAGATCTCACTGTAAGCGCCTATTAGATCTTTAGCAGATTAAAGCCTGTGGCATTCCTCACGCCTCCCCTACTGACAAAACATTAGTGGTCAACGCATCTAGTGCCAGCATTTACTGGCAGATTGAACCCTAAGTCATTCGAGTGCTGACCTTTCCTCCGGCGAGGGTAATTGCCTTCTGCTGCGTCACCCCGAGTTTTGATAGATCTTTCTTGGCACTGGCGATGCAGCGCACCGCCTTCTGTTGTGCGCTACTGATTTTCCTGCCGAGCCCGGTTCCGATCCCTTCGGCACGGGGCATTGTCCGTCCCAGCGCAAGAAGATCAAGAATGTCCGGATCTAGGATCGCCCTGGCCAACTCGTCAGCAGGATTGACCCACTCGCAGGAAATAGTCATCGTCGCCAGCATGACATGGCCCTCTGCATAAGAGATGACAACCGGATCCGTTGCAGGAGGATAGAGGGCAATCGCCCGCAGAACCTCGGGAGAAAAATATGCTCGACCGTGCCATTCTCCTTCGGCACGCATGATCGTCGAGGCCTCTCCGGATTCGATAGTCAGCAACCCCCGCTCGTAGGTGAGCAGGACGCGACAAAGTTTGCGCCGCTTGGCCGTGAATGGCTTCATCACATGCTTGAAATCCGGCAAGGAAATCTGGAGAAGATTGCTCTGCATGTACAGATTCTTCGACAACCAGCGGCGAATGTCCCCAAGAATTGACTGGAACGTCTTCCTCTCTGCCTCAGGTCGGTCGCGACGACGCAAACCATATTCCAGTAAGCCCATGGCTGCCGAATAGAATGAGGATGTCGAGCAAAGAAGTGGGCAGAACCATGGTTAACCCCGTAAGCAATTGGTCAAGAATAAGGATGCCGAGGCTCACTGGAAGAGCCCCGAAAATGTAAAGCCGAATTCTTCAAGCTAGTGTTGCCGATTCACCAATCCGGGCAACCGGTTCTTGCCACCAGTTCCATGCATCCGTGGAAACCCCCTTCAACGCCTCTCTCATGACGATGTCCAACTCACTGCCCGGATCCATCATCTTCCAAGACTTAAGAATTCCCCGCTTGAAATCACGCCCAAAATGGCTGCTAAGGCATGATTCAGATAATGCATGGATAAAGGCAACGACCACCTTCGCTTCGGCATAACCTTTGGCCGACAAGCTCCGCAATCCACAGAGCACAGCATCGTCGAGTCCCCACGGCACAAGTTCTTCGATAGTGGTTGGCAAGCTGAGTTGTCGCAGATTGGTCAGGAGACTGATTTCCATGTTGCCAACGAATACCAGTGGCGTGGTGTCGGCGCTCCAATCATCCGACTGGGAGTCCAACCGCTCAGATCTTGATGACCCAAACATTCCATCGACGTAGGTCGAAAGCCTCTCAAGTACGCGTCCTGACGATCCAGATGATTTTTTGCTGAACATCACCCGTTTCGATCTGGCAGGTACATCATCGTCGCACTGCCGGCGCAGGAATGCCGGAATGTCATACTTATCCATACCGACATCACTCATGGCTCTCGCTCGAGAGTGCCGGGCTGATGCCACGGTGTACAGATCATCCAGGCTACTTGTCGCACAGCTTAAAACCCCGCATGCCTCTCCAATTCCAGTGCCACCCCAACCCGCTGCCAGCATCTGGGGTACCTTGTGCAGTTCGGGAAGTTCGTCGGCCTTTTCCGCACGCTCCGCAATTACAAGGAAGTTAGTCCAGATAGACAATATTTGGTACTGCAATGCCAAGGCTCGCGCCTGATTTGCGGAAGCCTCGTCCGCAATTGTTTGAGATATTTCACCCAACCGGCGGGCCGCTGCGATCCGTGGAATCTGGGTGTTTTCAAAGGGTGTGATTGCGCTAACGACCGAAGGACCTTCGTCCATTGCGAGACGTACATCACCCGTCGGCACCTGATCGAACCCGGCAAACACATGGATGGTGTCCCCTGCAAAGACCGACTCAGGCAGGGCCGTCTGCCAATGACTGGATGTTGGCCATGTGATGTCCAACTTGCCGACCCGCTTCTGCCGCATCCGGTGGAACTGTGACAGCACGAATTCGCTCATGCCCTCCTGGGGGGCCACCAGTTCGCAAGCCCCGTTTGTGACATTCGCCAGTTTCCGCAGGAAGGTTTCAGCCACCGAGGCACCGACCCCGACGACGAAGACGCGATGTCCGGATTTCTCAGCCCGCCGGACAAGTTTCTCGTGCTCGTGGATCTCGCCGTCCGTGATAAGCAACACGGTACCCGATGCATCTTCCCCTTTCAGGCCGAAGACAGCGTCGAGGGCTTTTTCCATTTCGGTGCCACCGAGGTCGGCATCCATCCGGTCGATCTGGTTCCAGGCTTCTGTTATGTAACGGGCAGTCGCCGGGACCATCTTGCGGAAGAAGTGCTTGAACTCGCTGCCAAACAGAGTGACGTTGAAACTGTCCCCGGGCCGCAACTGATCAAGAATGGCTTGTCCGGCTTTCCTGGCCTGAGCGATGCTGACCCCGCCCATAGAGCCGGAGCAATCGATCACCAGCTTCAGGGCCAGGGGCTGGCGCTCCAGTTCCGGGACCGGCGGAATCCGCAGGGACGCCAATGCCACATGCCCCTCGCCATCCTGAACGACGACACAGGATGACTGAACCTTGTCGGACGCCAGGGTAAGGACGAAGTCACGATCAAGACAGGCTTTCCTGTCGAGACGGACGCGCAAGCCGGTCTCCGTCCGTTCCATGGCTATGGGATGACTTGGACAGGCGATCGCCGCCGAGGCCAGTTCGCCCTCGACATCGACGATGAGATCAAGGGGATACTCGACCATCAGTGACGACTCGGGCGTTTGATGGGGTTGCAGTCCGGCCGCCTCGGCATCCCCGTAACGCGGTGCGATGGTGGTGGGCAGCAGGAAGCGCAGACGATCGCCCTGCCAGTTGAGCAGCAGTCCGTAACGGTAACGGATCACCGCCGACTCATTGGCCATGAGGTTGCCCAGGCTGGCGGTATAAATCCCGGGGCCGGCTTCCTCGAGCATGACGGCGCTGTCGCCGTCAGTCACGGCATCCTCGTAGCGACGCTCGGCTTCCTTCCTTTCCACGACCTGTCCGGCCAGTTTCTTGCCGGCGATTTCGACTTCAAGCCCAAGGAGTACGGCTCCAAAGGGGAGCGGGAAGGTATAGGCCGCCTCGATGTTGGTGTCCTGCGAATTCAGATAGGACTGCTCGACTTCCACTTCAGCCAGCAGGCCATTCAGCCGGGCATGGGCTGTCACCCCTTTGAGTGCGATCTCTCCGCCGGATCTATCCTTAAGGATGGCCAGTTGTTCTTCATTCTTCGGCATCATCGTTTCCTTCCTGTCTGATTTGTTCGTACAGGGCAGTGACGCCCCTGAAGAAAGCCCTGACCTGCTCGGGACTCAACCCGGCCCGCGAAGGTTCGAGCGTCATTTCAAGCCCATCAGCCACCACCAGGTGACTCCAGACTTCCACCGTGCCGGGGCCGCGCGGACGGGGCGGGGGCAATCCGGCACCGCTGGAATCTCCGAGGATTTCGCGAATGCGCTCCAGGGAGAGCCCGGCGTGTTGCCACTTGCGGATGGTCAACAGTTGTTCCAGATGACGGGTCGTGTAGTAAGCGGCGCGCTTTTCGCCGACGGGGCGATCCAACAGGCCCTGCTGGACGTAGTAGCGCACTGTCCGACGGGGCAATTCGGCCAGTGCGGCCAACTCTTCTATCGAGTAACGAGGCTCGGTGTTCATGACAGCATTTATAGACACCATTACTGATCATGTCAACTGTCACAATAATCCCCCCGCGTCCAGCCCGCGCAATCCGCCGCGATATAGGTGAAGTAATCCGGCTTGCCGTCCAACTGGTGCGCTATCACGATGCCGTAGGCGGGATCGAGGTGGCGCTGAAGCGCGTCGATCCACCCGCAGTCATCCTCCAGGGGCGGACAACCGGCCGGCGCATCGCGAAGCAAACCGATAATGGCCGGCTGCATGACGCGCAGGCGGGTCCCGGGTGGATCGCCCTTGCTCGTGATGCAGACCAGTTCGACGTCGTTTTCCACGCCCCGATAGAACTCGAAGAGCTGTCGCATTGAAGCGATGACGGGATCGGCATCAAAAGCCGCCTTGTCGGCCACGCAAAATGCCGTCGAATAGAAGTGCCCCTGCAGGACATTCATGGGTGTCTCAGGTCAGAGTCGCTCGTCGTCGATATCGGTATCGCGCCCGAAGAAGAACAGCCAGTCGTCGATGTCCAGGGCCAGCGTGGCATTCGGGTTGGCGCGCAGCACCTGCTCCCATCCGTCGTAGGTGTCACGCTTGCCGGTATGGTAGGAAAGCTTCTCGAAGGTTTCCATCAGGCCCTTGCGGAGGTCATTGCGGATCATGATCTCGCCGCCGCGGTCCCAGTCGCGGGCCTTGGGATTGACGTAGCCCAGGGCGATCTTTTCATTGATCTCGATCCCTTCTTCGCGGATCGTCGCCATCAGGTCCTCGCGCTTCTTCATCCAGAAGTCGATCTGCTCGGCGTGAAAGCTGACTTTGGCATGAGCGGCATCGCCGAGTTGCGGGGCGGGGTAATCGAATTTCCATTCCTTGCGTTGCATATGTATCTCCCTTGTAATGATCAGTGCGGTTTAAGCGGTTGCCCGGCCTTCATGTACGAACCCTTCACATTGCAGACGAGGCGGGCCAGTTCGGCCGATTGCTCGAGCAGGCCGGGCCTGGATGAGAGGATCTGCTGGAGGTGCAACCACGCCCGGGTGTTCTCCGGGCACAGGCGGGCTGCCTCGGCAAGACTCAAGGCAGCATCCAGCCAACGCCCCTGGCCTGCCCGGGCGAGGCCAAGGTTCTTGTGGGCGTTGTACTGCTCCGGGTTGATCGAGATGGCGATCTCGCAGAAACCCTCGGCCTCGTCGAAACAACCGACCTGGAGCAGTGAATAGCCAAGATTGTTGTGCGTGAAATAGCGCACAGGGGGATCCTGCGGATCAGCGGCTAGTGCCTGCCGATAGGCCGCAATGGCACCATCCCAGTCTTCACACCTTTCGCAGCGGCAACCCTCGGCCAGCCAGTGACGGGCACTTTCCTCGGCGCTGCGGGGAAGAGCACTCCCTTCAGCCAGCATCTGTTTCCCTGCCAAGTGATCCATCTCGTCTCCCTGAATTCCGGAACCGTACGGGCAATGGCGACAAGATAGAAGGTTGCGGGCTCACTGGATGCGCCACCCAAACCCGCCTGGAAGCAAAATACTCGTCATCCAGGGTCAGGAAGGGCATGGATCGCCCCCGCAAAATAAAGAAGGCCCCGAAACTCTTCGGGGCCTTCGGGCGATCCGGGGGAGAGGATCGCCAGGGGAACTGGCCGCTCAGCAGCCGCTTAACGTGTCAGATAGCGGCGCGAGATGGTGAGGAAGGATTCAATGTTGCCTTGCTGCATGAGGCTGTTGCTCCGTTGTTGTGCGTGTCGGTAATGTATTGGATAGATGGGGCGGAAGTTTGTCCGTTCAATGGCCAATTGCAACCGGATGTTTCGGACCGCGGTCGAGTACGGCCCAGCGGTGGATGTAATAGACCTGCATGTCGGTCTGCGGCGACTGTGGAAAGCGAGTACGCTTCTCCATCACCTGCCAGTGCGTGGCAATCCGGTTCAACGCCTGTTCTCCCGTCAGGCCGTGACGCACCAGCCAGCAGCCGACAACGGTGCCGGTACGGCCGATGCCGCCCCAGCAATGCACATAGACGGCGCGCTTTCGGGCCATCAGCCCGTCGATGCGGTCGAGGATGGAATTGGTCAGATCGGGCGAATCCGGGATGCCCATGTCCGGGATGGCAAAGCGGTCGTAGCCTGGCGGTTCGGCGGCTAACAGCTTGCCCTGCAGAGGTTCGTAAGGCGCCAGCGGGTCGCGTTTTTCGGTCAGGTCGATGAAGTGACTGATTCCTGCCGCGACAATCGCCGATAGCTTGCGCAGGCCATCCTCTTCACGGATCGCGATGGGATACTCCCCGGCCATCAAGCGGCCGGGGATCACCCAATAACAGTTATCGTGCGGACGAGCATTCATTCCCGTTCTTCTACCCGACGGTTCAATCTTGCGCAAGTTAGCCCATCAACATGGCAAACCGTTGGCACATTGGGCTGAAGTCGTGACCGGTGGATTCTCCTGCTTTTTGTCCACGATCACCGACTTGCCCATTTCGACCATGAGTTGCTCGTTGAAATCCCGCCCAAGTCCGTACGTCGAGGTGGTAACTCCCTTGGCCGCCGCCTCGGCACAGTAACCGGCAATCACATCGGGTTCCGTGGCCTCGCCTTCGTTGGCATTACCATCCGACAACAGGATGACCCGCGCCAGCGCTGCTTCTGGGGCTTTGTCCTGGATGGACTCCATACCGGCTTTCCAGCCTCCGTACAGGTTGGTCATTCCGCCCGGGTGTATTTTCGACAAGGCTCGGTGCAAGTGTTTGCGGTCTCCGACCATGGCTGTTTCTGCCAACACGGTAACCTGGTTGTCGAAGGTCACCACCGAGGTAAGATCGCCGGAATCCAGTTGATCAACGATGTACTTGGCACAGCGCACGGCCTCGATCAGCGGTTCGCCCGACATTGATCCAGAACGGTCAATCACCAGCGACAAGCAGTAGGGCTTGCGTTCGACTTTCTTGGTAGCAGGATCGGCGTCAGGCGCCTGGATACGCACCAATACGGGAAGCTTTTGTGCCACCCCTTGGATCAGGGCAGGCTTCAGCGGGATCATCAGAACTTGCGCTTCGGTGTTCGTCGTCATCTTGTTCCTTTCGGCCGGCCTAAATGCCGGTGCACGGAAAACAAGATACGGTACGTGAGGCTCACCAGATGAGCGCGCCGGAAAGCCCTGCCAGATGAGACATTCCTGGCGTCAACCTGGCGGATCAGGTCATATCGCAACAGGCAGTTGATCCCATTCGGTCGTATATCTGGGTGACATCCTCTCCCGCCGCATGGCCCACGACTTGGAAATACCGGTAGCCGCAGAACGTAGCGTCCCCCTGCCCCAGATCGCATTCACACAATCCATGACCGCCATCACTCGATCATTATTCCGATGGGCACCAAACAGTGACGCTTGCTGGTTCGCTGCATCCGTCAGATTCATCAGGACCACCCCAGCTTTTTGATACGCGAACCCGGAACGATAAACGCGCCTCAAGCCCCACAAGGCTACCCGGGTCAAGTACAAGGTATCGTCCGACGGATCCGGCAGCGGAATTGTCAGCCCTTTGCTGTACTGCGGGGCATTCTCCTTGTGCGGGTTGGTACGGACATAGACCTGGATCATGCCGGCAACAGAACCCTGCCCCCGCAGTTTCTCGGCGGCTGTTGCCACATAACTGGCCACGGCCTCCTTCAGTGGCTCGAGGTCATACACGTTGTTTCCGAACGACCGCGACGACATGATCTGCTGCTTGGCCGGTGCCACCTCCTCCAGGCTCAGACAGGGAACCCCATTCAGTTCCATCACCGTACGTTCCACCACCACAGAAAACTCCCTCCTGATCGCCTTGGGATCGGCGCGACGCAAGGCCTCCACGGTCCTGATCCCCCGGTCGGCCAGTTGGCGGGACATGCGGGGGCCGATGCCCCACACCTCGCCCACCTCGATGGTTGCAAAAAGAGCCGATCGCTCCGAAACGGACAGGCGCGTGAAGTCGCACACGCCCTCCTCTCCCGCCAGAGACTTCTTAGCGCAGTGATTCGCCAGCTTCGCCAGAGTCTTTGTCTCGGCGATACCGACACAGACGGGAATGCCGACCCATTGGCGGACCTGCCAACGCATTTCCCGGGCATGGGCTTCCAGATCGTAGTTGCTGAATCCATCAAAGCCAAGAAAGCATTCGTCGATGCTGTAAATCTCCTGGTCGGGGGAATACCGTGCCAGTACCGACATCATTCGGTTGCTCATGTCGGCGTAAAGCGCATAGTTGCTCGAAAGGGCGATGATCCCGTGTTTTCTGGCCAGATCCTTCATCTGGAACCACGGTGTTCCCATCTTCACACCGAGGGCCTTGACCTCATTGCTGCGAGCTACGGCACAGCCATCGTTGTTCGACAGGACGACCACCGGTCGATTCTCCAGCGTCGGGTTGAATACTCGCTCGCAGGAGACATAAAAGTTGTTGCCGTCGATCAGGGCAATGGGCATCAAACCACCTTGTGGATAGCCCAGCGCACGACTCCCCAGACAGACAGTTCCTGGTCTGCTCCGACGAAGATATCCCCATGCCCAGGGCCGCTTGATCGCAACAGCACCCCCTTCGGGCCCCGACATACCTGCTTGACCATGAACTGACCATCGACCACTGCGATGACCACGCTACGGTCGGCTGGCTCTCGGGAGCGATCTACCACGAGGAGATCCCCGTCATGAATGCCGAAGCCGACCATGGAGTTACCCTGCACCCTCACGAAGAAGGTAGCCTCCTCCTGTTCGATCAGGTGTTCATCGAGACTGAGTCGGGTTTCGACGTAATCGGTTGCAGGAGACGGGAAACCCGCTGGCACAGGCTGCGCCAGCAAGGGACAGCCGGGCACATAGATCACCCCGGATTCGGGAAACACCGGGCCACCGTGTCCGGTTGGCTGGCCACGGGAAGAAAACACGCCGCAGACCATGGTCAGTGCCGATAACGTCGGATGAGGCCAACCAGGACGCCGAAGATTTCCAGCTTGCCCTTCGGGCGGATCACCGGGTAGGCCGAGTTATGGGGCTTGAGTACTTTCTGTCCCCGCTCCGTGGCGAGTTCCTTGAGCGTGTAGTCGTTATCCACAATGGCCACGACAAAGTCTCCATCCTTGGCGTCGGGCGTACGTTCGACCACGGCCAGATCGCCCTCGTTGATGCCGGCATCGGCCATGGAATCGCCCTTGACCGGGATCAGCACGGTCTGCACCGGATCACGCACGACGTACTCGTCGATCAGGAAGGGTTCAGCAGGAACCGCATCAACGGACACGGGGTTGCCCGCCTGAACGGTAGCCTCAACCAAGGGACGCTCAAAGAACCGCTGATTAGGCACCCAGGCATCGTCGTCCGGGGTTCGTGTGACATAGCCCTCCCCGGCCAAGCGCTCAATGAACTTCTTGGCGGCGGGTGTCGAGAAGCCCATTAGATCGCCGATCCGCGCCAGTGACGGTATCCGACGCGTCTCGGCGTAGTAGCTGCGTAGCTTGGCAAGGTGTTCGGGGTCGCGGTTCAGGGAGCTCATGATCGTTTGCGCATGGTTTATATCTATTAACCATCCTAGTTAATAAATATAAACCTGTCAACGCGACCGAGTCTTCGATGACGAATCAATGGGTTGCACCTCAAAGGCGGCGAATACCTCACCAACGCGCTTGATGAAGCCAGCAGCAAGGATGCAGATAAAGATATAGGCGATGAGATCAGCGGGCATGTCATGTCTCCAGAGGTGAACGTGACGACATGATGCGACCCCTACTAGCTCATCAGATGATCCAGGCCAAACACCTGATATTTGCAGAACATTGAGTCCAGAAAACCTGCAAAGACCCTAGAAATAAGGTGTTTTCACCGTCATAACAGCGGGAAACCGCGAATCAGGCACCCTGTAGGCTTGCAGCCGGAATATTGAGTTCCGCATCCTTCAACTATTTGGAGTCTCCATGGCAACCAAGAAAGCCCCGGCCGCCAAGGCCAAAGCCCCCGCCAAGAAACCTGCTGCTGCCAAAGCACCGGCCAAGAAGCCCGCTGCTGCGAAGCCTGTCGCTGCCAAGCCGGCAGAGATGAAGCCGATCAAGGCTGCCCTGAACAAGACCACCCTGGTGGCCCACCTGGCCGAGAACTCGGGGGTCGAGCCCAAGGCCGTCAAGGCGGTGTTGGCCGCCCTCGAAGCCACCACCCTGGCCTCGATGAACAAGAAGGGCATCGGCGAATTCACCCTGCCCGGCCTCCTGAAAGTGGTCGCATTGAAGGTTCCTGCCAAGGCCAAGCGTTTCGGCAAGAACCCCTTCACTGGTCAGGAACAGTGGTTCCCGGCCAAGCCCGCCACGGTCAAGGTCAAGGTTCGCCCCCTGAAGAAGCTCAAGGACGCCGTCCTCTAATACGCTTCCAAACGAAATGGGGCATGGCGCAGGCCATGCCCTGTTTTTTTATGTAAGCGGGAACAGACATGGGTTGAAATGGCTATTTCCCGCCACTTGTCCGTCCCGCCCCTCCTAAAGTAAGCCGTTCAAAATTCATACACAGGAGGGACCATGTCTTCATTTCGTGTTGCCGATCATGTTCGCTGCCAGATGATCACCCCGGATGGCCCATTGTCCATTACCGGTGAGATCGTCAAGATTTTCCCGGCAGGTCAAAGTCATTGGCTGCATGTCCGCCAAGGGGACGGTGCCGTGCGCATGGTCTATGAAGCCACGACGCAGATCGATGCACTGGAACTTGAGGCTACCTGAGACTTTCAGGCATTCAGATGAACATCAACGTCGGCACTGACTTGCCGATTGGCCTTGGAACTCACCGCCAGCGCGTCGAGTTTCTGTATCGAACGACCACGCCCCTCCTCTCCTACCTCAAGCCATGGGGCAGTGATCATGTGCTGGTCATCCGAGATGGGCAGATTCTCGGTGTTGTCCAAAGAGACAAGCGTCCGATCTGGACGAAGCTACAGGAACGCATCGCCCTGTATCGTCGGAAACCACCAGCCCAGGCTTGCGCTGACCCGATGAGCGGCGATCCCGCACTCGCTGACTGCTGCGCGTAGTCAGCCCCCGATACGTCGGATCATCCGCCCTTCCCGCTTGGTCGGCCTGCCCTTGAGGTCCGATCCAGGTACCGGTGCGAGCTTCTTCAATTCCTGATCACGCAGTCGCCTGGCTTCGCTTTCTGGCGTCTCCTGGTAAAGCAGTCGTGCCTCTGGCGCCGGACGCCGTTGTTCAGCCATGCACTGGACAATGACAACGAATACCGTCTGACCAATGGTGATCTCGAGTTCGTCACCCACCTTGAGGTCACGCGCTGGTTTGACATGATCGCCGTTGCATCGGATCTTGTGACTGGCAATGGCGGTCGCTGCCAGGCTGCGGGTCTTGAAGAAGCGGGCCACCCACAGCCACTTGTCGATGCGCATGCGCTCGTCAGTCATCGCTTGGGGCTCCTCAGCGGATCGAGGAGCGGACGCAGTCCGTTGTGATCCATCTCCTGCATCAGGGCCAACAGGCGACCGATCTCTCCTGGCGGGAAACCTTCACGAGCAAACCAGTTGAGATAGTTGCCCGGCAGATCGGCAATCAATGTGCCCTTGTGCTTGCCGAAAGGCATGTCGCGGGTGACGAGCATTTCAAGATTCTTGGGCTGCATGGCCAACCATTCAGTCCTTGCGACTAGCCCCGGGTGGTGGCGATGAGCAACAGGGTGAGGTAGGCGCTTTGGCATGCGCATCCTCATTCGATCGCATCCATGCACGTACCTTCAGCCAGAGTTGCCTCAAGCACTCAGTCATTGCATCAGCAGTGGCCACAGGAAGTTCCGCAGGTCGGTCACGATTTCCGCGAGAGGTTTGGGGGCAATGCCATTCTTGTGCAGGAATGCCAGCCATTGCTTGTTCTTTTGCCCATCATTGGCGAATTCGTCACTGAGGCCGATGGGCAGGTTGGCCGGCAATGGGGTACCCCGCCTCTCGAAGGTCGCCTGGATGGCCTTTTTCAGGATGGCGTTGTCGAATTCCGCATAGGTCACCAGCACCCAGAGGTCGAAATAGTCCTTCATCCGGCTATTGAGCATGCCCAGGGATACCGAGGCTTCCAACTTCTCAGCCACCACGGTGTATCTCGGGTAGGCCCGTAGTTGAGGCGCCGGGTTGTCATCCAGGAGAACCGGATAGGTCACCTCTTCCGGTCCCGGGACGACAGCATCACCGAAGCCGATGTCAGCCTGAACGGGGCATTTGGCCCCTGCCAGGACGCCGATCAAGGTCACTCGCACACCGGCATAGTTCGCTTCCTTGCGAATCTCGGCTGCCTTGACCGTCTTTGCCTGGAATTCGATGCCATCATTGGCGTCGATAGCGCAAAGGTCACGGAAGACGCTTTCCAAATGCGGAATATCGGCCGGTCCATAGCCCAGGAAGTCGACATCACGGGTCGGCCGGTGGGGCACATCGAACCACAGGTCGAACAGCAAGGCCCCCTTGAGCAGGAATTGGTCGCGATAGGGTGAAATGCTGATCCGGTAGATCATGCGTTCCAGCGCATACCGCGTGAGCATCAGGTTGTAGTCGCGTTTTTCAGCTCTGGCTTTGTTGAGCAGGCGATCCCTGATCGATACCCCAAGATTCCGCATCGTCATGCGATGGCTTCCAGATAGGGGCGCATGACATTGGCCACCCGGGAGACCTTGGCCATGGCCCACAGATCGTCACTGGTCATACGTTTCCCGTGCCAGGCTTCGCGCAGGGCTTCAAGCGCTACATCAAGACCGATCTTGTTCCGGTACTTGAAGCAGTCAGCGACGGTCTTGGCAACGCTGGTGATGTGAACCGGCACACCGTCGATGATATGTTCCTCGACGCCCTCGCTCATGGCCGCCCCTGAGAATCGAACGATGCGCAGCGGTGGATAGTCAATACGAGGGGCCAGCGCTTTGTTGTCGATGGCAAGCCAAACCTCGAAGGGTGCCTGGGTCGTAAGCTCATGGAAGCGTAGCGCGGAAAGCAGACAGACGACACCCTTCGGAACCCGCAGGGACACCTCGGCAAAGGTGCTGTGCTCGGTAACGGTTCGCCCTGGCAGCCCATAGACACCCCGTCCAATACGATCGAGTTGCCCGCGCCGAACCGCTCGGGTCAGGCTGACGCGAGGAATCCCTGCTACTCCCAGATCGTGAGCAGTGATCAGGCCTCGGGATCTGGCCAGGTCGAGTAGTTGGCTGGCATGAGTTTCCATGGCCGCCAGTATGTTCCTTATTAACGGTAGTTGTCAATTTGTTTAAGTCTTTAGAAACATCTGCCAGTCGGGGAATTCAGTTCTTTCGTATGTCCGTTACCTCGAACACCCATGCCCATAGACCATCCGGGGCGCGTATCCTGAAATGCGACAAGTATCCCGTGGCAATGAGCTGACGACGTGCGCTACTCCACATGCCCAGCCCAAGGCCAAGGGCTTGCCTGATGTTTGCTGAACCCAGCTTCCAACGGTCGGGGCGATTTACACAGTACGCGGCCACGATCCGTGCAGTGGGGGATAGTCGAGTGTCCTCTAGGACACGATCAATGGCACCGTCGATGGACTCTCTAATGCAGACCTCCGTCTTCATGGGACGTCCCCTGCCTCCACGGATATATCCTCACTAAAGGCAGTCCTGGCATGCTTGATATACATGATCGCTTTGACCAGATGACTTGCCTCTCTTCTGACGCCGACCAACTGCGTCTCGGTTTCCTCCACGATTTCCTTGGCCCATTCCGGCGCAAGCGTCTTCAGCTTCGAGAGGGTGTAGCCATAGGAGTCCTTGGGCTTGATGATCTGCCGTCTAATTGAGTTTCGATCTCCCTTGGACGACGATCCGTACCATTTGATCTCAGTCCAATCTGCGCGGATGGAGTTACCCTTCACGATGCATCGGATTTGGAGCCGGCATTTGCTCTCCCAGCCAGGCAGCTTGTTTTCCATGGCATAGATGACTTTCCAGTATCTATCGACAATGGCTTTCCCATCTCGGTACAGCTGATCGATACGCTGTTCGAGTAAGCCGATCACGTGATCGTGGCAGGGACTTTCCTTTGGTAGTTCAGGCATGGTGATTAGCACCCTTTACGTTGTGCAATCGGCTGCCAGATTGCTCCAACAGCCACGCTACCGATTTGGAAAATCGGGTTGCTAACGTATTCATAGGAGCAATCCGCCCCCAGATTGCTTCTCCCGAGTGCTGCTGCCATTCACGCTTTGACGTGCCAGAGCTGGACAAGCGATTGACGAAGTGCCCACCGTCGAGGTGACCGCAGCCGGCGTATTCATAGGTGCTTTCCGGGGCGCAATTGCTCAGAGTGTTTTTGACTTTCAGATAGCCCATATTTCTACTCACTAAGTGTCGTAACAAGGCCTGCATCGATCACATCGCGCCACACGCAAAGTGATTGGCAGCCCTGCACACTATCAAATGGGATACTGAATTCGAGGGTGAAAAGCGCACAGTTTGTGCGCTTTTCACCCTCGTTTTGAGGATCGCGATTGCTATGTTGCCTAGCGGTGCACTAGCAGTCGGCAAGACGGGATCAACCGCCGAAAATCTGACCAGTTGTTCTCTAACGGTCGACTAGCAGTGCACTGTGGTGCCACACATTTGTGGCGATGACTTGCGGCGCTGTGCCGCCTCACAGGAGGTCGACTTGAACATTCTTGGCATCGATATCGGGTATTCCAATCTAAAACTCGCCTACGGCAAGAAAGGCGCAAGCCCGACAACCGTTCTTCGTCCAGCCGGTGCAGCTCCCACGGATCGCTTCAGCTCGCGATTCGACGGAAGAGCTCAGGAGGATTTTCTCCACGTTCAGGTAAATGGAGAGCCTTTTATTGCCGGAGTTTCTCCAGATAGGGCCGAACTGTGGAGTCGTTCGCTGCATGCGGACTATCCCTCAAGTGCGTCGTACCAGGCACTCTTTCACGCGGGTCTGCTGCTGTCTGAAATGGAACACATCGACACTCTGGTAACTGGTCTGCCTGTCACCCAATACCTTGATGAAGACAGGCGAAAAGCCGTTACGGAAAAGATGCGGGGCAACCATCAAGTCACCCCGAAGCGATCTGTTTCTGTCGAAGCAGTCAAGGTAATCCCTCAACCGGTAGGTGGCTTCCTTGATTTCATTGCAGGTGGCAACGCAGATGTCGAAGATGCCCGCGTACTCGTGATCGACCCAGGCTTCTTTTCTGTCGACTGGGTTGTGATCGCAGAATCGGACCTGCATCGTCAATCCTCCGGGACTTGCCTGGAAGCCTCGTCAGTCGTGCTTGAGGAAGCCTCCCGACTGATTGCCAAGGATCATGGCTCCAACGTCAGCACGGAGAAATTGGAGAACGCCATCCGCAGCGGCAAATCGGATGTTCTCGTTCTCGGCCAGCGCGTCGAGCTTGCCCCGTATATCGATCAGGCGACGAGGAAAGTTGCACCGATTGTCATCGAATCGATTCAAAAATCCTTGCGCAAAGAGAGCGAGTCTGCCGACCGGGTTCTTCTTGTGGGCGGTGGGGCAACGTTCTTTCAGAGTGCGGTAGCGGCTGCATTCCCTCAGCTATCTGTAGCGACAACCAAGGATCCAGTGTTTTCAAACGCCCGTGGCTTCTGGTTCATGGGGGCATCACTGTGACGTCGATCCGGATTCTGCTGAGTGTGACTGAAGGGAGTCCGGAACTCTATGCTGACCTGATCAGCGTGCCATCCCGACTCCGGGCGGAACGTGTCCGGGCCTTGGCTACCATCGGTGTTGCAGCGGTATCTGGAGGCATGAATGCCTCTGATCACGGCGGTTCAACACAAGGTGCCCGGCCATCAATTCCGGAGGCTGATTCATCGCTGGGTAAAGTCCAGGCCATAGCCAAACGTCTCGGAGGCGGCTTGTAAGTAATGGCCAATCCGGAGCGCAAGCTGGGCAGGCATCACCTCGCCCTTTACAGAGGTTGGTTGCAAGGCGTGCCACTCAAGACGCTGGCAGACAGATACCTCGAGACCGGACTCGACCTGCGACTCGCCAAGACAACTCTGACGTGGATCGGCGACACGATACGGCAAGCGGCACTGCGAAATGGAAAGCATGGCGAGGCACGACTCCTTCGGCTGTCCTTCGCAGTCGGACCAGAGCCACCGTCAACCGTGATACCAACGCTAGAAGACTTCCAGGCCGAGCGCGATCCCAGTGGTTTCTATACCGAAGAGGAGTTGATTCGCCTCTTTCTGGAATCCTACCCGCAGGCCGCTGACAAGAAAGCGCGACAGCGACAGAAGCTGATGGGTCGTCAGATCGAAGCACTGGTCTGGATTGAAAACCTTCTGGCTACAGATCCGGTAACTGAAGACTTCGTCTCCGCCTGGTTTGATCCGGTGGTCGCCAATCGCTTGATGCTCGCTGATATCCCAACCATTGGCGCCCTGATCGATCGAGTCCGGCGAAAAGGGTATCGATGGTGGCTTACCGTTCCAAAGCTTGGGGAGAAGGGGGCATCACGAATCGTAGAGTGGCTTCGCGGTTACGAATCAACTCTTGGGGAACTACCCGACCACTCTCTTTCTCCATTGAGAACCCTGGCTCTACCTAGGCTCCTTCAGCAGCGCGATACCCAGACCGCGATCGTGCCGATAGAGTCACTGGCAGTACCTGACTCCATCGATGGAGGAACCGGATCCAATCGGTGGCCAGGACCGCCACGCATCAACGCCTGCAACGATCACCAGGCCATTCATGCCTGGCTCGCAACCAAATCTGGCAATACCAATACCCAGCGCGCCTACCGAAAGGAGGCTGAGCGAATGCTCCTATGGGCTGTCATCGAGCAGGGGAAGGCATTGTCTGACATGACTGTCGATGACTGTGCCATATACCGCGACTGGCTTTCCTTCCTTGGGCGCACTGACCCAGCGGATTGGACGTTCAGGATCGCTCAATCTGCCTGGATCGCTCCCAGGAACACACAACGATTCAGCCCCGACTGGCGCCCCTTTGACGGCGCCCTGTCCGCTTCAAGCGTTAAACATTCGATCACTATCGTCAGCGGACTGTTTGAGTGGCTGGTTCGCGTTCAGTACTGCGCGTTCAATCCCTGGGACGGCGTTGGCAAATCGCTGTCCAAAAGCAAAGATGAGCCTGAGGATGTCGAACTGACCCGAGTATTTTCATCTGGACAGTGGGAGTTCCTGATGTCGCATCTCGCATCTATGGAACCAACGGACCACACCAGACGACTCCAGTTCGCCCTCCCCTTTGCTTACGCCACTGGGTTGCGATTGTCCGAGCTCGTAGATGCAACACTTGGCCGGCTGTACACGATGCCAGTAAGGGATGGAACCGGAGTTCGATGGATGCTTAAGGTCTTGGGGAAAGGCGCCAAGTGGCGGGCGGTACCGATACCGGAGCGAATCCTGATCCTTCTTGCTCAGTACCTGGAGCATCGCAATCTTGATCCAGACCCACTCGCCAACCCATTGGATACCCCCCTGCTCGCCCGAATCAACGGGACCGAACCTCTTTCAGCCAGTGGGCTGTACAAGGCATTTCGTGGATTTTTCCAGGAGGCCGCTCTCGCTCTTCACGCATTAGGGAAGAAACATGAGGCGTCGGCGTTCGAGCATGCCTCAGTACATTGGCTTCGGCACACCTGCGGCAGTCATATGGGGAGCTCTGGAGTACCGGTCAATCTGATCCAAAAGCTCCTCGGTCATGCCAGCGTAGCCACCACGAGCATCTATACCGAATCGGACTCGGAACGTCTGTGGCAGGAGGTGACCGACCTGGAGGAAAGCCGTGCGCGTTGAATTCAAGACCGAGAAACGCGGCTACCTATTGAGGCTGGATCAGGATCTCTTTGGTGCCTTCATTTTGTATCGCCAATGGTGGGGCTTGTTGAATCGTCGCGGTGGCACCAAGCGCCAGGTGTTCTTCGATGAGGAATCTGCCGTCCGAGAGTTTCGGCGTATTCAAAAGACCCGCTTGCGCCGTGGCTACCTATCAGTCGACAGACAGTCGACTGTCTCGCCAGGATGCCAATTTGGTTGTGGATGTGATGACTAGCGGTCGACAAGGCGTCACGACCACGCATGAGAAGTCGACTGGCGGTCGGCTAGCGGTCGAGTCAGGGCCATGTCGCAACTTCGTTGATCGTCTAGCAGTCGACAAGGTGATGAAAGTGTCAGGAATCCTCGTCTAGGACTGGCGAACGGGGTCATCAAGTCTGCATGCTATGACCAGCAACCCAACGTGTTGATCTATATACCCTTCCGGCTGTCGCATTCAGGATAGGCAAAGATATCGGCAAAAAATCGCGTTCTTGATAATGGTAATTATCATGAATGCAATGACTATTGTCTCGGTCTGAGTCGTTGGTAGTGGGTAGATTGCCTTCGGGTAACCCCGGTTTCTCAACACATAGCTACCAGAAGATGTCAGCTTTATATCTGAAAAAAAGATTGCCTCTCGCAAGAGTTGTTCACGGGCACGGCAGGTTTCGGAGTCGAGCAGTCGGTCCACGAAAAAGCTGGCCGACAGTTCGTCGGCCATTGCTGACGCTGGAGAATTGGGCTGTGGTGGGCGGCAGTAGATCGGTTACCGGTCGTTGCTTGCTTGCATCGACCCGCCACTTCCCAATCAGGCAAAGCTACTGACTACGGGGACGTATGAGCGCACAAACTTAACGCACCATACTTAGTCCCGGCACACCGCGCAAAGCCTGCAATGGCTGGCCTGAAAACATAATTTCCAGATACTTCCATGCGGAGCGTGAATGCTCTATTGCAATTGCCTGTGAGCGCCTCGCTCCTAAGGCGGCAGCCGGTCGTCAGATTGCCCGCCCCTCGCCGGCCTCTTCATGGGTCCTGCCGTCGCGAATGTGGTAAATCCGTTTGAAGGTGGGGATAATTTTTTCGTCATGGGTGACGACGATGATCGCGGTACGGTATTGGCGTGCCAGATCGTTGAGGATGCGCACCACCGTCAGCGCCCGCTCGGAATCCAACGGCGCGGTTGGCTCGTCGGCAAGGATCACCGGCGCGTGGTTGGCCAGCGAGCGGGCAATCGCGACGCGCTGCTGCTCGCCGCCGGAAAGTTGCGACACCTGCGCTCCGGCGCGGTGCCGCACATCGAGCGCGGTCAGGAGTTCCAGCGCGCGCTTGCGGGCGGCGGCGTTGTCCTGGCCCGCCAGCATCGGCAACAGCGCGACGTTGTCGGTAACGTCGAGGAAGGGAATTAGATAGGGCGCCTGGAAGACGAAACCGATACGGTCGCGGCGCAGCGCACGCAAGTCGGGAATCTTCCAGGCGTCGTCGTAGATCACCTCGCCGGCCAGTTCCATACGCCCGGCGGTAGGTTCAATTACCGCGCCCAGGCATTTCAGCAGCGTGCTCTTGCCCGAGCCACTGGGGCCGACCAGGCCAACCACCTCGCCCGGCCAGATGGTCATGTCCACGCCCTTCAGCGCATCGACGGCAGCATCGCCGGTGCCGTAGCGCTTCTTCAGGCCGGTAAGGCAGATCGCGGGCGGGTTATCCAGCCTATCCACCGATGGCCTCCGCGGGATCGATTGCCAAGGCGGCGCGAATGGCGACGCTACTCGCCAGTGCGCAGATCGTCATCACAATGGCGAAGCCGCTGAGGGCATCCTGCGGCAGAAGCAGCACGTATTTCGGGAAGGCTGGCCCCCACAGGCCGGCGGCGATGCGACCGACGAGGAAGCCGATTACGCCGAGCGCCAGCGCCTGTTGCAGAATCATGCCGGCGATGATCCGGTTCTTCGCGCCGATCAGTTTCAGCACCGCGATTTCCCGTACTTTAGCCAGGGTCATTGTGTAGATGATGAAGGCGACGATGGCGGCGGTAACAATGGCGAGGATGACGAGGAACATGCCGATCTGCTTGGCCGAGGTGGCGATCAGCTTGGCGACGAGGATGTCTTCCATCTGCGCCTTGGTGTAGGCGGTCAGGCGTTTCCAGCGCTGGATTTCGCCGGCGACAGCTTCCGCGTCGGCCCCCGGTGCGAGTCGTACCAGCACCGTATTCACGCTGCGTGCCTGGGAGACGCTGGCCTGCGCTGCTTCGAGCAGGCCGGGTATGCCGGGGCGGTTGAACGCCGGGTTGGCCGCGGTACGAGCGCGTTCGTTGACCAACGCATCGTTGTCCTTGAGGAACTGTATCTCCTGCGCGTCTTTGAGCGGCACGAAGATCATCGGATCGCCCGAGGACGACACCATGCGCCGCGTCAGGCCAACCACGGTGTAGTCGTGGCGGCGAATCTTGACGCGTTCTCCGAGCGCAAGCCCGGTCCTTTCGTCGGCGATGGCTTCGTAATGGCCTTGTAGGATCGGCCGGCCGGCAGTCAGGTAGGGCGGTGCGCCGGGGCGCCCACCCGTCTCTGGGCGGTCGACTTCGATGCCGACGATCATCACACGGGTGTCCTTCCCGGCATGTGCCATCTGGATCGTCAGGTAGGCCGCGTTGCCGGTTTCCGCCACGCCCTGGATGCCAGCGATACCGCGCCAGGCGTCGTCACGGATTGACGAGGGTTCGGCGTACGGTCCCAGCGTGCCCTGCTGTACCACCCACAGGTCGGCCCCGCTGTTGTCGATCAGCACCTGGCCGTCATCGACCATGCCGCGGAACACGCCGGCCATGGTCAGGGTCGCGCCGATCAGCAAGCCCAGTCCAATGCCCGTGAACAGAAACTTGCCCCAGCCATGTAGGACGTCGCGGCCGGCGAGGTTGATCATTGCAGCCCATCCACGGGCTTGATGCGCGTGCCGTCGGCGATCGTCCTGCCGGAATGGACGATCACCGCATCGCCGGTCGCAAGTCCCTGGCGGATCTCCACTAGTCCGTCGGCGGAGATCGCGCCGGTTGTTGCCGGCCGGAAGCGCGCGCGGCCCTCCGCCACCTGCCAGACGCCGCTGCTGGTGCCCTGGCGGTGAATGGCGGCGGCGGGGACGGTCAGTGCTTTGTCGATGGGCGGCAGACGCAGCGTGACCTCCGCTAGCTCACCGATCGCCAGTTGGCCGAAATTGTCGTTGAGCACTACGTTGGCAATGCGTTCCTCGGTCACTGCGTCACCCACCCAATCGACGCGTTCGACCCGTCCAGCGAGCTTTTCTTGGGGCCGCGAACGCAGCGTGACTTCCGCCGACAGGCCAGGAGTCAGGCCATTGGAGCGGCCCTGGTCGATGCGCACGCGCAGCCACAGCGAGGCCGGGTCGATCACCTGGATCACCGCTTGGCCCGCCACCACCGTGGTGCCGGGTTCGGCGAGGCGCGCGGTGACGATGCCATCCACCGGGCTGACGAGGCGCAGGTTGGCGCGATTCAGTCCGGCACCGGCGGCCTCCGATTGCGCCCGCCGCAGGTCCTCCTTCGCTGCCGCAAGCGCGGCGGCGGCGGACTGTCGTGCCGCCTGCGTGGCGGCCGCGTCATGGGCTTTGGCATCGGCGGCTTCCTGGCTGACGAAGTTCTTCCGGCGCAGGTCGGCGTAGCGCTCCGCGCTGTTTTTTGCCAGTTGCGCCCGACTGCCCGCTTCGGCCAGCGCAGCTTCGGCCGCTGTCACGCGCTGCACGGCGGCGGCGGCCGCCGCCGCGCCGGCGGCGAGGCGCGCATCGAGGTCAACCGCTTCCATTTCCGCCAGCAGCTGGCCGACCTTGACGGCGTCGCCTTGGTCCACCAGCATGCTTGCGACACGCCCGGCCTGGGTCGGCCCAATGGCGTGACTGCGGCGTGCCTCGACCGTGGCGATGCCGAACAGCGTGCGCTCGATCCGCGCTTCGCGGGCTTGCGCCACGGTCACCTTAACTGGCGCCAGCGGGCCTTGGGTGGCAACGATCCAGCCGAAGCCGGCGAGAAAGGCGATGGCAAGCAAGCCAACGACCAGCGTCCGTTTGGAGGGGGTGTTCATGACCGGGCTCCGCGAAATCCGTCGAGCAGGAGGGGAAAGATGCGCTGTGCTGCTTCGCGCATGTCGAGCGCACCGGAGAAGAGTGTGCTTTGCACGACAAGACCCTGGATGGTGCCAACGAACAGGACCGCCGCTGCTTCTTCGTCCAGGTCGGAGGGCAGCTCACCCGCCTCCTTGGCGCGACAAAACAAGGTTTTCAGGCGCTCGCGGTAGCCGCCGACAATGTTGCACGCCAGCGCCTGGAGGGGCGAACCGGCCGGCCGTTGAAGCTCGTGGAACAGGATACGCGGCACGCCGGGATGATCGGTGACGAAGGCCACCTGTGCGTGAAACAGCCGTTCCAGCAATTCCAGCGGCGTGCCGCCGGTGGCGATGGCGACATCGGCGACACGTCCGAGGCGGTTGCCCAACCAGTCGAATACGGTGCGCCAAATTGCTGCCTTGTCGGGAAAGTGGCGGAACAGCGCACCATGGGTGACGCCGATGCGCGAGGCGATGGCCTGGGTGGTGATGCCATCGGGGCCATGCTCGCCCGCCAGTTGGATCACCGCCTCAACGGTTTCCTCGCGACGCGTCTCCGCCGACTGGCGTTGGCGAGGCTCGGCAGCTGATGTTTCCGGAGCAGGAGTGCTGTTCATGATGAGCAAGAGGTAAGTAACTTGTTACTATCTTACTCAAGAGTCCATGAACTTCCGACTCAGTGTTTGTTACAAATTGCAATTCGCCGAACTCTGAATTTATGTAGAGGCAATCCAGGGCACGCGGATGCCCCCTTCCGTGAGGTCCATCTGGCCGCCGACCAGCGGTCAATTATCGGAAAAGCGTTCGCCGCCTGCTACTGAATTGTGGCGACTTCCGCTTAGGATAAATTGTGTGAGTCTGCCGACTGGCAAGCCACTGATCAGCGCAAATTGCTGCCTGACGGCCGGTCGGTAGCGCATTGCGGGCGATGTTGGCGCGCATGCCAAAAGGCCGCTCCAGCCGACACTCGCTCCTATTGAGACTCGTATAAGTAGATGACGTCAGATCGCCAGCTCAGCTTGTTTCCAGAACGCGGTGATCAGCGTTGGTCTGCGCTGCATGGACTTGAGGCGATAGCGGGCGAACCGACCGACTTCGCCAATAGTGTCGAGGCACAGATTGGCGATTTCATGCTTCTTGAGATAGGCCCAGATCGCTTCAACCGGATTGAGTTCGGGAGCATAGGCCGGCAGTCGCGCAACCGCGATATGTCCGTTCAGTTGTTCCAACCAGGCGCTGACCTTGCGGCTGCGATGGATCGCAGCGCCATCCCAGATGATCAGCAGCGGCTTCTTGATCTGTCGCTTGAGCGCACCCAGAAATTCGATGATCTGCTCGGAACGAATGGCGCCGGGAAAGATCCGAAAGTAGAACTGCGAAAAGGACAGACCGGCAATGGCCGAGAGTTGCTTCCAGGTGAAACTGTGCTGAAGAACCGGCGTCTGGCCGCGCAGGCTCCAGGTGCGGGCGACGCTGGGCCGTTCGCTCAATCCGGATTCGTCGATGAAGACGATGGTGCGGTCTTCTCGCTGGGCTTTTTTTTGAGCGCAGGCCAGCCGTGTCGCTTCCAGCGAACAATCTCCGGCTCGTTGCGCTGGATGGCCCGCTTCTCGGGCTTCTGGCAAGAGAAACCCAGCCGGCGCAGCAGGTGCCACAAATGGCCCGTGCTGTATTCCACGCCAAACTGCCTGGCGATGACTTTGCCGATCCGTGGCAGCGTCCATAGCTCGGTCGGATACCCGGCTGCCAAGGCGCCCGCCATGAGTACCTTGCCCAGTTCTCGCTCCTGCTCGGCGTCGAGTTGGCGTGGCCGACCCAAATCGCCGCGCTTGAGCGATTCCTTGCCGCCCTCGGCCAGCTTCTGCTCCCAAGTCGCTACCGTTTGTCGCGCCACGCCCAACTCCCGAGCAACCTCCGACTTCGACATGCCGCGTGCCAAGAGCTTTGCACCCTTCAGCCGGCGTTTCTCCAATGCCTTGAAATCTCGCTTGTGCTTCATCGTCGCACCCCGAAACGAACACAAGCAGATTAACGTTCTTACCCATCATGGCGTTGACAGTTATTTATACGGTTCTCAATAATATTGGCTTTACGGATCGAGCGTTAATGACCATCAAGTTGGTCGCGATGCTCGACTAGATTAACGCGAGGTCAGAGCTAGTCTGCTACCACCCTCAGGGTTCCGGTATCAGGATCCAGTTCCACGGTGGCACCATCAGCAATTGACTGTGTGACGTCCACGTCGAACCCGGCAAGCATTGTCATCCCAGCCATTGCGGCTCCCTGAGCCAATATCGTATTCACGGAATTGAGAACGATGGCCATCGGAGCCATATTCCGTGCCTTCATTTCGTGGAGCATCCAGGCTGTCGCCACTCCGCCTTTAGCTGTGTCAAGAATCAGAATTCGATCAACGTAAGATCTACCAGCCAGCTTGTGCGTAGGCCGTGAGAAAACTCCATTGATACGATCAAGGTCGTATCGCGCCGAGAAGCCATCGTTGGCCACTAGCGCCGTCCCAGTAACTTTCGATCCCATTGCATGCCTGGCCTTAAAGAGCGTCATTTGAGTTCTCCGGTTTCGGCCGCATCGACACAATCGGTCATCGAGGCAAGCATCGGGACATAGCCATAGCCACCCAGAATGTTGACCAGCTTCGCACTATTGGTGGCAAGACGCCGCCAGCCGTTCGCTTCGCTCATTTCGCGGGCGTAGGATTGATAGAAACACATCCCGGTAAGTACTGTTCCACCCGCACTCTCGATCGTTTCGGTGTAACCGAACCGGTCGGAATCCGGTTTGACCTGGGGGCTCGTTGTGACTAGCAACGGGCGTTTGAAGGTTCGCCCCTGACAAAGCCCCGCCAGGTCGCGCAGTTCGTACAAGCTGAGCTGGGGCGCGGAGAAGACAACCAGATCGATAGTCTTGTCCGCCGCGTAGCTTTTCTTTAAGCGACGAATGTCTTCCTCACCGATCCGGTGGCCGATCGGCAGCCGATCGCCACCTACAGCGCTTAGGGAGTAAGCCTCGGGGGTTATGCCTACGAGGTGAAACAAGGCAGTCGAACCAAAGCTCGCCATTGCCGCACCAAAATGCTTGATCTCGTCCGAAGTGGGAAATCGGTCAAAGCCGTCCACCACAGGCACCTGCCAGTAATTGCCACAGATGCGGCCGATGATCGCCCCCAGAGCGCCCCAGTCGCTAAGTTCGCGTGGCGTCCATTCAAGTTGAATTCGCACGGTAGCCTGTCGATGGCTTTCGAGGTGGTAGCCGTAACGAGGGGTGCGGCCTGTAATCCCGGCGGCCAACGCCGATGGCCCACCTTCAAAGTTCGACTTTGCGCCACCAATCGAATTCGTATAGATCACAACGCCGGTATCGCCGAACGCGACATGCTCCCCACGCGTCGCCGCAACCACGGTCTGGTAGTTGATGCAGGTATCGGTCATGCTGACCCCGAGACGCCGAAAGGCATTGATCGCACGCCGCTCCAGGGAAAGCATCCATTCGGCCTGGCCTAGCTTTTCTGCCTTGGTGAAATCCGTTCCCCGGGGGTCCGTGATAGTTGGAATACGTACGCCCCGCTCACCGGCATTCGCTAAATCTTCCAACCACACGACACCTGCTTCGCCCAAGCTCTCTGTGTCCGCCATGATGTGCGCTTGAGTGACGGGCACGAAATCCGCCGCCCCAAAGAACCTGCCTACCTGGATCTGGTGCTCGATAGCCTGCTTGGCCACACGCCCTTGTTCGCCGGCGAGCATTGATTTTTCTTCGTCGTTCAATTTCATGGCTAGTGGTCAAGCCTCCACGGTCATGGGCTACAGCGATTGCGAGCGACCCCGAACCAAATCGTTTGATCCGGAATCGCCCAATGCCTTCAATCCGGATGATTGCGTTATTTCTTGAAAGCCGCCGAATAGAACGAGAAGTCCGAGTACTTCGCGGCGGGAAGGGGATCCTTCATGGCGCCGAACTCGACGAACATCTTCGTAACTGAATCAAGCATCCCGACCAGGCTTCCATCTGCCATCTTTCCGGCCCATTCAGAATTTCCATGGAGATCCATGGCTCCAAAATTGGCGGTCATGTCAGCCGGCTCCATTTCACCCTTGTAGTACTTGCTCAACAGTAGCTGGGCCGACTCTTCCTTCTTCGTTCTCAGCATTTCGTTGGCAGGCCCCCAAGCGGCGATCAGACGGCGGATCAGATCCGGATTGGTTTCCAGAATCTTCTTGTTGGTGGAGTAGGCGGTAATCACGTATCCCGCACCCTTCGACGCAAATTGCCGCGCCTCCGCCAGCAGCTTCGCCGACTTTGCTTCCCGGGCGCGCAAATTGAACGGAACCCAAGTCGATAACGCGGGAAGGCTTCCGGTCATGAAGGATGTCACCGCATTGGGCATGGTCTGACTGACAATTTCGATATCCTTGGTGGAATCGAGTCCCACACTCTTGAGCGCGGTGTGCAGGAAGATCTGCCCGGTCGTCCCGAGAGTGGTCGAGATTTTCTTGCCCTTGAGATCAGCCAACGAGTTGACCCCGGCGTCCGTGCGCCCGAACACCTGACCACCCCACTCGACGGTATTGGGCAATACAACCACACCTTGGCCACGGGCCGGAAAATTGTGGGTAACGCCACCCGTGGAGAACACGTCAACGCTGCCTCCTACTAGTGCCGAGAAGCCCTCGATGCCGGTATTGAACCGGGTGAATACGGGTTCCAGACCTTCTTTGGCCCAATAGCCGTATTCCTTCATCAGCCACATCTGGCTGTCGCAGGACGGAATGTGCAGGTAGCCGACACGAATTTGCTTGGCCGTCTGCGCATACACATGGCGAAATGGACTGGCGGCAAGCATCGGTGCGGCTGTCATGGCGGCCAGTTGGCCTAGCGCTTTGCGACGGGATGGAATATTGCTCATAGCTCTCTCCTTGTTTCGTTATTGGGTTTCTGCGGCAAGTTCCTGCTGCTTTGCGTACTGCTGCATGCTGACCTCCTCTAGCTCAAGACGCAGCCTCTGGAATTCCGGAGTTGCCGTGAGCTCCGGTGTTCGCGGATATGGGAAAGGCACATCGACCACGCGCAGGATCTTCGACGGCCGGGCGGAAATAATCAGGATTCGATTGGACAGGAAGATGGCTTCCTCGACGGAGTGCGTAATCAGCAGCACCGTCTTTCGCTCCTCGGTCAGCACCTCCATCAATTGCAACTGCAATGCCAGGCGGGTTTGCGCGTCGAGGGCGCCAAATGGCTCATCCATCAGCAGGATGTTTGGATTCACCGCGTAGGCACGGGCAAGCGCGAGGCGTTGCCGCATGCCACCGGAGAGATGCTTTGGATAGGCATTCTCGAATCCGTTGAGGTGCATCAGCTTCAAGTAGTGCGCAACAAGCTCCTTGCGCTGGGACTCCAGATGCTTGTTGCAACGGAGAGAGAGGCCGAAGTCGATATTCTTCTCGACCGTGAGCCAGGGAAAGACCCCGTACTCCTGGAATATCACACCGCGATCACTTCCCGGGCCTTTGATCGGCCCTCCATCCAGAGTGATCTGGCCCGTGTCCTGAGTGACGAACCCGGCCAGCATCTGGAGCATGGTGGTCTTGCCGCAACCCGAGGGCCCAATTAGGGAGACGAATTCACCTTCGGCGAGCTTGAAGGAAACGTCTTCAACCACCTTAACGCTTCCGTGATCACCGTGATAGGTCTTCGAGACGTTTTTGAAGATGACGCGTTCGCGTGCTTCCTGGCGTTGGGTTTCCATTACATCGACTCCTGCCACGTCAGGAGATGCGCTGTCGCATAGCGCAAGACCTGATCCATTAGGACTGCCACTGTTCCGATCATGATGATGCCGACGAAGATGACCGGAACCTGAAAGAAGTTCTGACCGTTGACGATCACGGCACCCAGGCCACGTTCGGCAGCCACCAGTTCAGCCGCCACCAGCGTGGTCCAGCACACACCAGTGGAAACCCGGAATGCCGTCAGAACATGAGGTAGCGCGGCCGGTACGATGATCTTCTTGAAGATCTCGAAGTCCGATGCGCCCAGCGCTTTGGAAACGCGGATATAGATCGGCGGGATCATCTTGATGCCTTCGTAGATCACGATCACGCTGCTGAAGAAGGCGGCATAGATCAGGACCGAAACGCGGGCCGGCTCACCAATTCCGAAATAGACGATGACCAGAGGGATCAGCGCGATTGGTGGCAAGGCACGGTAGAAGTTGATCACCGGATCGATGAACGCCCGCACGGATTTGTACCAACCTAGAAGAAATCCAACCGGTAACGCGATGGCCAATCCGCAGACCACGCCGACCACAACCCGGCGAGTCGACAGAAGGATGTCGAGCCAAAGTTCCTTTTCCGTCATCTGTTCGATCAGGACTTTCAGCACCTCCCATGGAGCCGGGAGCAGACCGCGATCGAAAAGGTTTGACCACCAGAGCACTCCCCAAGCGGCGCCAAGCGTCAGAAATGACGCAACGCCGGCGAGAAATGTGGCGGTTGAGAATCCTCGTTGCTTCGCGCAACCGCTGCGCTTTGTTGCTCTCTCCTGGGGCACGGTGACCTCCTCTCTATAATTGCTTGATGAGAACTTGCTGATTTACCTTAGTCCTCTTAAGCTATATAGCTTTGAAGGACTATAGATACTCGCCATGAAAAACGCAATAGCCGTCAAAAAATTGGCTCCTAGGTCTTCTTCGTCCAAACCGGACGAAGGGGAGTCGGCGACAAGTGCGCTTGAGCGCTTACGCTTGGCACTGGAAAGCCTCTCCACGAGCGACGAACCGCGCCACAGCCGCCTTCGGCGCGCGATGCTGAACCTGATGGCCGATGGCCACTGGGCCGCCGGCGACAAGTTGCCACCGGAAAAGGAAATTGCTGACGCTGTTGGCCTGAGCCTGGGAACCGTGCAGAAGGCCCTGTCCCGACTGGCTGCCGACAACGTGGTCGTGCGGCGCCATGGTCACGGCACTTTTGTCAGCCCAAGCTCCCAGGCCGAACAACTCCTGCACTTCCGCTTCATTGGCGATGATGGTGTTGCACTCATGCCGGTCTACGCCGAAGCCATCGATTGCACGGCCGTCACGGCCGATGGCCCGTGGATCGGTTTCCTCGCCAGTGCGCGTAAATTCATCCGAGTACGTCGGCGTATCAAGGTTGCCGACGAATTCGACTGCCTGAGCGAGTTGTATATCGATGGCGAACGTTTTCGTTCGATTCTCGCCATGCCCTTGCAGGAACTGAACCGCGTTCTGATCCGCACCATCCTTGCCGAACGCTTCAACGCACCCACGCTCTCGGTTTCCCAGCAAATCCATGCCACGGAGTTTTCTGCGGAAATCGGACAGATGCTCGGCCTCACGGCCAAGAAGCGATTCGGAATGGTGCTTGAGGTGCGGTCGTACTCCCACCATCAGGCACCTCTCGCTTTCCAGGCAATCTATATACCGGGAAACGTTCGTCATCTCGATCTGCCCAGCCGCAAGGTCTTGCACACTTAGCCGATCTATCAGGCGGCAACCGCCGCGTCACAGCCGAGATGGTGGCGGATCCGTCGGATCTCGTCTCCCATTCTGGTGAAGCGCTCGTCGGTCATCTCCACTGCCGGATTCTCCGTGCCAAGGGCCGGCGCGTCGTACTCGACGACCACCTCGACGAAGGAAGGTCCGGGGCCGGCCAAAATCCCCTTCAATCGGGACTCAAGATCATCCAGTGCATCGATGCGCTGAGCGGCTTCGAACCCACAGGCTTTTGCCATCGCAACCAGGTCGGCACTGCGAGCACCCGGGGTCTCCAGATTGCCCAGCCCTGCAAACTGGATGCTGTTGTTAAAAACGAAGTGGTACAGGTTCTTTGGCCTGGCATGGGAGATGGATACCAGCCCCCCAAGCTCCATTAGCAAACTCGCGTCCCCGTCAAACACGAAGACCTTACGTTCAGGGCGCGCCAGCGCCAGACCCAGACCTATTGATGCAGCCCCGCCCATCAGAGGAACGCAGGCCATCGTCAGTGGATTCAGCGGAAGCTTGTCGAGCGCATTCATGGCGCCCATGGTGCAAACGACAATCGCATCATCGCGATGTGCGTCAAGGATCTTGCAAGCATCGAGAGTTTTCATAGTTGTGGGCTCCTCAGATTGTTCCGGGCCTTACCAGCCGACGAAGTGTCCAACGATCAGCGCGGCTGGACCGCTACGCTCACGGGAAGCCTTCCAGGCGGCTTCGACATTCCCCATATCGTCGGGACCTTCCAGACGCCAGTAAGGAACGCCAAGCGTTTCCAGCAAGGGCTCAAGCAGGAAAACCACCCGTCGCTTCGAGTCGCGCGGATTGCCTCCGAGATTGGAGAACTCCCGGCCAAATTGACCGATGACGAAAAGCAACGGCACCTTTGAGTCGAGGCCAAGTGCGCGCAAGCTGTTGATGCCGGCGTAAAGGCCCTGGTTCTGAACGATCACGGCAACGTTCTTTCCGCCGGCATAGAGTCCGCCGGCCACCTCGATAGCCTGGTCCTCCGTAGTGCAATGGACTACCTTGAGACCCGACTCACCGCTATCGAGCAACTGATGCAGCGCGATCTGGACCATGTCCGGCACGGTCGTGACGTAATCGATTCCGCAGCGTTTGAATGCATCGACCATCGCTTGCGCGGATACCGAATGCTTCGAGAATTGCTTCATGGGGTTTTCTTTGGCAAGAGCTGACATGGTGTCCTCTGTCGTAGGTCAGGAACGGCGGGCGGTATCGAGGATGAAATCGGCGGCCCGCTCCGCGATCATCACCGTCGGGATATTGGTATTTCCGGAAATCAGCGTCGGCATGATCGAGCAATCGACAACGCGAAGCCCCTGAACGCCATGAACACAAAGCTTCTCGTCGACGACCGCCATCGAATCACTGGCCGGACCCATCTTGGCCGTGCCAGAGGGATGGAAAATCGTGGTGCCATACTCACGGCAGTAGGCAAGCACCTCGTCGTCCGACTTGACATCAGGGCCTGGCCGAAACTCGCGCTTCATGAACTGGCTCATCGGCGCAGAGCTCGCAACTTTTCGTGCGAAATTCACCGCAGCAACAGCGAATCGCTTGTCCGTATCCGACGAGAGATAGTTGGGATGAATCGCCAATCTGTCGAAGGGATCGGCGGTTCGCAGTCGCAGCGTACCGCGAGACTCTGGTCGGAGTTGGCAGACTGAATAGGTGCAGCCTGAGAAGGGATGTACCTGCCCTGCTGCGTGATCCGCCGACAGCGTAGCAAAGTGGAATTGCGTATCCGGTGTCTTACTTTCCTTGGGAAGAACCCGGCAAAACATCCCGCCCATATTGATACCGATGGCCAGTGGGCCGGACCGATTCCAGATCCACTTGAGGCCAATCTTTGCCTTCCCGACGATCGAATTGAGCTGATCATTGATCGTAATCGGCTGGCTCACCTCATACATGAGTCGAAACTGGAGGTGATCCTGGAGGTTCTCGCCAACCCCGGCGAGATGCTGGATGGAACGGATACCGAGCTTCGACAGGTGCTCACCATTACCAATGCCAGACACCATCAGAAGGTGCGGCGACTGAATGGCGCCTGCGGTCAGAATGACTTCGCGCTTAGCTTTGACGTCAATCATTTCACCGCTTTTGCGATACTGGATGCCAATCGCCTTTTTCCCCTCGAACAATATCCGTGCGGCTTGGGCACCGGTTACGACCGTCAGATTCGTACGGTTGCGAGCAGGTTTTAGGTAGGCAACAGCCGTCGAACAACGAAAGCCCTGCCGAGTGCTGAGTTGGAAATAGCCGACCCCTTCCTGGCGCCCATCATTGAAATCCGTTACGTGAGGGACACCGCAGGCTCCAGCCGCAGAAATGAAGGCATCGACTAGCTTGTCACCGCCGGGTACGGTGGTTGCCCACATCGGCCCCCCAACACCGCGAGTTGCCGACTCGCCAAGGTCGTTATGCTCCAGCTTTTTGAAGTAAGGCAGACACTCATCCCAGCTCCACCCTTTGTTTCCCTGGGCTGCCCAGAGGTCGTAGTCGTATTTCTGACCACGAATGTAAATCAGCCCGTTGATCGAACTTGACCCACCCAATACCCGTCCGCGTGGCCAATAGACCTTGCGGCCGTTAAGGTTGGGATCGGGCTCTGTCTCGAAGCCCCAGTTGTAGACCTTGTGGAACATGGTCTTCCCGTAGCCGATGGGAATGTGTATCCACGGATACCGGTCTGCCGGGCCAGCTTCGAGCAAGCAGACGGAGTACTTGCCACCTTCACTCAGGCGATTGGCCAGGGTGCAACCGGCTGAGCCAGCCCCCACGATCACGTAATCGAAATTGCGCATCTAGCGCTCTCCTCGTTCTTGTGCGTCTTGACCGGTCTCCAAGGGAATTGCGATCCGGCCGCGCCTGTGCATTAATAGGAGGCATGCAGGAAGGGCTCAAGGAGATTTCGAGCGGGAACGGGAAAGTGGACCGAAGAATCGTTTTTTGTCTCAATAGTTGAGGATTGAGTTTCCAGATGACGCATACCGACAGCCCTGGTACGGAAGGAGAAGCGCGATACCTTCGCGTACTTCAAGTACTTGAACTCGTCGCCGCCGCAACCCAGCCAGTCACAGCCGCTCAACTTGGCATGCGGCTCAAAATCCCCAAGGCGTCACTTGCCCGGATCATAGATTCGCTGGTGGAAAACAACTACGTGATGAAGATCGCTGGTGAGCACAGCCTTGTCCCCGGACCTCGCCTGGCAAATCTCGCGCTTGGAACGATTGGCAACGGTGCGTTCAAACGAAGTTGTCGGGCCGTACTGCGTTCATTGGTGCAGTCGCTTGGCGAAACCTGCAACCTGACCGCACTGGATGGTGATCGCGTCATTCACATTGAGCGCGTCGAAACACATGAGCCGCTACGATTGAATATCGAGCCTGGGTCGCGTCATCCCTTGCATTGCACAGCAGGTGGAAAGCTGTTTCTTGCTCAGATGAACCTTCTGGAGAGAAAAGAATTGCTGGATCGTTTGGTGCTGACCCGGATGACTCCACAAACTCTGACCGATCGACGAGCGCTCGAAAAGGAACTCGATCGTTTACGGGAAAAAATGATCGGAGAGGACAAGGAGGAGTTCGTTCGTGGGATGGTCGGTGTCGCTGTTCCCGTAATGAACCGCGAAAAGAAAATGGCGGCAGCATTGGTTTGCCATACTGCAACGGCTCGCATGGGCCTGGTTGAGTTGATGGAATTCCTGCCAAAGATGCGGTTGGCGGCGGTTCAGTTGTCAGGACTACTCGTGGGTCGCGAGGAGCATTAGGACCAGCGCCTTTGGCCTCCACGTTTGGGGTCTGGAGTTGCCGGCCGACGCGCACGCTAATTAACCGCTGAATGGCGGCTTACGCACCTTATGTCGCCCTAAACCCAACAACGGGCCAATGGCCGGATTGGCCGATTACCCGAACTAGGCTATCCGGCAGCTATACGAACAAACCAGCCCCCGCAACAGCCAAAACGCCAGCTGAGGATTGAAGCTCACGTTCTGGATGACTTCCGAAAGCGACCACACAGGGAAAACACTGTGTAGCCGCAGGTTGCCGGTTAGATTTCAGTCTGCTCAGATATTTCAAGTGCGTCATCAACCTCAATACCGAGGTACCGAACGGTGCTTTCCAGTTTGGAATGGCCGAGCAGCAGTTGAACGGCTCGGAGGTTCTTCGTGCGCTTGTAAATCAGCGTTGCCTTGGTGCGCCGCATCGAATGCGTCCCGTAGGCGGATGGGTCCAGGCCGGCCGCTGCAACCCAGTGATGGACAATCCGCGCATATTGGCGCGTCGAGACATGTGGCGATCTGCCGATGCGGCTCGGGAACAGGTACTGATCGCTTCGCAGGCGGGCCTTTTCTAGCCAGGCAGCCACTGCCGTTCTGGTCGGCTCGGTCAGCTCGAACTGGACTGGCCGCTGCGTCTTGCGCTGAATGACCATGGCGCGCGGAAGTATCTGGCTCCCGTGGGTAATGTCGCGCACGCGCAGGCTGACAAGATCACAGCCTCGCAGTTTGCTGTCGATGGCCAGATTGAACATCGCCAAGTCCCTTACCGAATGGGCGTTATGCAAGTGGATACGGATGGCCCAGATGTCCTTGGGCTTGAGCGGTGGCTTCTGGCCAACGAGTTTGCCCTTGTTCCAGGCTTCGCGTTTGTTGATGGTTTCCATCATGGACTCCTTGGTTGTTGATCGGAGTCTCATTGTTCAGCGTTAGCCAAGACGATAGCGTATCCGCAAGATGTCGTACCGGAAAAGCTGGCAGGTCAGACGCCCATGAGAGAATTCCTGTTCTCGCACTTGTCCTCCCCGCTTCATGAAAATTCTCGAATACACCGGTCTGGATACCTCGCGTGTCAAAAGCAGTTATCGCAAGGTAGCCGAGGCGATTGCCCGCCACGACTTCCGTGCTGCCCAGGTAAAAAAACTTGCAAATCTAAACCACGGCAAGTTCTATCGGGCAAAACTGGATGACGCCGACCGACTCTTGTTCTCACTGGTACGCCACGGAGATGAGGTCTGCGCACTAATGCTGGAGGTGATTGCCAATCACGACTACGACAAGTCGCGATTCCTGCGCGGTGCGGCGATTGACGAGAACAAGATTCCCGACATAGGTGCCGACGAAGCCATCAAGGACGCACAAACACTACGCTACCTCCATCCCGAGCGTACCGCGATTCACCTGCTAGACAAGCCGATCTCGTTTGACGACATCCAGGAGACCATTTACCGTCAGCCAGCTCCTTTGGTGGTCGTCGGCAGTGCGGGCAGCGGCAAGACCGCCCTGACGCTGGAGAAACTCAAGCATGCAGAGGGTGAGGTCCTTTACGTCACCCATTCCGCTTTCCTGGCGCAAAGTGCCCGCGATCTCTATTACGCCAACGGATTCGAGCACAGCGGCCAGGAGGCTGTCTTTCTGTCCTACCGGGAGTTTGTCGAGTCAATCCACGTACCGACAGGACGCGAGGCCAGTTGGCGCGATTTCGCGGCTTGGTATTTCCGCATGCGGCAAAGCTTCAAAGATATTGATGCCCATCAGGCGTTCGAGGAGATTCGTGGCGTGATAGCTGCCGGCGCGGGTAGCGTCCTGACGCGCGACGCCTATCGGGCACTGGGGGTACGCCAATCGATTTTTCCCGAGGAGAGGCGTGATCAACTCTACGACCTGTTTGAAAAGTATCGCGCATGGCTGACGGAAGCGAAGCTCTATGACCTCAACCTCGTCGCCCACGACTGGCAAACCCGAGCTGCGCCCCGCTACGACTTCGTGGTCATCGACGAGGTGCAGGACATCACCACCGTGCAACTCGCCCTGGTACTCAAAACCCTGAAGAAGCCGGGCCACTTCCTGCTCTGCGGGGATTCCAACCAGATCGTCCATCCCAATTTCTTCTCCTGGACCCAGGTCAAAAGCCTGTTCTGGACCGACCCGAAGCTGGCTGAACGACAGGAGTTGCGTGTACTGACGACCAATTTCCGCAACGGACTGGAAGCGACACGCGTCGCCAATCAACTGCTCAAAATCAAGCAGCGGCGCTTTGGCTCCATCGACCGCGAGAGCAATTTCCTGGTTCAGGCTGTCGGCGGCGAGGTCGGTCAGGTGGCGCTGATGCCCGACAAGGATGCCGCCAAACGCGAACTGGACCAGAAAATTCGCCAATCCACCCAGTTTGCCGTGCTGGTGATGCGCGACGAGGACAAGGCTGAGGCCCGCAAGCACTTCGCCACGCCGCTGCTGTTCTCAATCCAAGAAGCCAAGGGTCTCGAATACGAGAACATCGTGCTCTACCGGTTCATCTCCGATCATCGCGGCAAGTTCAACGATATCGTCGAGGGCGTAACCAAGGCCGATCTGGCAGTCGAGACACTGGATTACAAGCGTGCCAAGGACAAGACTGACAAGTCGCTGGAAGTCTATAAGTTCTTCGTCAATGCCCTGTATGTGGCGCTAACGCGGGCCATCAAGAACATCTACCTGATCGAGTCGGACACCGGGCATGCGTTGTTCGGCCTGCTGGACCTAAGTCTGGGTCAAACCAGCATCGAGGCCAGGCCATCGACCCTTGAGGACTGGCAGAAGGAGGCGCGCAAACTCGAACTGCAAGGCAAGCAGGAGCAGGCAGAGGCGATCCGCCGCACCATCCTGAAGCAGGTTCCGGTACCTTGGCCGGTGTTCGACGAGGCCAAGGTTCGGGATCTGCTGGTCAAAGTGTTCCGCGAACAGAGTCCGGGCAGCAAGGGCAAGCAACAACTCTTTGACTTTGCCATCTGCTACGATGAACCCCAACTCGCCGAGTGGCTGGCGGTCGAGGCGAAATTCGAGCAGGCACGCGCCTTTGATCAGCAACGACTCGTGTTCGCCCGCAAGAGCTACGTTCCCTACTTTGCCAAGCACTTCAAGGACATCCTCAAGCAGTGCGACCAGTATGGCGTCGATCATCGCCTGTCAATGAATCAGACGCCTCTCATGGCTGCCGCCGCTGCCGGCAATGTGGCACTGGTCGAAGCCTTGCTGGAGCGTGGTGCTGACCGCGATGCCGTCGATCACTATGGACACAACGCCCTGCACTGGGCGTTGCGCCAGGCATTCGAGGATGCAAAATTCGCTGCCGGACCGCTGGCTGCGATTTATGACCGACTGGCGCCTTCCTGCATCGATGTCAATGTCGGTGATCGCTTGGTGCGTATCGACCGGCATTTGTCGGAATATTTCCTGTTTCAGACCTTGTGGGTCTTGTTCAAGGCACGTTTCAGCAAGATTCGCCGCAATGCAGACAGCGCATTCCAGACCCAGATCATTCTGGATGCCTGGCAACACCTGCCGGCCAATGTGGTGCGGCCAGAGCGCAACAAGCGCCAACATCTGTCCAGCGTGCTGTCTCGAAATGAGATTAACCGCGAATACGCTTACAACCGCTCACTCTTTCTACGTGTCGGGAGCGGACGCTACCAGTTCAATCCGAAGCTCGCCGTGCGCCATCGTCAGGGCAATGAGGAAGACTGGATACCGATTTTTACGGCACTCAACCTGCCGTTGATCAGTGAGTTCGCCTACCACGATGGCTGGATCAGCACATGGGGCAATATTGACCAGCTATTGAGCTTTGCCGGACTTTCGGATCGCACTATCCCCATAGCGGCTGAGCGCTTAGTCGAACGTGAAGCGGCCAAAATACGGGAGTTGGAGGAGCGCAAAGCCAATCGGCTTGCTGCCGAAATGCAGCTTCGTGCTGCCGCCGAAGCCAAGAAACAATCAGCGCCCCGCTGGGGCACCAAGGATGCCAAGCGGCTTGAAATCGAGCGTGTTCGACAAGAAATTGAAAACCGCAAGAAGGCTATCGGTTCATCAGACGACAAAACATGATCTGCTGCTTCTGTCTGATCTGAGCCAATTCACTTGACTATTACCAGCAGAGGAACCAATCCATTGTCGGGAGTAGTTTTTCCCGACAAAGTTTTCTCACTACTGAAATGACAACACCCTTGTGGGGTGTCATCCCCAGCAAGGGTGTAAGAAAAAAGCCAGGCTAGCTGCTTAGTCATCTAAATCAAATTCATGACCGAACTCGTCCTCACAGAATGCCTTGACATCGTCCGCAGGCTCATCAGAAATGCAACCATCTGATCCGTAGACTTTGCCAGCAAACCAACATCCAGTTTCTGCATACGACATTTCAGCCTCGATCTCCGGGAATCGCTCACACATTGCCTCAACGACAGGAACCGGTGGTGACCAAGCAGTAGAGAAGTAGATCGTGAAGCTTTCCGGCTCCATCGACTCAACATCAACCTCGCCGCCATTCCACTTCGTACCCCACTTTGCCACTGACCAGTCATACCAGTCCTTGAAGCCATATTGCTCGACATTGTGCTTTGCTCGGCGAGCATCACGCAGGCTCAAGCCAAAGATCGATTCGGCATCAACCCCAGGCTCTTCATAGCACCCATGAACGCGTTCGATCATGGCGACCAATTCCTCCCGATACTCCGGGATGGTTCCAAAGGCCGAAAAGAACCTCTCTCGGATCCACGGAATTTCAATAACGCGCTTCCAATCACCATAAAGCACGTCCTCACCCCAAGCAGTGGCAGATCCTTTGTTAATGTGAAGGTCGGCTGGCATCGGGACGATGCCATTGAAGTCGAACTCTCCACGCTCCAAGCCTACTGCTTTGACAATTTCAGCGATGACACTTGTCGGTCCAGCGACTGAAAGACGGTTTTCACACCAATTTGGCATTTTTAGCTCCACATAAAAAATGCGGAGCCAGCCCCATACGGGGAATGGACCCCGCATGGGTTAAATGCGAATGGAAGTCCATCCGCTCTTGAATGCTGATTGTTTCTGAAGGCCAGCTACCTTCATGTCCCGATGGCGTAGCCAGGGGAACAATTCGGTTTTCCGCAGCACTGATCACTCAGCGCTCTGGAAAACCCCGTGCCGAAGCACGGGGGTAATTACTTAGACGTTGTAGTAACCACGAACCTCAATAACCCACGTTCGACGCCTTTGGCGTCTAGGCCGGTAGGCATAGGTTTGCAGATGACCACAGCAGTCATGCTCACAGCGACAGCCTGTGGTGAAGGCATCCCGCAAGGCATTGATGATGTCGCTCCTTGAGATGCCACGGGGAACACGAACCGTATAGATTCGCTCTCCCGCTTCACCATTACTCGAATCCTGATCGTTGGAATGGCGAAGTCGGGACTTGAGAATCATGAATTGCCCGAGATACTGATACTCATCTTCCCCCTTCCAGCCGTCGTTGAACTGAAACGTCAGACGACGATAGCCATCAAAGCAGAATCCCATGACCATTACTCCTTGGTCAGGATCGCTTCAATCGCTTGATACAGGCTCGCTACGACGTCGGGATCCATCTCCGATTCGTAGAATCCACGCTTGTAGACCTCGACTTCCCTGCCATCGTTGTCCATCGAAGGAATTGTCATGACCTCATCGTCATCACAGCCCTCCACATCGTAGTCAAGCACGGTGAATTCCAGCAGCACATTCGAGGTGACACCGGTAACCAAACCGCCTTCAAGGCCAATCAGACATCGAACAGGAACATCGAGGTTTAGCCGTTCGCAGAGCGCATCGATTGCTTCGGCATCCAGGGATATCTGTGAGTCTCCATCGGTTGCTATCAGATGAATATCATCGCTACGATTAGCGGGATCCCCCTGCCCTGCACTTTGATAGAAGCGAAGTGCGGCAAGGATCGTTGCAAGTTCAGCGGCATCTACTGAAATAGTGGTTTGAGACATTGTCAGGCTCCAAAAAAGACGGAGCCATTGCCCCATGCGGGGCAAGACCCCGCATGGGTTGATATTTATGGCTTAAAAAGTCAGTCAGCTACGGAAAAAGTCGGTATAGCCGTTGGTCGGCTGGAGTGATCCGAACTTGTAGTTCGGGTTATCCAGCAGCAACAAGTAATGCACCGCATCCTTCCGCTCTTGCTCTGATAGATCGCCAGTCCTCAGCAACGCGAGCAGTCCTGACTTGAACAACTCTCGGTACGCCCCAGGTTTCGGTGTGTGCTTCATCGACTCTCTCCTTTCGGTGAGTAGTCGACGAGACATTCCGCCGTTCGCTGGTTGTATACCGAGGCCCAATAGCCATTGCGCGCCCATTTCAGGGCAACTCGAATAGCTCTATCCAGGGACAGATTGACGCGGTCGTGGACAGGCGCTGCCTGCATCCCCTTGTCAGTCCGTGGGTCATGGATCGTTGCCAGTGCTTGGTAAATTTGCTCCTTCATATGTCCTCCAAAAAAATGGGGACACACTCCCCCGATCGGGGAACGTGCCCCCTGACCAGGGAATAACAATTGCGCTAGATCACTCGACCATCGTCGGCAATGCCGAGATTGAAGGGCGATATCCAGCCGCGATTAAAGGCATCCAACAAAAATGCCACCAAAGCACGCTTGGCAACACCTCGTTGAATGTCGTTTGCTGCCTCCTGCTCTCCACTGTCACCGCGATACATAGCCGCGATGGCGTTTCGGATCGTCAGCACCTCACTTTCATCAATCGACACGGGTTTCAAAGCACGCCCCTTTCTGCAAAGGAAATTGCCTTGTTGCCGGCGACGACAAAGTGATCCAATACCCGCACATCCACCAGCGCAAGCGCTGTTTTCAGGGTGTTGGTGAGCATCTCGTCCGAACGGGACGGTTCTGCATCCCCACTGGGGTGGTTATGAGCAAATATCACGGCTGCTGCATTGTGAAAAAGTGCTCGCTTGACCACTTCACGGGGATACACCGAGGTTTGCGTCAAAGTCCCGCGAAATAGCTCTTCGGCGACAATCAAACGGTTCCTCGCATCCATCCACAGGCACATAAAGACTTCGTGCTCGTAGTTACCGATACGACCAGAGAGGTAGGACGACACGGCATTCGGTGAACTGAGACAGATACCTGATGCATTGATATCCTCCTGGATCGCCCGAACGTAAAGCTCCTTCGCGGCAGCAATTTGAGGATGAACCACATACGGCTCCCGATCTTCCCCTGCAAGAATGCTTCGCTGCCTGGGTGTGCAAATCCCGAAGACTTCCGGGAGTCGCTGCATCGCCAAGGAACGGCCGGCCGAACCACAAATCATTTCCAACAATTCCGCGTTGCTCATGTCGATCACGCGCTTTTCCATTTCGATTCCTTTCATGAAATGGGGCCGCACGCATCCCCCAAGGGCACGTGAGGCCCCTGTAGGGAGAATGAATAGATCGGCCGAAGCCAACCCACCCGAGTTAGAACAACGCTGACTGTTTGTCGGCGTAAGCCAACCAGCGCTCGAAGGCGCCAGGCATGTTGCAATAGGCACGAACGGCATCGAGAAAACCCTCCTGCCTGGCGCGGGTCACGACCTCGGCAATCACCGATTCCGCATCCCCCATCTCAAAGCAGGTATCCCACTGCCGCTCGCCAAGCTCCTCCCAACCTTCGTCCCACAATCGGTAATGGCGAACATCGCCATCCAGACCGTGCTTGAAAGCCAGACAAAGGAACTCGACGCGGTACTTGCGCCCTTCCTCACCGCACCGGTAAATTTTCCGGCGCAGGTGATGGAGTCGATCGACAATTCTTCTCTGGCTTGGATCACGCATTGGCAACCCCCTCTTTCGAGGACGAGTTACCCGCCTTCAATATCTTGTCGGCCGCCGCAAACACCCGCCGTGCTGACTTCTCAGAGAATTCCTCCCCGTTAAGCCAGTGCTGGATATAGCCACGACTTTCCTCCATACCCGGCAACCCAAGGGTTGCACAGCACAGATAGGCCGTTGCTTCGGCTTCCGCCTCCTTGATGCACTTGGGTGTCGTCGGGCCATCGGACATCACTCCCGTCTCATCCCCTGTAGCCGTGTGGCCCAGTAAATGATGGGCAACTTCGTGGAAAAGCGTCTTCCACGGCATTGCCGCCACCGGGTTGATGGCCACTTCGCGAACGCCACGCCTGGCATAGCCCTGGCAGTTGCCATCGATCATCTCGAAGGGAACCTCGAGGATGTCCAAGGTCGCCAGTGCTGTCGCCTTGTTCCAATCCGGCATGACCACCTCCGGGCTAAGTGCTTCCCCCTCGGTTTGATCAACGCTGAACCAGTGGCGTTTGAGCAGGAAAATCATGAAGGTTCCCAGAACGGACTCCTCCTGATCCTCCCCGTCGATCCCCTTTCGCTTCATCGTGACAGGCATGATGAGCGAGAGCGCTTTTTCTCCCTTTTTGACCTGCCGACCGAGTTCCTTCCATCGGTTGAAGCTGGCAATCGGGGCCAAGGGCATTCCGCGCTCCGCCAACTGGATCGACGCAAGAATCGCGTTGCCCAGTGAGTAGTTGTGGAACACCGAATACGCCTTGGACAGCGTCCCTGGGACAGACAGCGCCTGTTGCAGCAGGGCATTCCAGTCGGGCTTATCCATGACAAGCCTCCCTGGTTTCCCTGATCCACCAACTCGACGCACCGAGATCCACCCCGGTAATGGGGTGTCTGTCGATCAAGTCAGCAAAGGCGGTCCATCCTTTCGGAGCACGATAGGCGCGAACGTCGCCACGGCCATTGAACCGGCGCCAGCGAGTCGTGCCATCTTCATAGTGATACATAGCGGCCTCCAAACGAAAAACCGCCGGAGGCACCAATTCCCTTGCCGGGGAAGTGCCCCGGCGGGGTTGTGAATGACAGGCAGTTGCCTGACTGTCGTTAAATGCTGTTTGTTTCGAGCGGCCAGCTACCGCCTCTGACTCCCAGGGTTACCCATGGGCGACAAGTCTGCTTTCCACAGCGCACCCTACGATGCGTTCTGGAAAGCCCGCCTTGCGGCGGACTTTGGTTTCATGCAATCAATTTGAGAAGACCTCTCTCCAACAGCGCTTTGAGTTGCGCGCTGAGTACCTGAACCAGAATGACGGATCCAGTGAAGAGAAGCACCCGTTTCCCGTCGGCAAGTTCTGCGACGGTTTGTTGCCCGATGTACTGATATTTCATAATGCCCTCCAGGTGCAAGGGATCCACAGCCAAATGTAGCGTGGCCATGTGTCGATATCAGATCGGCAAACCCTAGATAACCAGTCCATAGCGTCATCTCCTTCACGCAACGCGACGCATGGCCAGCTCAACGGATTGCAAGGTCGGGAAACCTGCCTTGCCATCCCGGTTGAGGATATCGAGCCAATCGAGCGATTTCTGGCCGGCAGGAATGTCACCGGCAGGAACGATCGCACTGGCCTGGATACCCATCTCCCAGAGTCGCTGAACGAGTTGCTTGGCAGCTTCCTGACCATGTCCTCGCGGATGCTGAGCTGAAGGCCGATCCTTGTCGGCAAAGACCAGGATCTGCCTCACGCCAGAAGGAGGGATGAAGTTTTCCAAGAGATGGGCATTGACTGCACACCATACGGGCATCGTCATTCCCTCCATCACCGCCAGAGCTGTTTCCAGTCCTTCAGCCAAGGCGAGCACTTCACCTGGCTCCACTAGCCGTATCGCCCCCCCCGTCAGCTTTCGCTGCTTGGGGAAACGCATCAACTTCTTCGGAGACTCGACAGGCGCCTTGTGTCCATCCTGGGTCAGATAGGTGCGGTGAATCGTAATCGCATCACCCTCCGAACCATGAACCATCGCCAGCATGACGGGAAAGGTACCAACCTCCTTCCTCTCCTCAAAGTAGGCCAATGAGGGATGAAGTCGAAGCGTCTCGGGATGCCGTATGGCGATCCCGCGTCGGGCCAGATACAGCCTGGCAGGTTCCGCGTCTCGATGGGCAAGGTCAATCGACTCATTCCAGACCCGGTTAAGCGCCTGACGCGATTTCTCGACATCATCGTCCGGCAGATCCTGGCGAATGACGGTACGGCACATGCCAGGTGCGGGTAATACGCCCAGTTGCAGATACTCCGACACAGACCTCAATACCTCCTTGAAGTCCTGGCCAGTCACCCACATCAGGGTCGCAAAGCCGTCGGGATGCACGCCGCAGGTATTGCAAACGCTCCCTCCGGACTCATCCACATCGCTAAACACCCGATAGCCATCCTTCCCACCGTGTACCGGGCAGGCTACGTGGTGGCCAACCCGATCGAGGGCTGGCTGCAGCTGCGGCGCCAGTGCGCTGAGGATGCTTCCCCAGCGTCCGCGCGCAGAAAACTTTACGTCTTTTGATTCCATGATTACCTCCGTGAGAAACCCCGGATGGGGCCTTCCGAAGCACCCTGACAGGGCACTTGGGAAGGCCCCGTCGCGGGCCGATGAACGTCCCACCGGCATGGAGGCACCCCGACCGGGGAGACTCCCCAGCAGGGTTGGTATGGTTAGAAAACCTCAGAAGGGTCCGTTGTCGTAGGACGCGGGCGCCTTGGATGAGCCCTTGGGCGCCGAACGGGCCGCTTCCGAGTCGTCCTTGGGTTTGCTGCCTCCGTTGGGAAGCATCTTCATGCCCTCCCCTACGATTTCCGTGCTGTAGCGAGTCTCGCCATCCTTGTCCCAAGAACGGGTCTGGATGCGCCCCTCAACAAACACCAACGAGCCTTTCTTCAGATACTCACCGACGATTTCCGCGAGTTTTCCGAAGAAGACCACGCGGTGCCATTCCGTTTTCTCGTGCTTCTCGCCATCCTTCTTCCAGCTTTCGCTGGTGGCAATATTCACGCGCGCAATGGCTTCGCTGTCGTTGGTATAGCGGACCTCGGGATCTGCGCCGAGAAATCCGATCAGTTGAACCTTGTTAAGCATGATGAACTCCTGAAATTGGACGTTCACGCCATGCCCCGGACGGGCGCATGACGATCCCGTCGGGTGATTACTGCTCTTTAAGTGCAAACCATTGCCGGTCTGCGATTGAATGCTGTTTGTTTCGGAAGGCCAGCTACCTTCATGTCCCGCTGGCATAGCCAGGAGAGCAATTCAGTTTTCCGCAGCACTGATCTCTCAGTGCTCTGGAAAACCCCGTGCCGTGGCACGGGGGTACGACTTAGATCAAGCTTTCGACATTGGCTTTGCACTTGCGGTATTCCCGCATCAAAGCCTCCAGTTCGGTTCCCTCCAAACCGCCTTCGGCTCGGACATAAATCTCGTCCAACGCCTCCACCGACTTGGCTGAAGCCATCTGGTCGTAGATCGCTTGCAACGTGGTGCTGGGTGAAACTGCCGATGGCTCAGTACCGATGGGTGTCGCACCATCTGTCTTGACCTTCTTCCCAGAACCCCCAACAACCTCTACCTGATCGACGCTGGGCTTCGCTTGCTTTCCAGAGTCGATCTTGGCATCGGTGATTTCACCGGTCTCGTCATCGATGATCGGGGCGTAATTGCCTTCGATCACGTCCGTCAAGTTCAGGTTTTGCGCCGTCCCCTGCTCTGCCGCTGCATCCAGCGCCAAGGCCGAGGCCAGTTCCGGTGACTTGGGCAGAAACTTGCACAGGCGACGAATAGCCGTCTTGAGTCCCATGGCCGTAAAGTCGGAATCCCAGACGGATTCCTTCTTGTAGCGCTTGGCGGATTGATAGCCCCGCGAGTTATCGCGGATCTTCTCGATCTCCTTGCGCCCCATGGCCACGAACGTCCTACTGCCATCCTTGAACACCGCCACGGCATAGAACCCGGCCACATCGCCGCGCTCGTCATCCGAAGCCGGAAAGCCGCCCAATGTGGTCAGCGGTTCGTGGTCCAGACTGCGTTCCATACCCAACTTCAAGGTGAAGCTGTCGTTCACCCGGACTTCATGGGCATAGATGTCCTGAACCAAGCCCGATTGCCGCGCGAGTTTCATCAGCCCGGTGTAGCCAGGGATCAGTTGGCATTGGTTGCCGAACGGCACCAGGTGCGCTTCCCCCATGAGCCCAACTTCCAGGCCCATCTGCGAGGATTGGATGACTGCCGCGAAGACACTGCGGGGGTCACACTCTCCCAACTTCGGCGTCATGCGGAAGGCCGTCAGCGCAATGCGCGCCATCCGGTCGGGATTGATATGTTTTGGCAGCGCACGGGCGATTTCGCCCTTGAACTGTTCCAGCATGGCCGGGAAACCTTTCGGTTGTTCGGCATCGGAAGGGACATTGCGATTGATGTTCTTGAGAGCTTGCAGTGACATGGTATTGACCTCCAAAAAAAGGAAAAATGGCGGACACACCATGCCCCCTGACGGGAACATGGCATTCCCGCCGGGTTGAGTACTGCTGTTACATCACCGCTTCAGACAATCACCCCGCCTGAAGACAGTGTTGATGCCGATTGCACATCACGTCGGCCGTCTCGATTTCCGAGGCAACATAGTGATGCTTGACGCAGGCCAGGAGCAGTCGACGACTTTCCTTGAGCTTGCGACGGCAACGGACGACTTCTGCTTCTGCCTGCTTAAGGGCATTCGCATTTCGTTCCACGTTTGCGGCGATTGTCAGAAGCGGATCGCCGACCTCATGGAGAAATCCCACGACCTTCTCGATCGGATTGCTAAACATTTCAGCTATCCAGATCGAAATTGGATGCCCAACGGGGCAACTCGATCGTTTCGATCTCGCCATTCGGCTGATAGGCCGGCCAGCGATTGTTGTCACGACACCAGCGCAAGAGTTGCAGCGCACCGCGATACTTGGCACGCCCCGTCTCGATCATCTCGTCACTGGCCCGATAGGCGGCAGTGGCATGCGGACCGTCCTTTTCGACGGCGATGAAATAGAACGGCAACGTCCTGCCAGTCAGTGCTTTGAGACCGTCCTGGTAAAACGCCGCCTGCAGGTCATAGCCAAAGCTGGCAATCGACCGTGCAAATGCATCAGCAGAGGCATCGGCACAGGTTTTGACATCGACGATCCCCGTAATGGTTTCGTCCTTCATCACCAACCAGTCAGGACGGCATTTACATTGGATCGATGTATCGGGATCCGTCCAGAATCCAGACATCTCCGCCATGCCGTTACTCAGTAATCTCGAAGCCCCGTCATGGTGAGCAATACTCGCCTGGATCGAGTGGATAGCCAACATCATCGTCGGTGTCAGGATTTGCTTGCCGTCATAGAGCCTGGCAATCGCATCTTCCCGAAACACAAAGCGGGATTCGATGTCGGCGGCCTTGATGGCATCCTTGATCTCATCCTTCTTCATTTTCCCGATCTTGATGCCCAGTTCCGTTGCCGCCGCCTTGTAATCCTCAAGCGACTGCAACGATCCATCGAGCTGCGACTCATCGAAGACCGCATAGTCCGAAGCGAACGCGGCAGGCTCAAGAACCGCTGAATGAACAGCTGTCCCGAAGGCCATGGCTGGGGTCGGTTCAGGTGGATTGGTCACGTACTCCTGATAATGCGCCGGGGACCGCATGATGCGGACCAGACTGGAGTGCCCAACCACGTCCTTGTGGCCATGGTAGTCCTCGGCAGCCATCGACAGGAGACCAACTTGAGTATCAATATGCATCATTACCTCCAGTAGAAAGACCCGCTGGAGGCACAATTCCCCAGCCGGGAACTTGCGTCCCTGGCGGGGTTGAGAATGACAGGCAGTTGCCTGACTGTCGTTGAATGCTGTTTATTTCGAGCGGCCAGCTACCGCCTCTGACTCCCAGGGTTACCCATGGGCGACAAGTCTGCTTTCCTCAGCGCACCTCGCGGTGCGTTCAGGAAAGCCCGCACTGAAGTGCGGGGTTGTTCGAGCCCACGTCATCAAGTTGCAGCGATCTGACGTGGATGGATCAAGTTTTTGATTCGGGAAAACGATCTGTGCCAATCACCTCAGCCCCAAAGCACGAACGATCGGGCGACTGATGATGAAACCAGAAACGGCACACATCGAGAGAATCAGAAATATCATGGCTAGGCTCCTTGTCGGGTTGGAAACGAACCCCACACGAGTTGCCAGGCTTGATGCATGCCCGTAACAACCCCGCAGGCCTAATGGCTCTCGGTGACGAAAATCATTAGGCCTGCGGGATTCCCACAGGCTTGATTGGTACTGACTTAGCGCAGTCCCAGTACCCGAATGATCGGGCGGCTGATGACAAATCCGCTTATACAGCACGCGATAAGAACGAGTTCCATGATGTCTCCGAATGTGAAATTGCGGAGACACCAATCCCTTTGCGGGGAGTGTGTCCCCGCATGGGTAAGAATCGTTTCAGAAAGTCGAGTTAAAGCACCACCTCAAACCGAGCTGCGGTTTCGGTGGCTGCCTCAACGGCTGACTTTTTAGTGGCCTTCCTTCGCTTGGCCGGCTTCTTGGCTGGTACGACTTCCAGTTTTGGCATGGGTATGCCACGACGAAGAAATGTCGGTATGTCGTACTTGGACCAATCCTCCTCGCCATCTTTTCGCAAGAGAGCAGGAAGAGACCGGTCTACAGTTTTCTTCACGTGCTGCCCAACACCGACAGGCAACGGATTGGCACTGGGTCTATGACCAAACAGCGCCACGTACCCAAACCTGCTTAATGCCAGCAGAACGAGATGAACTGTTCCAAAAAGCGATGCAACAAGTAAAGCCTTTTCCATGATGCCCCCAAGTAAAAAACCCTGGAGACACCTTTACCCGTTGCGGGATGGGTATCCCGCAGGGGTTGGTAATTGCCGCCACGCTTTCACATGAACGGCATGTCAATGCTGTTTATTTCTAGCGGCCAGCTACCGCCTCATCGAAGGCAACTAGGCACATCGAATGTGAAGCCATTTTTGCGAAGTCGATAGCAATTTGCAACTGCTATACGGTGCACTTTTGTGCGCTTTTCGCATTCGATTTCGAAGGTCTGTTTTGTAGCATCAAGACATCTTCAGAGGAGTGCTTGAATGGCCACACGACCCCTTGCTTACTCGCCAACGGCATCACAAGACATCAGTCGGCCCTACTTCACACAGAAGGTAAAGCTGAACTCACTCCACGCGCACCAGGTATTCGACCGAGGGTTTGATCTGTGCGCCAACGCCATCTTTTCGCTCTCGATCGTACTCAGGGTATTTGCCACAGAGGCCCAGGCCCGCGAAGTAGAGACCATCGTCGATAACCGACTGAACAAGGTCATCGAGGACATTCGCACCGAAGGTACTCGTCTGGAAAAGCTGGCCGAATCGAACGGGATCGAATTTTCTGGGGTTACCTACTCAAACCCCAAAGAGCTTGAAGCCAAGATCACTTCACCCCGTGCCGTGCGCTACGTTGGCCTCATCCGCGAGTTTGACAGTCTGGTCGCCAAGTTTGACATTCTTTGGCTCTCGGGTTCGATACCAGACAGCAGTTACTCGGTCAGCCTTTATGAATGGAAGCGGAGACTTCTCAGAGTCTCAGGGGGCATGAGGAGCTTGGCGGGTCGGGCGATCACGGCTGCCAAGCGCAAGGAACCTATGCCGACTGAAAGTCCATCGGACGTTCCAGTCACAAATGCCGCTCCACTGGAAGCAACGAGTCCGATAAGCGTTCCCGTTGTGTAGGTGGAACTCAATCCATTCCAGGAACGCGCCGTATCCACGGCTGGCCATTGCACGGTACTTGCCTGTCCTGGATCCGGGAAAACCCGCGTACTTTCCGAGCGCGCCATTCGGCTGCTCACATCACACGACAAAGGGCGATTGTGTGCGGTCACGTTTACCCGTGATGCCGCTGCAGAACTTAAAAGTCGCATCCTGCCCTCGTGCAAACCCGATGTTGGACGTCGCCTCGCAGTGGGGACGTTTCATTCGATTGCCCTGTCTCAACTCAAACGTCTGCCACGTTCACTCAAGACAAGGCGCCTGCTTTCCGAGGGAGAACGGTTGGCCCTGCTCCGTCGATGCCTAGCTGAGCATCCAATTGCTGCATCGTTCGATGACACCCTCAAGTACATCGACGCAGCAAAAGCCAAGATCTCTCCTCCGATAGCGAATGACCCCGAGTTGGAAATGATCTATGGCATCTACCAGGAAACACTTTCCTCTGAAGGTGCGATGGATTTTGCAGATATCGTTTTGTCGGTCGTCCAGAAAATTCATGCCCAAGAAATGATGCCATTGCCGATTCGGTGGCTGTTGGTCGATGAAGCCCAGGACATGGATGAAGTTCAGATGGAATGGGTCAAGGCGCATGGCCTCGCCGGCATCGAAGTCAGCCTAGTAGGAGACGACGATCAAAGTCTGTATGCCTTCCGCCATGCGATGGGCTACCTTGGGCTGACCGAGGTCTCCGGCACATTGGTCTCCACAGAAACCACGTTGCCCCTGAACTACCGCTGTGCGCCAAACATCCTCGAGCATGCAGCGAAGCTGATTGCCCACAACAAACTCAGGGCGCCGAAGCGGATAGAAGCGTTCAGAACATCGCCAGGCGAGGTTCAGGTCATCAGAGCATCCGACCGTTGGGATGAAGCAGAACTATTGCTAGCTCGGATAAGAAAGCTCGGACTGGACGCCGAGTGGGGAATTCTCGGTCGGACTAACAGCATGCTTGATCCGCTGGAAATATCCCTAAGTGGCGCCAACATCCCCTATCGTCGAACAGGTGGCAAGCGAATCTGGGATCGGAAACTGGGCAGTACCTATCTGGGAATACTGCGCAGCGTTCTTGATGGTGGATGGACTGGGGTAGCCAACGCTCTGTCGTTTTCAGGTGTCGCTGCCAGCTCAATCAACTCCCGGGAAATTCAAACAACTGGCGACTGTCTCTCGTACCTCGCCACGATCCTTGACACCCGAAGTACTGATGGTGACGATCGCCCGAAGGTATTGGGATTGCTCGCAGGAATGACTTCCTGGATAGAGCAGTCGAAGAAGGGCCGTGTCGAGTTGGTCATCCACGGTGTTTCGACTTGGATGACACCCTTCTGCGGCAACCCACAGCAGGTTGCATTGCTGCAAGGCATGGACTCGTCGCTGTCAAAACTGTCGGGGACCTTAAACCAGCGCCTGCGCTATGTCTCGTCGGCCGATAACCAGAGGAATTCGACGGGGATCCAACTGATGACCCTCCATTCGTCCAAGGGATTGGAGTTCGACAACGTTTGGATCGTCGGTGTTGAAGAAGGCAACCTTCCCCATACCGACTCATCTGAAGAGGAGGAACGACGCTTGATGTATGTGGGGATGACTAGGGCAAGGAACCGATTGATTATCAGCAGCGCGATGGAAGAAGGAACTGAATCGCGGTTCCTTTCAGAGGCTGGACTATTTTGAAATGCGTCCGATTTGTGCGCTTTTACAGGCAATTTCTGGAGTCGTTTTTTCTAACATCAATTGTACCGACGAGACCTGCCAACACATTTGCCAGTTGCTATGTTTCTAACCCAACCAGAACTCTCCGAACTTACTGGGCTAAGGAGACCATCTGCGGTTTGTAGATGGTTAGATCGCCAGCGCATTCCCTTCATTGTTCGCACTGATGGTTGGCCTCGGGTTCTGCGCTCAGTTATTATTGAAAGGTTAGGTGGTCATGATGTCGCCCAACCCCATGAGCCGGAATTGATCCTTGAGTAGAGTCCTACCTCGCTGGATGCATTTGTCCCACGGACGTTATTACCTCGTTCGTGGTAACAAGTGGACTCCGCTGTCTCGTGATCTACACGACGCCCTGATCGAATACGCAAGATTAACAGTTGGAAAGAGCAACAATCAGGAACTCGCCGACTTAGTTGAACGCACCCTTGGGGACATGAAGGCAACGGTCGCTGCCAGCACTTTCAAGAACTATCAGTCCTGCTCCCGTAAGGTTCTTAAGGCTTTTTCGCAGTTCAGTCCATCACAGGTCAAGCCAAAGCACATAGCCGCCTTTCTCGATCACCACCGATCACACCCCAGCATGGCGAATTTGCTGCGGTCATTCCTGAAGGGAATGTTCCAGCGAGCTGTTCGTTGGGGAATCGTCGAATTCAACCCAGTTCGCGATATTGAGCAATTCAAAACGACCAAGCGGGACCGTTACATAACAGCTGAGGAGTTCAAGGCTATTCGAGAACATGCTACGCCAACGCTAAAGTGCCTGATGGACTTGGCCTATATCACTGGACAGCGCATGGGTGATGTCATAAAGATCAGGTATGCCGATATCAGCGATGAGGGAGTATTCATCAAGCAGCAGAAAACTAGAAATCGAGTACTGATTAGCATGACACCGGATCTTGATGCTGCCATCAAGGAGGCCAGGTCGATTCATCAGTCAGTTAAGGGGCTGACCCTGCTTCATAAGCGCGATGGCAAGCCCTTAGCCTATGGCACTATTCATCACCAGTGGGTTAAAGCATGTACGGCCGCGAAGGTCGAGGATGCCCACTTCCACGACATAAGAGCAGCCTCTGCCACTGATGCCAAAAAGCAGGGATTGGACAGTAAAACACTTCTTGGGCATACGACAGACTCGAGCCACAATCGATACCTTCGCAGTAAGGAGGTACCCATCGCTTCACCGGTTCCCGCGAGAAAATCTTAGGCAGTGCCTAAGAAATACAGCTGAAAAGCCCGTGGTTAAGCCATTGAATATAACGCTACATGAACTTCGACCAGATCGCCGAGTTCAGGGATGTGGCGGAGGGCGTGACGGTGTAAGCCGCCGTATCCCGGCGGCTGACTTTTGCCTGCCGTAAAACGACAACCCCGCCGATTGGCGGG